>NZ_AP025480.1:3076688-3415033 GCF_024347435.1 Vibrio cyclitrophicus
CACTGATGATTGTAAAAGGGGGGTGCGCTGTAAACTGCCGCTACTGCTTCCGTCGCCATTTCCCTTATCAAGACAACAAGGGTTCTAAGTCTGTGTGGCAAACCAGCCTCGGTTATGTGGCTCAACATCCCGAGATCAACGAAGTTATCTTATCGGGTGGCGACCCTTTGATGGCCAAGGACAGCGAACTCGAATGGCTTATCCATGCTATCGAACAGATCCCGCATGTGAAAACGGTTCGAATTCATAGCCGATTACCGGTTGTGATCCCTGCTCGAGTGACTGATGAACTATGCCAATTGTTAGCTCAAACTCACCTCAATGTAGTCATGGTCAGCCATATCAATCACGCCAATGAAATCAACGTGGAGCTCAAACAAGCTTTCCATAAGTTGAAACTCAGTGGTGCGACTCTGCTTAATCAGGGCGTGATGCTAAAAGGCGTCAACGACAACGCTAACTCACTGAAAGAGTTGAGCGAAAAGCTATTCGATGCCGGTGTTTTGCCGTACTATATGCATGTTCTTGATAAGGTTCAGGGCGCCGCTCACTTCTATATCTCCGATGAAGAAGCAAAGGCCCATTTTAGGGGGTTAATCTCTGAAGTTTCTGGTTACCTAGTGCCTAAGTTAACTCGCGAGATCGGCGGCCGCAGCAGTAAGACACCACTCGATCTGCACATTGAATAACTCTATCTCGAGCAATGGTCGCTTCTTATCGTCTTAAATATCAAGAAGCGACAAAAGAAAAATGCCCCTAGCTTCACCTTAACAACAGACGGCTGCTAGACTTTAAGTCACCTTTATCAATCGTTAAGACAAAAAGGTTTTGTTCGATCGTCCGGTCTATTATTAGCATACTCGGCTCTATTCTAAATTTTTAGGAGGGGTGATATGCCACAATTTATAGAACAAACTCTCAACCTTGCCCCCTTTAGCTGGGCTGGTTTAACTGCATGTATGATATGTGGATCGTTAATCGGAATCGAAAGACAAACCCGCGGTAAACCCGTTGGAATACGAACCTCAATTTTGATTATCAGCGGTACTTATTTCTTTCTCACCATGGCGATTAGCTTATCTCCTAACACGCTCGATCAAGCCCGTGTGCTTGGTCAGATAATAACGGGGGTCGGGTTTCTTGGTGCAGGAGTAATGATGACATTGGATGGTAAGATTCATGGCGTCACGTCTGCCGCGATCATCTGGGTGCTGGCGGCTTTGGGGATGATGATAGCCTTAGGGCACCTATCTCAGTCTGTTATCATCACTCTAATGGCGCTGGTTATCTTGCTTGGTGTCGATAAGGTAGAAAACAGCTTCCAGAGCCTGCGTCGTGGTGTGCATCAAAAATGGAAGAGAAAAGGTCGTATGAAGTCGTAAATACAACAACGCCCAAACATAGGTTTAGGCGTTGAATAAAACTTCACTTACCGAGACAAGGAGCAAACCCTTTAGCTGCCGGTTTACGAATTTACCGATTTATAAAGCGACAGCTCTCAAGTTTACTTAGCAAAGTTCACAATCGGGAAGCACGGGAAGAAACCGTTGTCAGCACAGTTGATCAGACCAACTTGTACGCCCTCGATTTTTTTAGTTTTGTTGAAGATACCAACCTGAACCGTAGACACTTCAGAAAGGTTTGCGGCACCAACATCAACCAGAGTGTCACCTTCCGAGTAGTTTACAAAACTCACGTTCGCGCCTTTCACATCGTTAGTGATGTTAACGGCACCCAAGTTCAAACCTGTGGTTTTTCCTGGGTTCCAGTTGAATATACCCAGTGAAGCACCGGTCATTTCTTGGTTTACTTTATGCGCACCAAAAATACCCAAGTTTACACCTGTCGTCGTTTGCGTCTCAGACATACCAACAATAGCAAGATCGACACCTTTAAGGTCGTTTACTTGTCCGTGAAGTAAAGCCAAGCGCACACCACCAACCGCATCAGAATCTGGTGCGTTAAAGCCGTTGATCGTTGAAAACATAACAGGCGAAGAAGCAAATGCTGCTGGCGCCATGACCGCTGCAGAAACAGCAAGTACCGAAAGTAGTTTTTTCATTGGGAAGTCTCCACTGACTTATTGTTAACTTGATTAATCCATTTTCAATCAAGCATTTATTATCCTTTGCTCAACAGCTATCCATGTTAAATCAATGTCATAACTGTACTATTGAATATAGGCCTAAAAAACAACAAAGGGCAATGAAAGTTCACGCAGTCTACTTAAGTATCGCATACAGCAATCTTCTCAGTTACGCTTTCTAGATCCTAAGTTACCTTCTTTAGATCTTCAGTTAACTTCTCTAGACCTTAAAAAACTCCAGCTCTTTTTTCTGCTCTACCGCCAGTTGAGATAACTCTTTGGCCGCTTGTTGAGTTTGATGAATACCCGATACATTTTGGTTCACTAGGTCAAAGGCATTGTTTGTATTCAATGCTATACGCTCAGTTAAACTAAACTGCTCTTGAGAAGTGCTTGTCACTAGCGTATTAATTTCAGAAATAGATTGCACAGACTGTTCAATATGACTGAATGATTGTTGGACATTTTCTGACAATGTCACCGACTCTTGGATCTGCTCAACATTGCTGATCATGTTGTCATTGGCTTTTTCTGATTGAGCTTGAAGCTTGGTAATAATATCTTGAATACTCTTCGTTGAATCTTGCGTCTTAGATGCAAGGTTACGAACTTCGTCAGCAACAACGGCAAAACCACGTCCGTATTCACCCGCTCGTGCTGCTTCAATGGCTGCATTCAAGGCCAGCAAATTCGTTTGATCAGAAATGGTACTGATCACGGCCGTCACTTCACCAATATCCATCGCATTTGTTTTAAGATCGACAATCATACTGGCGGTTTGTTTTACAGAGTCATTAATCTTATGGGTAAGCTCAATAGACTCCTCTAAGGTTTGGTTACCTTTAAAGACATTATCAATCGCTTTTTTAGCCTCTTGCTCGGCATGAACAGCGTTTGATGTTACTTCTTTTGATGTGCTTGATAACTCGCTAATCGCATTAGAGATTTCCTCAACTTGCGTCAATTCATGTTGAGCATTGTTCGCGGTATCAACCATCACCCCAGTCAACTGCTCAGCTGACGTGGCAACTTGTGTTGAAATCCCTCGGCTGCTTTTAATGACAGTACTCACCTTATCATTAAGGATAATTAACGAGTGATAGATGCCAACGGCCTCTTCTGGTTTGATAAAGCGTTGGGATAAATTACCTTCAGAGATTTTCTTGATCATTTCAGAAATCTCCCATGGTTCACCACCCAAAGAAGCTCTGAAACTGCGTTCAATAATAAAGCCGACGAATAACGACATCGTCAATGCAATCGCAGTCAGCAATAGCATCAACTGTTGAAAGTCACCCGCAACAATTCTAGCCTCAGAGGTTAACTTTTGGCTTTGTTCTTCTTGATAATCAATAAATTCATTGATGGCAGCAAGCCATTGAATAAAAGCAGGTCGGGCTGAATCAAGGATAGAATCGGTCATTACAGTACCGGACTTCTTATCCCTAATAATCTCATCAACCAAGGGTAAGGTGTATTGTTGTACCTTATCGATTTTCGCAAGAATACGCTGTTCATCGGCCGTAAACACCTCACCTTGCGAACGCATTTGGTTCATTTGAGCTTCAGATTCACGATAAAAAGCTTCGAGCTGCTTAACTTCTTGCTCTAGAAGAGAAATCTCTTGAGAGGTCCTAGCTACCGCAATATCACGAATAGTAATCGCGCGATCATGAACACTGCCACGGTAGTTAATAGCATAACGCTGCTTAAGTGAGTTTACATCGGTAATTTCCGTCAAAGTCTCATCGATGAAGTTAACTTTTTGAATACCTAATACTGTTAAAAGCATCATAAGAAAAAGCGTCGTGCCAAACCCAATAGCCAGCCTCGCTTTAATAGTGAGTTTTGATAAATTATCCAACATATGATCTCTTTTTATACTGATTAACGTCGAGTGCGAGACTGCGCTTTGCATCACTCACATCTATATAGTAGTGAGTATCTAGATTCAAACTATAATACAAACAGATCATGAGAACCAATACATACTTACCAATCACTCACTTAAAGCTTGCTTGCTCCTTACTGCCTAATCTGAAAAAATAGCCTAAGAGAGCAGACCTTTATGTTGGTTATTGGACTTCGACTACAGCCCTCTTTCTCTTAAATCGCTCCCCTAAAACCATTCTTTTGGGCAGTTTAAGTTACGCGACATCAATATGCCTGATAATTGCCTCCTATTGAGCAACATATTTAGGCACCTCAACAACTCAGCCTACCTTTGGGCGGCGACCACAATAGTACTGTAATTATCAAGGAAGGTATTAATGAACGACTCAAGACTTAATGTCGATGTTACTGCTAGTTTATCCATGTTTATGATTTGTTTTATTTGGGGAGTACAGCAAGCAGCCATTAAGTCAATTGCCGACCAAATCGCACCTGTATTACAAATTGGGGGACGCTCTTTCCTCGCCGCACTAATGGTGTGGTTAATGATGACCTTAAAAAAGAATTCGCTGAAACAATCTAAGGACTACCTCTTGTCGGGTGTCGTTGTGGGCGCACTTTTTGCGTTAGAGTTTTTATTTGTAGCAGAAGGCTTGAGGTATACTAGCGCCTCTCATATGACCGTATTCCTATATACCGCACCTATTTTTGCTGCTATTGGCCTGCAATTATTCAACAAACACGAAACCCTAGCCAAAATGCAGTGGTTCGGTATCGGTATCGCTTTCTGTGGTATTGCCGTCGCATTTTTCTCGCGAGATGAAGCCAACAGCAATCTAAGAGATATGTTAATTGGCGACATTATGGCGCTGTTCGCTGGCTTGCTCTGGGGGGCGACAACCGTAGTGGTTCGTTGTACTCGATTAGGGCTGGCTTCAACAGAACATACACTATTCTTTCAGCTTGGTGGGGCAGGTGTGCTATTGCTCAGTTATGCAGCCATTACCGGTCAGCTGCACTTTTCACTCAATTTCAACGCATCAATCAACATGTTGTTCCAGGTTTTATTTGTTAGCTTTGCCAGTTACATGGCATGGTTTAGCCTTATCCGAAAATACAAAGCCTCACAACTAGGGGTTTTATCATTCATGACACCAGTGATTGGTGTAATAGCGAGTATTTTTCTTCTGGATGAACAAGCGCACAACGGCTTTATTTGGGGGGCGCTTCTGATCCTAGCGGGTGTTTTACTTGTCAGTATCTGGCCGTGGCTCCACCTCAAAATCCGCAACCGTCATTGACCCCACATAAAAGACATCGTGCGGACGCCAAAGTCTACGAGAACACCAAGGAGAAACGTTTAACCATGTACATACTGAAGCTGTATCATGGGGCTGAGCCTTACCTATTAATACCGACCGCACAGCATTACCCCTAAAAAATAATCCACGTATAGAGTTACAAGAGCAATAGCTCTTAAGTTGAATGAATAAAGATACATACCTAGCACAAACAAAAAGGCTACCGTAGGGGTCAACATTAGTGTCAACACGGTAGCCTTCTCTCATTTTCTTATATGAGTTTTATTTAATGGAAAGCGGTTACATCATGCCGCCCATACCACCCATACCGCCCATGCCACCCATATCAGGCATTGCAGGAGCTGAATCTTGAGGTTTGTCAGTGATCATCGCTTCTGTTGTGATCATAAGACCAGCAACTGATGCTGCGAACTGAAGTGCAGAGCGAGTTACCTTAGTTGGATCTAGGATACCCATTGCAATCATGTCGCCGTATTCGCCAGTCGCCGCGTTGTAACCGTAGTTACCTTCGCCAGCACGAACGTTGTTAGCAACAACAGATTCTTCATCACCTGCGTTCTTCGTGATTTGACGGATAGGCGATTCCATTGCACGTAGTGCAACACGGATACCGACGTTTTGCTCTTCGTTGTCGCCTTCAAGGCCAGCAACTTTAGATGCAGCGCGGATAAGTGCAACACCACCACCAGCAACCACACCTTCTTCAACGGCAGCGCGAGTTGCGTGAAGTGCATCTTCAACGCGGTCTTTCTTCTCTTTCATCTCAACTTCAGTTGCAGCGCCCACTTTGATTACTGCAACACCGCCAGCTAGCTTAGCTACGCGCTCTTGAAGTTTCTCTTTGTCATAGTCAGACGTTGCATCTTCGATTTGTTGACGGATTTGAGAAACACGACCTTGGATCATTGTTTCTTCGCCCGCGCCATCGATGATGGTTGAGTTTTCTTTAGTGATAGTTACACGCTTAGCTTGACCTAGGTCTTCTAGCGTTACTTTCTCTAGGTCTAGGCCAATCTCTTCAGAGATAACCGTACCGCCCGTTAGGATAGCGATATCTTGTAGCATAGACTTACGACGGTCACCGAAACCAGGCGCTTTAACAGCCGCTACTTTCACGATGCCACGCATGTTGTTCACAACAAGAGTTGCTAGCGCTTCGCCTTCTACATCTTCAGCGATGATAAGAAGTGGACGAGATGCTTTTGCTACTGCTTCTAGAGTCGGAAGAAGCTCACGAATGTTCGAAATTTTCTTGTCGATAAGAAGAATGAATGGGCTTTCTAGATCAACAGAACCCGCTTCTTGGTTGTTGATGAAGTAAGGAGATAGGTAACCGCGGTCGAACTGCATACCTTCAACTACGTCTAGCTCGTCTTGTAGAGCCTGACCTTCTTCAACAGTGATAACGCCATCACGGCCTACTTTTTCCATCGCTTCAGCAATGATGTTACCCACTGTAGCGTCAGAGTTTGCAGAGATAGTACCTACTTGCGCGATAGCTTTCGTATCTGCACATGGAACAGAAAGGTTCTTCAGCTCTTCAACAGCCGCGATAACTGCTTTGTCGATACCGCGTTTAAGATCCATTGGGTTCATACCCGCAGCAACCGCTTTTAGGCCTTCAGCGATAATCGACTGAGCCAATACTGTTGCTGTTGTTGTTCCGTCGCCCGCCGCGTCATTCGCTTGCGAAGCCACTTCTTTAACCATTTGTGCGCCCATGTTTTGGAACTTGTCTTCAAGTTCGATTTCACGTGCAACTGAAACACCATCTTTAGTGATAGTCGGTGCGCCAAATGATTTGTCTAGAACAACGTTACGGCCTTTAGGACCTAGTGTTACTTTTACTGCGTCAGCCAGAACGTTTACACCTTCTAGCATTTTAATACGTGCGTCATTACCAAATTTAACGTCTTTAGCAGCCATCTTAATTTCCTTTCAAATTCTTTGTTATGGTTAGCGCTTCATTTTTGTCATACCGAATCAGCCTTCAGTGAAGCTCTCCGGTCACCAATCGGCTTGATCTATATTCCCTTCCAGGAATGACAGAATCACGATATATAGCCAAGCACCATGATTTTAAAACGAAGCCGTCTGATTAGGTCGGAGTACGAGTTACTCGACGATCGCCATGATGTCGTTTTCAGACATGATCAGAACTTCTTTGCCGTCAATTTTTTCAGTTTTCGTGCCGTAACCTTCAGCAAAGATAACGGTATCGCCAACTTTTACGTCCAACGGTTGCACTGAACCGTTTTCTAGAATGCGGCCTTTGCCAACAGCTAGAATGATACCGCGAGTCGATTTTTCTGCGGCAGAACCAGTTAGAACGATGCCACCAGCAGATTTAGATTCAACTTCTTGGCGCTCAACGATAACTCGGTCATGTAGAGGACGGATATTCATCGGTCTTATCTCCTGATAATTTCCATTTAAATTTTGATAGTTGCCACGATTAGCGTGGGTCAAACAATATGTTGGGGACAATGTGATGAATCCCAAGGGGGGAACGAAAAAATTGTGAGCTAAAGTGCAGATTCTCACCCCTCATCTTTCCCTGCTTTTCGTTTACTCGTATCCCGCATCTGTTTATCCTACGGTTTTAGTTTCAATCGGCGTTTTACATGCAAGATAAACACGGGCTATTAACCGCCCCTATTGAGAGTACATTGCGTACCATGACCATACCGACCATATTCGGTATGGTGGCGATCTTGATGTTTAACCTCGTCGACACTTTCTTTATCTCATTGCTGGGAACTCAAGCCTTAGCAGCGGTGAGTTTTACCTTTCCAGTCACCTTTGCCATCAACTGCATCACCATGGGGATTGGTATTGGCTTATCGACATGTATCGGTCGATTGCTTGGCCAAGGCAGCGCACAAAATGCAGCACGCTTTACCTGTCATGGCTTATTGCTGGCTCTGCTTCTGGTCGGCTGCGCGTCTACGCTAGGCATTATCGCCTTAGAGCCTATGTTTACCCTGTTAGGGGCAAAGCAAGAGTTGCTGCCGCTGATATCGGAATACATGTCGGTGTGGTATCTCGCGATCCCATTGTTGGTCATTCCCATGGCAGGCAACAGCGCGATTCGAGCGACCGGTGATACAAAAACGCCCGCCAAGATCATGCTACTGGCTGGCCTTATCAATGGCGTTTTAGATCCGCTACTCATCTTCGGGTATGGGCCTTTTCCTGAACTGGGGATTCAAGGCGCTGCGATTGCCAGTGGTTTCAGTTGGTTTGGTGCTTTGTGTGGCTCACTCTACGTATTGATGGTGCGAGAAAAACTGCTTGCGCCTCCTAAGCTGACAAACATCGTCAGTGACTGGCGAAAAATCCTAAAAATAGGCACACCAGCGGCTTTGTCTAACGCTCTGAACCCACTTGCTGGCGCTATCATCATGATGATGTTGGCCAAGCAAGGGACTGAAGCCGTGGCGGCGTATGGCGCAGCGCAGCGTATTGAGTCCATTCTTATCATTGTGTTGATGTCTCTTACTTCGGCTCTTACGCCTTTCATGGCGCAGAACTTTGGTGCAAACAACCCTCAGCGCAGTTTTAAGGCTCTGTTTCTAAGCATGCGCTTTGCCCTATTATTCCAAGGGTTGGTCTTCTTAATGATGGTGCCACTGAGCATTCCTTTGGCCGCCCTGTTCTCTCAAGAAGAGTCGGTGCGAGGCATATTGTGGCATTACCTGCTAGTCGTGCCCTTTAGCTATGGGTTCCAAGGCATTGTGATGATGTTGATCAGCGGCATGAACGCCATGCATCAACCACTTAAAGCCTTCCAATGGAGCTTCATGCGTCTGTTTGTGTTTACCTTACCCTTTGCGTGGATAGGCAGCCAAATCGACGGCGTAGAGGGGCTGTTTATTGGTTTAGCACTCGGCAATGTTCTGGGTGGTATATCCGGGTATTGCTTTGCGCTTCGTGTTAGAGCTCAAGCCAATGCGGAATGCGAGTAACCGAAATACGAAAGGCTTTAAAGTAACAGCAGATAAAAGACTAGAAGACTAGAAGACTAGAAGACTAGAAGACTAGAAGACTAGAAGACTAGAAGACTAGAAGACTAGAAGACTAGAAGACTAGAAGAAGGAATATGACATGGAAGACACCACTTACAAAATACTCTACAACGCGCCAATGGGCAAAATGGTCATCATAAGCAATGGCGATGCAATCATTGAAATTGACCATCTCAATACCGAACTAGAGCTGACTGAAAACCCCGACTCGTTATGCCTTGAAACCGCTCGCCAACTGGACGAATACTTTGCAGGCCAACGCACCAGCTTTGACTTACCTTTAGAACCCAAAGGTACCGATTTCCAACGCAAAGCCTGGGACGCCTTGACCAGTATCCCTTATGGCGAAACCATCAGCTACGGTGAACAAGCAAAAAGAATGGATAACCCGAAAGCCGTAAGAGCGGTCGGTGGTGCGAACGGTAAAAACCCGTTTAGCATTGTTGTCCCCTGCCATCGGGTGATTGGAGCGAACGGTACATTAACGGGCTACACCGGCGGCATGAGCCGCAAAGAATGGTTGTTGGACTTTGAGCGTTCGGTTGTAGATCGAAAGCGTAGAGATGAAGCGATAGCGCTAATGAAACTATTGTCGTTTTCTATTGATGATGAAAAACATGGCCGAGTAAATTCCAACTCTCAGATTCGAGATAAACTGGCAAAGCGTAAACGATCGGTTGAATAATCAACATCATCGGTACGCTAACAAAAATACGCTCGATTATTTGAGTTTAATTCCATAAGTATCAATATGGGCAAGTAGCTCATTCGATGTAATTCTATGTTTAACGAGCAAGTCAACCTTGAAGGGAAGTGACGATTGTTCTAAACGATCTTGCAAGCCTGCGACGACACTTAACGAAATCCCATCCCCCTCGATAACAATATCGATGTCGGAGTTATCTTTATAAGTTCCAAGGGCTCTAGAACCGAATACCCAGGCATGAATGACTAAGGCATGATTCAAAACAATATCCTCAATCAGCTGATACTGATGAGGCTTAAGGCCTACAGAGTCTGGTTTAACCAAATAACTATCGATCACATTTAACCTCTTGTTCGCATTGCCCCTCTTGAGCACATTTAGCCTCTTGGTCACATTTCAATGTTAAATAGAGTGTGACTTGTCCTATCACTGGTGAAAATGACTCTAAGATCAGTGATTGAGCTTCAAGGACATTTTTCTCATCATAGGTGTGAGACAATAAATTTCGTTTTATGAGTGCTTCAAGCATGATCTCACACTGCTCCGAAGATAGGTGCTTAGCTTCTAAGGCGGTACGAAAAACGCTCCTCGGCGAAGCCACATCAAACCCTTCAAACTCAAGTAAGTCTTTAAGGGTCTTCCATGTCAGCTCAAAAGAAAATTCAAAAGTTTGTACTAACCCAGCGAGCTCTAACTCATTGTAGCTATCTTGTGAGCATGCTCTCTCAAGCCTTTGCTGCGCTTTCATTAAGTTTTGCAGTCGTTGCTTCCAGCGGTCTGGGTTTGAGTTCATATAAACAGCCTAGAGATAAGGTAAAAGATAAGTATAGTATGAGTCTTAAGCTACCTAATCATTCAAGCAATGTCACCCTTTCGATATTTATCAAGGCTGTTCTTTTCGTCTTTTTTAAGGTCGTGCCCTTCTGTTATCCCCTACTTGTATATCCTGCATGTTTTTCTAACCCAATACTGGCCCTTCAAGCTCTTCGAATCCCGTTTACTCGCATCTATAGAAAAGCCCGCACTTTTGAAGTGCGGGCTTTCAAAATCGTTAAAGCTCAACGTGAGCCGCTGAGACAAACACCTATTTAACTACTGACTATTTAACGATCACGTCACCAGACATTTCTGCTGGGATATCAATACCAGACAGAGAAAGCATCGTTGGTGCAAGATCAGACAGCTTACCGCCTTCTTTGAACTCAACGTCTTTGCTACCCACATAGATAAGTGGAACAGGTAGGTTAGTGTGCGCCGTGTGGATGCCGCCCGTTTCTGGGTTTACCATCATTTCCGCGTTACCGTGGTCAGCAGTGATAAGCAGTTGGCCATCGGCTTCTTTGATTGCTTCAACTACTTTACCCAGACATTCGTCTAGCGACTCTACCGCTTTAACCGCTGCATCGTAAACGCCAGTGTGGCCAACCATGTCACAGTTAGGGAAGTTACAAACGATAGCGTCGTATTTGCCGCCTTTGATTGCTGCAACAAGCTTTTCAGTTAGCTCTGGTGCGCTCATTTCTGGCTGTAGGTCGTAAGTCGCTACTTTTGGAGAAGCAACAAGCTGACGCTCTTCGCCTTCAAACTCGTCTTCTTTACCGCCGTTGAAGAAGAACGTCACGTGCGCGTATTTCTCTGTTTCAGAGATACGTAGCTGCGTTTTGCCTTCTTTCGATAGCCATTCACCGTAAGTGTTCTCTAGAGAAGCCGGTGGGAATGCACAAAGCAGTGGGATGTCTGCTGCGTATTGAGTCAGCATCACAAAGTCGATTGTTGGGAATACGCTACGCTCAAAACCGTCGAAGTTAGGTACGAATGCACGTGTGATTTCACGCGCACGGTCGGCACGGTAGTTCATGAAGATAACCGCATCGCCATCAACAATAGCTGCAGACTCTTCGCCTTCCGCTTTGATTTCCGTCGCTTTCACGAACTCATCGTTTTCGTCACGAGCGTAAGCCGCTTCTAGGCCAGCAACCGCCGTGTCGAATGTGAACTCCGCTTTTGCTTGAGTCAGTAGGTCGTAAGATTCTTGAACGCGATCCCAGTTGTTATCACGGTCCATTGCGTAGTAACGACCAATAAGCGAAGCCACACGGCCTTTACCTAGCTTAGCGAACAACTCTTGGAAGCGAGCCAATGTGTTTTCTGCGCTACGTGGCGGCGTATCACGGCCGTCTAGGAATGCGTGTAGGTAGATTTTCTCTGCGCCACGTTCTGCTGCCATTTCAACGGCTGCGTAGATGTGATCTTCGTGAGAGTGAACGCCACCTGGAGACATAAGGCCCATGATGTGAACTGCTTTCTCCGCTTTTACTGCTTTATCGATAGCATTCACGAGTGTTTCAGTTTGACCGAATTCACCGTCTGCGATTGATTTAGTAATACGCGTTAAATCTTGGTATACCACGCGACCCGCACCGATGTTGGTGTGACCCACTTCAGAGTTACCCATTTGACCATCTGGTAGGCCTACATCTAAGCCAGAAGCCGAGATTAGCGTGTTAGGTTGGTTAGCAATAAGACCGTCTAATACTGGCGTATTAGCGTTTGCGATAGCGTTGTCTTGGTTGTCTTCACGGTAACCGTAACCGTCAAGGATCACTAGAGCCATTGGCTTCTTAGCTGACATAGGACTGACCTCGTTCAATTCAAAATAAATCGGTATAAAAACAAATTAGCGTAATTTTACTACAGTTTACAGTCAAAACTGTAGTGGAAGATCAAGAAACGTTTCTAGCAACCCGAACTGAGATGAAAAAAAGCATCATTTGATGAGTTTCTTTTCTTTCTCCTCAATATTGAGTCAGCCACTCACAAACAAGAAACGAAAATACGCTCTCAGCACAATATGCTTTTAATCAACCCTTTGGAGGTGACTCAACAACTTTAACCTATTCCTTCGCTCACGAAGCGTAAAAGTATTGACTCTCAAACGTTGTTACAGGTAACGGTTTAGAGTAATAATAACCCTGTAAACGTGTCACTCCTACCTCTTTACATATCGCATCGTGAGTACCGGTTTCTATCCCTTCGGCTACCGTTTCGTACTCTAAACTGTGTGAGAAAGCACAAATCGCCGTAAAAAGTTGCCTTGGTTTAGTCAGTTCAATGCGCTCAACAAAAGAACGGTCAATTTTGATCACATCAATCGTGTAATCCTTCAAATGAGACAGTGAGGAGTAACCGGTTCCAAAATCATCCACCGCGACTTTTACGCCTAAATCACTGATTTTTTGCAAAGCTTCAGATGCCCACTCGCCAGAAATAAGATTACTTTCGGTAATTTCAAACTCCACATTTGAAGCTGGAATTTCATAAAGATTAAGAAGGTTTTTAACTTTTTTTGCTAAGAAGCGGTCGGTTAACTGACTTGGGGATAAGTTAATCGCTAATGTAAAATCCTCTCTCAACATTTTGTCACTCAACCAAGATTGTAACTGTTTCAGAGCCGTTTCAATGACCCAAAAACCGATATCGACAATCATCCCAGTTTCTTCTGCAACAGGAATGAAGATGTCTGGCGGAACCATTCCTAACTTCGGATGCTTCCATCGCAGCAAAGCCTCAGCCCCTATTAGCTTCATATCCGTATTAAATTGAGGTTGGTAATAAAGTTCCATCTCATTTTTTACAAGGGCTCGCTTCAAGTGCCTTTCAAGTTCGGCGCGGCGATTCATCTGATCATGGAATGCTTTTGAATAAAACTGTGCCTGATTTCTTCCCTTATCCTTAGCACGATACAACGCAATATCAGCGCACTTTCGTAACTCAATAGAGTTCGATGCACATTCTGGAAAACTTGCAATACCCACACTAACCGTTAAATCTAATAACTCCCCGTCCACACACATCGGCGAGCTAAATTCAGACAGTAATCGGTTGACCATTTTTTGGACGTATTGTTTATTGTTTCCGAGAGGGAATAAAAGCGCAAACTCGTCCCCCCCCAATCGACATAAAATATCATTGTATCCTACGCAGCGCTTAAGCTTGCTGGCCACCTCTTTGAGTGCGCCATCTCCTAAGACATGTCCGTGGCGATCATTGACATCTTTAAATTTATCAACATCGATCAACATTAAGACAAACGAAGAATTCTCTTTTGCTGAAGAAAGCAGTTTTTTGGTTAAACGCTCTTCAAAGAAGTGGCGATTATTCAGACCCGTTAAGCTATCACACTCTGCTAATCGCTTTAGCTCAGTATGTGTTTCCAGCACTTGCTGCTCAAGCTGATGGCGTTCAGACGCAATAACAATCGCTCGTCTCAATCGTACCGCCGTGACCTCACTTTTCATAATGAAATCTTGAGCGCCTGACTCAATGCACTTTAGAGCGATCTCTTCATCGTCATTGTGGCTCAACATAACAATCGATGTAGAAAAATCATTTTTTGCGCGTAGCTCGATTAACAGTTCAAATCCGTCAGTTGGTGGAAGTTGGTAATCCAGTAAAATAACATCAAATTGCTGCTGCAAAGCCAACTCCAGACCTTTAACACCGGTATCGGCTGTCTCAATAGCCGCTAGAGGCAGATCTGTATTTTTTAATGTTCTGACAATAGACAGGGTGTCTATTTGATCATCATCAATGATCAATACCTTCATTTGAGCCCCCTTGGCTTTAACATTTTGGTAACTCAACAATGTTCCAGTAATTTTCGAGAAAACGAATAAGTTGTTTGTAATCTTGGTTGGATGAAGATTTTACAATGTAACCTGCAATATTTTTCTTATAGGCTGCAGAGATCTCTTCATCAAGTTGAGAAGTCGTGAGTACAAAAACCACGATGTCACTCAAATTCGCGTCTGACCGAATGGCAGACAAAAACTCCATACCATTCATTCGCGGCATGTTTAAATCCAAAAGAACAATAAAAGGCCGAGTTACGGCACCGTTTTTGAGCGCTTCTAATGCTTCTAATCCATCACGAGTTCGATGTATTGGATTAAGCAAGTTGAATGATTTCAATGAGCGTTGAATTCCAATGGCATCAATATCATCATCCTCAACTAAAAGAATACTGACAGTTTTCATATAATTATGATTCATATGATCTCCTTTTTTCCTAACAGCTCTTCTGTGGGCCAGGTAAAACAAAAAGAGCACCCACCTTGTGAATTAGAGTGTAATTCGAAATGGCAGCCGTAAAGCTCCAAGGTTTTTTTGATGATAGACAAGCCCATACCACTTCCTTCGACGCTATCGCGAGGTTGTAGTGTGTGGAATAACTCAAACACCTTGTCATAGAGTTCAGTGGGAATTCCAGGCCCATCATCTTCGACACAGAACTTGTAATGATCTCCTTGATAAACACCAGAAACCTTAATATTGGCGTGTTCTTTATCGTGGTGTTTAATCGCGTTGGAAATCAAATTTCGCAATATCAAATCTAGCGGGACGACCAACGTACGAAATGGACCAATGCTATCGTCACAGATAAGCGTCGCTTTATTATTCGTATTCAATAACTCGAATGTCTCTTGGACATTGCTCGCTAAAGAAAACTCTTGAATCTCATTCTTTTTTCTACCAACTCTAAAATACGACAATAAGTCATCGAGCAATCGCTCCAACCTAACAACTCGACCCTGCAAAAGGCGACTATAATCCTTTGTTTCAGGGGTCAGATGCTCTTCAATGTCTTCATTGATCCATGATACCAATTGCGAGATCCCTCTCAGAGGCGCCTTCAGATCGTGCGATGCGACGTAAGCAAACTGATCGAGGTCTCTATTCGCTCTTTCTAAAGCAAGATTTCTTATTGCTAAGTTTTCTGAGGCTTTTTCTAGGCTATCTGTTCGCTCTTGCAAATCTCGACTTAACTTTCTCGCATAGCCTTGTGCTTTCTCTTCCCCATTACGCAGTATCATAAGAATAGCAAATAGCATGACATTAACGAGTAGGCCGAACATCAGAATCAATGTTGGTTGATTACTATGCTGCTGAGCTTCAAATAAAGGCGAAGATTGAAAATCAAAGAGCCACCTTCTCCCATACATATTGACTTCCAACTGTTCATCAAACATCGGTTGATGGTTCAGGGCTTCACGAGAATGTGTAAGCTCATCATAGAGTGGAATATTGTCATCATGGATACTGAAATTGATAAGACGATTAACATCCTCAAGCGTACCGTTCATTAAATTTTGAACAATAAAAGGGGCATAAACTAACCCCAAAAAACCATCGCTTTCATCACCATAATATTGTGGGACTGTTCTCTTATCGAACCATGGAACATAAAAAAGGAAACCAGGTGTTTGCTTAAAGTCTTGAACCAAGATGATTGGGCCTGTAATTTGAGAGGTCCCCTTTGTTCTAGCTAACCTTGCGGCCGCATATCGATTATTTTCATGGGCCATATCCAGACCAACCGCCGCTCGGTTCTCTTCTTCTGGTTCAATGTACGTAATAGGCCAATAATCTTTGGCGATACGAATTGGGTGCATGTCATACGAAGGAAAGCTTTGTTGTTGCCAAGTAAGATAACTCGCCACTTTTTTCTGAGGGACGTAATGAATCACACCTATCCCGCTCACTCCTGGAAAGTGGGATGATATATCAAACTGACTAGCAAACGTTTTCCAGCTCTCTCGATTAACCGGGGCCGAAAACATATGGATTGCTGCTACACCCGCGGTCAATGCTTCTTCATATTTGCTCATCCTATCTTGAACAAGCTCAAGTAATTGACTCACTTGAAAATCAAATTGGACTAGAGATTTTTGATGGGTTTGGTACCGAGTAATTTGCCATGCAGCAATAGTTAAGATTAGAGAGCAGGCGAGAACGAGCCAATGAAGCCAAGATAAAGCGGTTGATGACTTCTTTATGTAAGTAAGCATCCTTAACCTATTGCACAGAGTGCATAATGATATCGAATACCCCTGACGCTAACTTGTATCTAGCTAAATGTAAATACTCTATTTACACTCTTCGCTTAGTCTTTGTTAATTACTTATTATACCGAATGTCGAACTAAAAATAATCATTACTGCATACTCTAATAGAGGAATAGAAATGGCAGTATTCCGAACAACTTCCCTTATAAATTCAATTATACGATTTCTTATCTTAATACTTCGAGTTATCACTCGATAGTGTCGTACTTAAAGTGACTGGACGCCTCTTCTTTATCCTGTCCGTATTTCTTGCCATCCTTAACTACGATGCTATTACGCCCTTGTAGTTTTGCTTGATATAGAGCCTTATCCGCTCTATTTATACAATCTTCCCACTTTTCATGCTCGGTTAGTAAACTGACCCCGAAACTCGACGTTATTCGTAATGAAGGTTCTCGTTCAATTCTGATCTGAGTGATAGCTAGACGTATTTTTTCTGAAATTAAAACCGCTTGATTAAGAGTTGAATTAGGTAGCAAAATAAGGATTTCATCCCCCCCTAACCGGTAAGCACAAGTGGGGGCACTAATCACGCTCTTGATAGTTATCGCTAGTTGCTTAATCACTTTATCACCGGTTAAGTGTCCAAACTGATCGTTTACTTGTTTAAAGTTATCAATATCCAATAACACTAAACCTACAAATCTGTACTCTTTGCGCTCTTGAAAGTATTTTACAGCTTTGTCTAACGCTCGGCGGTTTTGTAATCTCGTGAGCGGGTCTTGTTGAGAAAGGCTTCTAAGACTGTTTACGAGCCTTGCATTAATTAGCCACAACATTGAAAAGGAAACAGAAACAATAAGGGTAATACTAAAAACATAAGCATAATCGTTTATATAATGATTCTGGTTAAAGCCATTTAAAGCATTAGGTGCTGTATAAACGTATGCAGCCCTATAAAACATAAACAGGCTATAACCAGCAAAGGATAATGCCAGCATATTTAAAGCTAAAGAGAGATCATCTAATTTACCCTTGACGATGACCAAGACAGAGAACGCTGTAACTACAGCTAAATAAAGACTAATGACAATGACACGATTTTTAAGTGAGGGTTCATAATAAGTAAAGTAGAGAAAACCGATGAACACCGCGAGCAGTATCATCCGGTTATAATGGAGTACTCGGTACGTATAACCACGAAAAGTGACCAAACTATACAGTATCAAGTGGAAGCCATACGCAATGGTTAAATTAGACATGATAATGCCGATAAAGTCAGGGACCTCCCCTTTGACACTCAACATTACTGAACCAAGTCCGATGACAAGTATCGACAATGAGAACCACGAAAGCCCCGATACTTTTTTTTGAACAGATTGAAGTAAGAACAAGCCTAAACTGAAAATAAATGCGTAAATTACAAAGACAACACTTAACGTTTTTATGTCTAAATCAATGAAAGTCATATGCTTCCTTACATATCTTTGTGTACGACATAGGGTCCATTTATGAAGTGAATATCACCGCCAGCATTGACCTTACTGTGGCTACTTTTCCCGTTGCACTTTTCACAAAACTCAATATACCTTTAAGTTACTCTAGGTATAATTTTCCAATGCATCAAGCCTTTCAAGCAATTCTTCTTCTTATTTATAGAACCATGTTCTGAAGTTTATTCATCAGCAATAAAAAGCTCAGAGCGGTTTCTGCCGTTATTTTTTGCGCGATATAAGGCTTTATCGGCTTCTTTTAAAATCGAGTGAATTGGTTGATCCCCGCCGTCCCAGAAAGCAACACCAACAGAAACCGTCACTCCTCCTACATTAGCAAAGTCATATAACTCGACCCTCTCACGTAACCGTTCTGCCAACCTAAAAGCAGTCTGCACATCTGTATTGATTAAAAAAATAATAAATTCTTCCCCACCAGAACGGAACAGTAAATCAGCCTCTCTAGAGTGCTCTTTCATCAATTGAGAAAAACTTCTTAATAAATCATCACCGATATCATGACCAAAGTTATCATTAACTGATTTAAAGAAGTCAATATCCAATGCAAGAATAGAAAACGGAGTCGCTTGATGCTGTAATTGCTCAACAGCTTTATCTAATCCTCTCCGATTGAACAACCCCGTCATCGAATCCGTTAAGCTTGCCGTATGAAGTATATCAATCGTTTCAGACGCTATCCCAAAGGCTTTTAGAAAACTGTGTTTCAGTTGTGATGCTTCAAAATACCAAGAATTAACTTGCTTAACATTATTGACCGTACTTAAATTATTATCGGTACCTTTCGCTGCCATCGCTAATTGTTTTAACGGTTTAGAGATAAAGCTAGAAAAGACCCAAATAAACATTAACGTCAGCACCCCAACAGGAATCGTGGTGATAAACACTTCTCTCATCTGTTGATTAACCATAAGTAGGGTGCTTTGCTTCGATTTCTGCGCAACCACTCCCCAACCAGCCTGCGAGACCGGGGCGAACCCTGCCAACATTTGAATACCCAAAGAGTTCACAATATCTAGACTGCCACTTTCGCCTTTTGACACGGTATTAATTGCGCGGTTGTTTGTGATTATTTGACCGATCCTTGACTCATTGGGATGATAAATCAACGTTCCATGACGATCGACAACATAAAGGTAAGAACCATCCACGTAGCTATGTTCATTCAACAACTTCGCTAATATATTCGCTGCTTCTAGATAAATAGTGCCACTGATGTAGCCGAGATACTTTCCCTGATTCGAAAAAATAGGGTACGACAGACTAATAAGATAATTGCCGGCGGGGGATACGAAAGGGTCGGTCACCAAAGGAGCTTGGGCCTTTAAAGATTGAAGTGAGTTTTCACTCGTCAATTTAATTCCTTTCACCTTCACTGTCTCAGGAGAGACCGCCGTAATCACGCCATCAGAATTGACAACGACAACGGAATTAAACAACTTAGTTTGGTTTTTGAGTCGTTTCGTTTCTTCTGTCAACGCACGCTTATCATTCGTAACATCGGATAGAGCTTTTGCACTGTATTGGAGTTGTGTCATCGCAGAATCAAGAAAAACATCCGTCATTTCCGCCATCTTTTTCGCATACACTCGGTTCGACTCCAGTGTCGTATTGATGATAATATCTCGTTGCACTTGATAGAGTGAATAGAAAGCGTTTAATAAAGTAACCATTGCAGAAAATACACACAAGACTAGAATTAACTTTCTCAAATTAACCTTTTCTAACATTGTTTTTATCCATTTCTTACCGCTATATTTTGCGCAACATTAACATTAAAGTCTATGGTTTTCAGCCTATTCCTCAAAGAATTTGGAATTCCCTCAATAAGGAAGAGACCCAATAGCAGGTGCTATTGTCATCATCATTAAGCACATAATATATGAAATGACCATTCATTATGCTTGGTATAACCAACTCAATAGATACCACCTGAAAAAGAAACCAATATACAGAACCAGCCCCCCCTTATCCAATTTTAAACATTTTCCCTGTTCGCTTTTCCCTTTTTAAAAAAGGTTAATACACCAAGCCTCAACTCAAAACATACCCTAAATATTAATCGTTGCTGAGCAAAGAATGCAATTTTTAAAAGTCTAATAAAAAGTATATTTTTCAATATATTCATATGATTAGTAACTAGGAGCACATTGATCCTCCACCTCAATACATACAAAAAAAAACAAACAAAACTAGATTATCATTCAACACAGTGATACATTATGCCACATGTCACTTATGTTTTTTACTGTTACTGATATTTCATCGTGGGCGATGAACCAAAAGACAATCCAATCTATTTTTTTACTCAGCAGCTTCCCAGCATTGCTAAAGTTTAGAGCGCTCCCGACAAATGTTAGAATTTCTAGAAAATCATATATCTTTTCAATCAATCATGAGTTCCCTTTCTATCATGATTGCACTCATTCTAGTGTGGAGATTAGTCAAATCGAGCTCTTCCATGTTGAGAATAATGAGTCATTTGGATCACCTCATAAAATTCGGTAAATCACCTTCCTTTTTTAAACGCGCAAATAAACGGCTACACAAATCTCAACCCAACGATCACTATGTTCTATTTTTGATTGATATTGATAATTTTCACACGATCGCTAACCGTATCGGCTCAAAGAAAACGCAGTTTTTTTTAAACGACATTTCAAGATTACCGACCACACATCTAGATGAACGGCCACTTTGTTATCATTGGCATTCCGATAGTATCGCTTGCTTAAGTAAATTGTCCCATACGAACCAAACTCCAAATTACATCGCTCAAATACACCGTCATTTCCGTCATTGTGCACTACGCCATAATATCAATACGACCTGCTGCATTGGGGTTGCCCAACACCGTTTTGATGGCATCAATGCCGAAACGCTCATGACATCAGCAATCGATGCGCTGAGTGAAGCAAAGAAAAAAAGTAAACATACGGAATACTATGATCCAAAGCGTATTAAAATCGCAGAACAATACCAAGAGATGGCTCGAGAACTGAGCAAAGCGATTAATGAGAAAAAAATAGAGATCGTATTTCAACCCAAATATCACATTAATCAACAGTACGCCGTTGGTGTAGAAGTACTTTCCCGCTGGACACATGACCGATATGGTATCGTTTCTCCCGAGACTTTTATTACACTCGCAGAGAAACACCTCTTATGCCGTAATTTGACCGCCTTGATACTTGAGAAAGCCGCACATCAACTCAGAGTGCATGATTTATTAAATAAAGGGCTTGCCAGCGTCTCGGTTAACATATCTGCAGTTGAGCTTACGAGTATTGACGATATGAACTACATCATAGAGTTTCTAAAAAGCGACCCAGAATTTGCCAACGTACTCTGTCTCGAAATTACCGAAACGGCAATTTTAAAAGACATAGGACAATGCACGGTTATCATTCAAGCTTTGAAACAATATGGTGTCTCTTTCTCTATTGATGACTTTGGTGTGGGCTACACCTCATTTGGCGTTTTAAACCAATTAAATGTAGATGAAATCAAACTCGATCGCAGTTACATTGAAACAATAGAAACAGACCATCGTGTAAAAGTGATCGCGTCTGGTATTATTGATATCGCTAACGGTTTGGGTATTCATGTAGTCGCGGAAGGGGTTAATTCAGCTCAACAGTTAGCGATTCTGCAAACGTTGAACTGTGGGCAAGTTCAAGGGTATCACTTGAGCCCTCCTCTCACGGTAGTACAGTTAAAAGAGATCCGGTTCGTCAAGGGGGAATCATCCAGTGCGCTTTATGATGAGAAAAACCTCAAACAAAAGCTTTCTTGCTGTACGTGATAAAAGCCGACAGCCATATCCAACCCTTGAAGCCACAAAGCATAAAGGCCCAACGACTATGATTATGGCGCTATCTCGACCCTTACCGTTTAATTATTAGGGGTATCATGACAACGCTAACCATCGATTCAACTTATGGGATCGTAATATTAAAAGACTTTCATCTGGTACATGCAGATGACAATTATGCGCATATTTTTGGTTACGAATCTGCGCAAGAATTAATGTCGAGCATTGATTCTATCCTTGATCTTCTTGCCCCAGACCACCATCAAAGTGCAAAGGACAACTATTATCAACAGGTCGATAGACGTACTCCCCCTCGTGGACGCACCTTTACTAATCGCGACCGTTTTGGGCGTGAGTTTACAGCCTTCACTATCGACCATGTCATAGAATGGAAAGGCGAAGCCGCACTTCAAGTCACCTTGATAGATTTGTCTGTCCAAGAACAAGCACTGAAGCAGTTAGAGCATAATAAACGTCAATATCAACGCTTAGTCCTGTCGTCATTTCAGGGCATCAGTGTGCATCGCAATTTCAAGCCCATTATGGTCAACCAGGCATGGGTGGACTTGATGAAAGCCCCTTCTATTGATTTCGCCTTAGAGAACGTCGATTTATTGGACTTGATATCCGATGATCAAAAAGAAGAGGCCAGAGCTCGCTATCAAGACTTGATTTCTAGCAGTATCCCCGGAGCACATAGTGTAATTAAAAATACCTGCTTTGATGGTAAAGAACGTTACTTTAGCGTCTATGATAATGCCATTGAGTGGGATGGTGAGATGGCTGTCCAAGCCGTGATTGAAGACATTACAGACCGAGTTGAACTCGAAAAAGAACTGGCTTATAAAGCGTCACACGATTCACTGACAGGCCTTCTCAACCGAGATGCCATCTATCACTGGGTAGAAGCACAAGCTCACCAACAAAATACACTGGTTTGTATGCTGCTTGATGTCGATGACTTTAAATCCGTCAATGATCAACATGGCCACTTAACGGGTGATGCCATGCTCCGCAACATCGCCAACTTATGTAAACAAGTTGTATTAAACCAGGGTGTGACGGGGCGCTGGGGCGGTGAGGAATTTGTTATTTTCTTGTCCAATTTGCACCTTTCTCAAGCCATTGAACTTGCTGAAGAGCTTCGCCAACGCTGTGAATCTTTTGTCTACTCAACCGCAGAAGAGAACGTTCAACGTACCGTCAGTATCGGGGTCAGTGTTTGCCAAGAGGATATCTTACACGCAGATAAGTCCCAAAACGAAGATCAGGTTCTGAAAGCAAATCAGCTGATTAAGCATCTTGTTTCTCTCGCCGATAAATTCTTGTACCAAGCAAAGTCGCAAGGGAAGAACAAAGTGGTCACTGCTAGCAACCTTGACACATAGCCACTAGTAATATTGATACATTGCCTCTATCAAGCTAACGCACAAGTCGCGTATTGTTAAAGATTCATAGAGTTGTGTCCAACAAGGCTTCCAAAGCAGTATTCAGAATGCAGTGCCCTTCTAGTCAAATATGCAGAGTCTTCACCCCATTTTTGCCGTTTTTCTTAATGTGATACATGGCCAAATCAGATTGCTGGTACACGTCGTCAAAGTGATGCTCCCCTTGGTTAAAGAAGCACACACCAATACTCATTCCTATGGCGACGTTCGTCAGCATTCGATTGCTTTCTGGTACACCCTTTCGCAACAACTCTTCACAAAAATGCGTGACTTGATCTGGTTCCACATCGGGAAACAAAATGACAAACTCATCTCCACCAATCCGCCCGATTTGCGCCGGTTCAGAGGATGGTTTAGCTAAATCAGAAGCTTGCGAAGCTGCATCTGAGGCTAGCGTGACCAAACGCTGAGCAATAAAACTCAGCAACTGATCGCCCTTCTGATGGCCTAAAGTATCATTGACCGCTTTAAAGTTATCGATATCAATAAAGAGCATCGCCGCTCGGGCTAACTTATCTGCGCCTTTCATTTCACAAAAACGTTGTTCGATAGCTTGCCTATTAAGTAGCCCTGTCAACCTATCGGTAGAGGCCAAGGCAGCCAGTTGCTGTTCAAAGCGTTTTTCTTGCGTGATATCGATGTGCGTACCCATCATTCTAAGCGGTGCTCCATGGGTATCAAACTCAACAACGCGACCTCTGTCATACACATAGTTATCACTACCATCTTTATGAGTCATGCGGTAAACAACTTCATATAAATCATTCTTCCCTGACAGGTGATCTTCAAAAGCTTTCATGGCCTGCTGATAATCATCAGGGTGTAAGTTATTTTTCCAAGTTTCAAACGTCGCAGCCAGCTCGTTCGGTTGGTAGCCGAGCATTTTCCCCCAACCCGTATTAAAGATAGTGAGCTTTCCTGATGGAATATGATGCTCCCATAGACACAATCCATTACTGTCGAGTGCGGCATTCAACTTTTCTTGCTGGCGGGCATTGCTGCGTTTGAGCTCAGTATTCTCTTTCTCGAGTTCTGCAATCTTTTTTTCGAATTCGGCAATAACGTTCAAATCGGCTGGCATTATCTTGATACTTATTATGAGACTAACTTTATAATATAGAGAAAAGGAACGGTATTTTCCATGTTTGTTGTAACGCATTCCAACGTACCGCATCTTCGCTTCTTGTTTAGGCTTACATCTCAAGGCATTCGATTTCAAAGGGAAAGAGCTTTTCTCAACGAGAGAACATTCACAAATATAAAGCCAGCTTATTTATGGCAAGAAGTTGTGAATACCTAAAAATACACACGTTAGCCTTAAGTAGTCCCTTCAAAGATCAAGCGAACTTCAGACCATTATTGATACTCAGATTTCTTATCATAACTGTTATTTTCAGCCTCCGACATGATACCTATCTTTTAGTGACTTCTCACTGCCCTAATCGGGCTAGGGTTTACGGCGAAATGGCTAAGGGCGTATCGATATATTGATCCCCAATACCGAAATCACCTTCATCAGTGATTTCATTTGCATATCTGATCGACCTTGCTCTATTTTTCTATATGTCTGCTTTGAGAGGCCTGCGAGAAAAGCAGCTTCAGACTGCGTGAGACGATTTTGCGTTCGCTTCTCTTTGATAACCTCCCCCAACAATGAAAGAGTCAATGTCCCGCGCAAATCCGGAGGTGGCGTCATTTCTATGTTCTTAGCCATAAATCGTCCTTGAGCCTTGACATTTATCCATACCTCATAAGTCTAACCTCATGAACTTTAATACCATTCCATAGGGTCTATTAGAATATATACGTGAGTTGGCGATGAGATTCAACAATCAAATAAAATGCGCACCTTGATTCATAGTTAAATGTCGATAAATCTCGTTGATGTCACATACCTCCCCCTAGGAAGGTATGACGGCAATAACACGTTTCTAGTGGATAAATTGATCGACGAGCCGTTTTAAACTAGTCAGGTTTAAGGCTAACGACTCAGAACGCTCAACGGACTTGGAAGAGAGTTCGCGAGTTTCATTGATACCTTGTTTTACGCACACTACGTGGCGATTGATCCTTTGAGTAACCGCAACCTGCTCTTCGATGACTTGAGAGGTACGAGTGCTTTGAGCATTAATTGAGACCAAATCGTTCACAATAGCTTCAAAGGATGCTTTACTTTGCTGGGACTGGTCGACACAGGCTTTCGACGCATGGAGTCCCTCTTCCATCAACTGGCCCGTTTGATTCACCGTTTTTTGTAACGTGTCAATCCGAGCTCGTATCTCTTCCACCGATGCACTCGTTTTCCCAGAGAGCGCCCGTACTTCATCAGCGACGACCGCAAACCCTCTCCCTTGCTGACCCGCTCTAGCCGCCTCAATCGCCGCGTTCAAGGCCAATAGATTGGTCTGCTCAGCGATCCCTTGGATCATTAAAAGAATAGCTTCAATACCATCTACGTCATTATACAGTTGCGTCAACGCAACTTTAGATCCATTCAGGTGTTGGCTGAGTTGGTGTACGGTTTGTGCTGCGGCTTCGACCTGTATCGCCCCACGTTGCGCTTGATTTTGTGCGCTTAAGGCAAATTCGGCGCTTTGCTTTGCTTGATTGGCGACCTCATCAATGGATTCCAACATTTCTTCTGCAGATACCGCCATCGCATCCGTTGCTTTCTCTTGTTCGCCCAATTCCTGATCGATGCTTTGTCGGTTACTCCATTCTTGCTTGGCAGAGTTCAACATATCAGAAGCGGTTTCACTGGCACGAGCAGTTACCGCTCGCAGTTCTGCGCGTTTCATCTGCATAGCAATTTCAATAGGCGATAAATCATCACAATATCCGGTATACGGTTTTTCCATAATTGGATTGTGATAATCCGCTTTAACGACGGTGTGTAGATGAGATAGGCGCAGGCGAAACGCCAGAGCGCAAACAATCTGACCGATAAGCGTAAGTCCGAGCAAAACACTCAATGTAGGCAAAGCGACAAGACCAAAAGCTAACATCACCACAAACAATGCTTGCAAGCCGAGTAGCGCATAGGACACTTTTAACCAACTAAATCGCTGTACTTTGGCTTTACCTTCTCGCATCGATTGGTACAGTAGCTTCCCTCGCTCAATTTGCTCCTCACTGGGTTGAGTTCTAACCGATTGGTATTCGTGGACACTTCCGTCAGGGTTATGTATCGGCGTCACAAAAGCCGACACCCAATAGTACCCTTGCCCTTTACACTTATTTTTCACCAACCCCATCCAATTATTACCTGACTGAACATAATCCCAAAGTTGAGCAAAGGCGGGCTTGGGCATATCTTGATGTCGAATTATATTATGAGGTTGTCCAAGAAGCTCTTCTTGGTTATAACCAGAAACTTGATAAAAATCTTCATTACAATAAGTGATATGGCTTTCTGGTGTTGTGGTCGAAATAAGACTGTTCGTCTCAGAGAAGCAAACTCTTTCATCCTGTTCTTTCACTCGCACTGCCTTGTATTTATGATAATAATATTTATTTTATAAAAGGTTTATTATCTTATATTCGTCAAATATTTGTTACGCCGTTTTTTTGACTTCGATCATTTTCAAGACAGTGACAATGTGCAGGTTATTGATATCGATCAATACATTCACACCACAAACAAGTTACAGCTTAACCTTTGATGCGACTTTGTTATGCATTTTTTATGATTAAGTATTTGGGAAGAAATTACATACAGCGTAAACAACGTCAGACACGGACTTGAGAGATTAAACCGGTTCCTTCGATACTTTGTCCGCACGATTTTTTCACCACACTTGTATCGGTTTGGTTTAAAAAATGCAGCCATAAATGCTCGATAGTTTTCGGTTTACCGTAGTACCACCCCTGCCCATAGTCTACTCCTATATCTCTTAATATACGGTGCTGTCTCTCGTTCTCAACACCTTCCACCACTACTTGCATGTTCAAATCCATGGCGATAGGCAAGATATGACGAATAAGCGTTGATTTGATGGAATCGTCTTCCATATCCATCACAAAGCTACGGTCTATTTTTAGGTATTGAGCTGACATCGCTTTTAACTGATGAAAATTGGAATAACCCGTTCCAAAGTCATCAATAGCCAATTCAAATCCTTGCGTCACCATTTTTTCCATATTTAATTTTGCTGACTCGTGCTCAAGGATTTCACTCTCGGTAACCTCTAACATGAGCTTTCCCTTAAAGGCCTTAACCTCTTTCAGCTCGGTAATTTTAGAAATTTGGTTATCATTGATGTCACAGGGGAAAATATTCAAACTCACTTTAAAGTCGACTAATGAAACACCTAGTTGAATGAGTTCGCTTAATGCTGTTTCGATAATATGCTCAGTGAATTCCCAAGAACGGTGTTCTAAAGCGATGAGAGGAATAAACTGGTCGGGATCAACATCGCCATATCGATCTTTGAGTCTCGCCAAGACTTCAACACCAATAATCTTATTTTCATTCATATCAACGATAGGCTGGTACACACAATGAAAAGTACGGTTGTTGAGAGCACGGTTGACTCGGCTTTCTAACGAGTTACGATAAATCATGTATTTATTGCAAAGCGAAAACACCCAAGCCAGCATTAAAGCTGCTAACAACAATGAAATTGATAACACAACGTTGTTAGCCGTTTTATAAATCTCATTGCCGTTCTCACTGATTTTTAAGGCTTGTATTTCATTGTAATTAGACAGGGTTTTGAGTTCGTCAGACATACGCTGAAAAGTTAACAATGATTCCGTCAAAAACAATTCATTTGCTTTTTCGGTTTGATTCAAAGCAGAAAGGTGTAAACGTTTTTTCTGAAGAGACAGGTAATCGCGGTATTGGTCGTGAAACTGAGTGTAGAACAATTGCTCTTCTTTGCTTGATATGAAGGGCACATATGACAATATTTTTTGATCAATGTTATTTATTAATCGTTCAATAAGAAGCCTATTCATCTCAGATGCTTGTGCTATTTCGCCAGCTTGTGCCGCCCTTAAATTCGCTGCTTCAGTGGCAATTTGTTCCAGTATTTTTACTGCTGGTAATCGGTTCTCAGATATTATCGTGGATTGTTGATTTAACGTATGCATTAACGATGTAGCAGCTATTGATAAGCCTATCAAACAAAATCCAATCACGATAATCGCTAATGAAGACCATTGCTTTAATAAATAATTTTTCAACATTAATACCCGACTAAGCCTTGGCGAACTGAGATCATCATTACGCTCTAAAATCGAGTAAGCAACCGCAACTCGTAAAAATCGTGAGCATCCCAGCTAAAACAACTGAATAACACCTTGTTAAACAATCACTTTGAAATTTGTAATACAAATTAAACCTCACAATACTATCAAACTCGACATGATTTAGCATCACGAAGCACGTTACTTGATTCCAAATTCAAACCAACACACAGAAAAAACCGAATAATATGCGCGCCAACCCTATATCCTCCAATTCGTCGTTAAGAAGGATTGATCTTAATGCATTCGCCTCACTTAGCGCTGACATAAACTCCGACACTTGTGAATTGGCAGGGAAGCTGGAACGATTGGAAGGATGATCATCAGCAGGCCAACAGTAAAACGGTAGAAAATCAAATATTACCCGTCGCCATACTGAATATATTTTAAACTATCGCAATTAAAAATCGCTGCTAATGTGTATAATTGTGTCAAAGCTATACTGACTAATGTATCAACTATTTTTCTGTTTAAATAAGGTCCGCGGTGTTTTTTACTAAGAAGCAAAAACCAGAGATAAAACCTAGCCATTCCGACAATATCTACCAGTCCTTAAAAAAGCATGTTGCATGGATCGAGTTTACCCCTGAAGGCGTTATCCAAGATGCCAGTGCGCCCTTTTTAACACTTGTCGGGTACTCACTAGACGAGATCAAAGGACAGCACCACAAAATATTCTGCACTGATAGCTATATTCGCTCTTCGCCTTATCAAAGCTTTTGGCGAGAGCTTGCCAATGGCATCTCAAAAGAAGGCACGTTCGAGAGAGTAAATAAGCAAGGTGACACGGTTGTTCTAGAAGCGACCTATTTACCGATCAAAGATTCAGATGGTCGTGTCACTAGCGTAGCCAAACTGGCTTCTGATATCACAGAGATCAACGACCAAAACAAAAAAAATGAAGCGCTGTTCTCTGCCTTAGACAAGTCACAAGCGATTATTGAATTTGATCCTGAAGGAACGATACTGGCCGCCAACTCAAACTTTTTAAATACGTTGGGTTACAGAGAAAACCAGGTGGTCGGTAAACATCATCGCATGTTCTGTTTTGAAGAGTTCTATAGTAATCATCCTCACTTCTGGCAAGAATTACAAAAGGGACAATTAAAATCAGGCTTGTTTCAGCGTCGCAGTTCTAATGGATCCAGCATTTGGATTGAGGCCAGCTACAACCCCATCATGAATGAAGTAGGCAAGGTCGTGAAAATCGTCAAGCTTGCCAGCAACATAACGGAACGCATTGAACGCAGCCATGCTATCGCTGAAGCTTCAGAGGTGGCCTACTCAACCTCACTAGAAACCGCGCAAATAGCACTTGAAGGCTCAAAGCTGCTTACCGACACGGTCGAGGTCTCTTTGACGGTATCCCAAAAAGCGGCCAGTACCTATCAAAAGGTGCATTCACTCAATGACAGTTCGAAAAGCATTCAAAACATTGTCGCTACGATTCAAGAGATCGCGGATAGAACGAATTTATTAGCGCTCAACGCCGCTATCGAAGCCGCACGAGCTGGTGAGTATGGGAGAGGCTTTGCCGTTGTTGCTGACGAAGTCAGACAACTCGCGTCCCGAACTTCAGATTCGACCAATGAGATAATCAAAGTTGTAGAAGAAAACCAGAAACTCATCAACGAAGTAACCACAATGATGGCAGAAATGTCGTCCATTACAGAAGAAGGCAATGCCAAGATAACCGAAGTTTCAACCGTCATGGATGAGATCCATAAAGGTGCAGAGAATGTTTCAAGCACGGTGATGAACCTTTCTAATAGCCAATAATATTGCTAAAAGTTAACAATAGAAATATTCACGACCTCAGACCCCGTGCTCCATGTCTACTCTGCACGGGTCCATGTCGTTTATTGTACCGCTTAACCCAAGAGCATGGATGAAGTTCGCCTCTCTGCCATGACACCCGATGGTTAGGCCCTCTACCCGGCTTCATAATAATTTGACGGCTTAAATCACGACTTTCACTTATCCAGCTCTTTTGATACCCAACAAAATTGTACACTCAGAGCGACCCAAATAATGGAAACTAGAGCATAGAAAACCACTGTCTGAAAAGTAATTCAGTAATTCATTATTCGTGACTTCGAACTCTGTTAATTCAGTATCACCATGCGCCAAATACACGCCACCAATGACAGAGCCTAAATCTTGCTCTTCCAGAAAATGTAAAGCCGAGGCCTTGTTATTAAAAGAAAATAGGTGATCTGAACACTGGTTGATGTACCGAATATCGATAAGATCGATATTGTTCGGCATCTCATCTGAAAACAACTTATCGGTAATGTTGATGACAACATCCTCGATCACTGTGACACGGTTTGAAGGATTGTCAAAGACAATAAGTTCCACTCCAAGGTCCGCACATGTTTGAGAGAGCAGTTGACTTTGCTCAGGCGAAAGACCAGACACAAACACAGCGTCGAAACGTGCGTCTTCGAATAATGAGGTTGCCAAGCTCTCTAACGGTATGAACTCGCCATTCGAGACGGTCTCTCGATCAGGAAGTGAGACGGCTATCTTTAACACATCTACATCGGTTTGTGCTGGTTCAAACATCCTTTATCCTTTTCTATGTAAGCTAATATGGGCTCAACGTGCCCAGAGTAATGAATCAATGGAAACGTTCAAACTCAACACCCGTGATAGTGGTTCGTATTTCAGACATGTATTATCTGTGAATGAACTTTCCCTGAGAGGAATCGTAATAAAAAGAAAACCGTACTAGCTCTCCTTTCACTTAACGCCGCAACGCTGGACTTGACGCAACAGACAGTCACGTGGATCCAAAATAAGCCAGCGTCTGAACGCTGACTTATTAAGACGAGTCGAGAATTAAACCACGCCCTGCTCAATCATTGCATCCGCGACTTTTCTAAATCCCGCAATATTTGCACCGAGTACCAAATTACCAGGTTGACCAAACTCTTTACTGGCCTCATTTGCACTGGTGAAAATAGTCTCCATGATGGTTTTTAAATGCGCATCCACTTTTTCAAATGTCCAGTTTTGCATGCTGGCGTTTTGTGCCATTTCAAGTTGGCTTGTGGCAACGCCGCCTGCATTAGCCGCTTTCGCTGGGCCGTAAGCGATTTTAGCGTCCACAATCGCATTCGCGGCCTCTTGAGTGGTCGGCATGTTAGCGCCTTCACAAATCAATTGACAACCGTTGCTGATCAACGCTTGTGCATCGGCTAAGGTCAACTCATTTTGGGTTGCACATGGAAAGGCGGCATCCGCTTGATTGCGCCACACAGCATGTCCATCCTTTGGGTAATCGCCTACTGGGATGTAGACCGCTTCCGGGTAAGTGATTAGGTATTCTTCGAGCGAACCGCGCTGCACCTCTTTGAGCTGTTTGAGTAACTCAAGATCGACCCCTTTCTCATGATAAATCGCTCCACGTGAGTCACTGCACGTGACGGGAAGTGCGCCGATATGATAAAGCTTTTCGATGGCGTAAATCGCCACGTTACCGGCCCCTGATACCAAACATTTTTTGCCTTTCAGCGTATCTTGACGATCATTAAGAATGCACTCAGCAAAGTAAACAGCCCCATACCCCGTGGCTTCTTTGCGTCCTAATGAGCCCCCCCAAAGTAGGCTTTTACCGGTGAGCACCCCTTCATAGCGACCGGTTAAACGCTTATATTGACCAAACATGTAGCCAATTTCACGAGCTCCGACCCCGATATCTCCCGCTGGGACATCGGTTACCGGGCCAATATGACGATACATCTCGTTCATAAAAGATTGGCAGAAACGCATAATTTCACCGTCAGATTTACCTTTAGGATCGAAATTCGAACCGCCTTTGCCACCACCAATGGGCAACCCCGTCAGTGCATTTTTGAAGATTTGCTCAAAGCCGAGAAATTTGATGATACTTGCGTTCACCGATGGATGAAATCTGAGCCCGCCTTTATAGGGACCCAACGCTGAATTGAACTCGATACGATAACCTTTATTCACTTGCACATGCCCCGCGTCATTCACCCAAGGCACGCGAAAAATAATCTGTCTTTCAGGCTCGACCATTCTCTGAATGATCGCTTGTTCTTGGTATTGAGGGTTGCTTTCAATAACGGGGGTGAGAGAAGATAAGACCTCTTCTACTGCTTGATAAAACTCTTTTTGCGCTGGGCTTGTACGTTGTAATGAAGCAAGCGTATCGTGTATATGTTGCATCTATCCATCCTTGATAGGTTTATAAATTGATGCCCACGTTATCACGACGCACACCATTATCAAGTGTCGCTTACAATATAAAACAGAATGCGCACATCAGTACCGTGTGTTACGCATCAATTTACACATTTATCGTGCCATTCCCAAGCGCAGTATCTTTCACTCATAAAATAACGAATAGACGATCGAGACCACCGTCGTAAAGACAAAGACACACAGCCAAGAATCGGTTGAGCGTTTGTGAGGAGAGCGACCACTCGACAATATGGCGACAGTAGGAAGAATAACAACAAACAAAATGGGGCGAACGACAGAATAGGCTTGAACGTGAAAATTAAGATGAGATCAAGCCTGCTACAAAAGAACCAAACGCTGAAGAAATGGCACTGGCTAAGCTTGGTAGCCAAAAGCTGTCAGCCGTTATAGATATTAATGGTGAAGCTCAAAGGATTAATGTTGTCAATAAGTCTGGTGAGACTCACGAAGTAACGATTCCAGCAAGCGCATTCAATATGATGATCGAGGGGCTTACTCAATTAGGTCAAGGCAACGCTGTTAACCTCACATCTATTCATGCGGATCTCACAACGCAAGTCAGTATGACTCATTGCTTTCTAGCAAACGTCTAGAGATTGCGCTACAACTCTAGACGCTTTAGAAGGTAGTAGGCGATATCGGCTTCCGTAACCAAGCCTTTGTAGAGGTTCTTGGAGACTAAGACGATCGGTAAAGAAATGGCCCTCTCTTTAATCAGTGGAAACACCTCTGTAAGCATACTTTCAGTGTCCATGACCGTGAATTGAGTGTCCATCATACTGGTAACAGGCTTTTTCCAGATATTCGCTTCTTTCATCGTTTCATGTTCGGTTCCCATCGCAGGCGTCAAATGAAGATTAAGCTGCGATTTGTCCACTAACCCCACACATTCACCTTTGTTAATCACAGGGATAATGTTAATAGTGTCGGGCTTCAAATATTCATTGGCAAGAAAGAGGGGCTCTCCTGGATCTAAACGAGGTAGGCTTTTACTGGCAATATGGTACAAAGTAGTCGCTTCTTTATCCACATCTGAGCTATCCGTCATTCCATCGGTATGCAGTTGTCGAAGTATGATATCGACCTGTTTCTCTGTATCTTGCAGTTCGTTGTAATCAACAGGCTTGGCAAAAAGAGACCCTTGCATATAATCAACCCCCAGATGAGACAAAAAACGTGCCTCATCCGATGTTTCGATGCCTTCAGCAATCACCTGTACATCCAAGCGATGGCATAATCTGACTAGCAACTTAATGACTTGATAGTATTCGCCGCCTTTATTGCTGCGTTCAATCAGCTCACGGCTAACTCGGAGATATTTAAACTCTCCTTTATTGAGTAAGTCAGCCAACCGAAAACCTTTAGATAAATCATCCAACGCAAACTGAATGCCACGCTGGCGAAATCCAGGAAGAAGTGTTGCAAAGTCAAGAGTCTCTGCTGGGCTTTTAACTTCATTTATATCCATCATAATTTGCTGCAGTTCAATCTCCTCTTGCTTCGCCAGCACCACCATGCACTCCAACACTTCAGGCAAACTCTGTTGGGTATTCGGCGACAGATTGAGATTCAGAAAATTTCCGGACTTTTTCAATAGAAGTGAACATTGTGAAAATGCACTCTGATAAATGAGTAAATCCAAGTCTGATATCAGGCCTAAGTCCTCGGCTAGTCCTATCAATTCAGTGGTTGTAGCGTTAAGTGTCGAGTCTATATTAAAACGACAAAATGCTTCATATCCTACCACCTCCCAATCCAGGCAACTTATAATCGGCTGATACTGAACGCCCACCTCTCCTTTCTCGATAGCGTCACTCACAAGATCTTCTAGAAGCACATAGCGTTTAATCGTCAATTGCAAATCGGTGTCGTAAAACTGGATACGACTTTTATGCCCTGCTGGTTGAGCTAATGTAGCTTGAGATGCATGTACAACAGCCTTCTTAATAGACTGGGTGTCCATCCCCAACACAGACACGCCCACTTTCCCGGAAGTTAAATAGCGGTACATACGCTCATCAGAATGTTTTACTTCAGAGAAGAAATGACGAATGCTGAAATGAATCGCTCGGGCGTAGTTTTGACTCATGCAAATAGGCTCGCATAAGTACACCAAGAAAAAGCTTTGATTCAAGCGTCCTACAACCTGTGCGCTTTTAACGGTTTGCATGACTTTATGAAATGCGTCAAACACTCTGGGTTCAAGATTACTGGGTTTAATGGCAAGGACGATAGAAACATTCTGATAGCGTACGCTATGCTTTGTGGATTCGGCATTACAAATGAACATTTCTTGGTTCATCGTGAGTAAGCAATCGGTTTTAATTGACGTTGATTCACAAGCCATTAGTGACTCCTTAGTACTGAAATCTGCCGAGGATATCTAGGCGAACTGATGACGTAAAACTCACTCATGCCCCTTTGACGTCAGATCATATAAAGTTCACTCGTAAACCTACCGAGCAACATGACCTTGTGTTCAACGGTGCAGTGTCCACGTACACACACTCTGAATATCTGTTCGAATACTCAGCTAGATGATTATAGAGCATACAGAGAGCTACTTTTATATGACAGTATACGAATATATGACAGTATACGAACATCCTCTGTTCATAAACCAATTTCAAATGTAATAAGTGGTAACCGTGCACTTAGTCATAAACGACGTAGATGATCTGAAACGTGGCTTTACAGACCGCTCTCACTCTGGACTGCATCATACATTTCGAAACAACATTCCTATACTCTAGCCAAATGCTAAGTGTCGTGCTGATTAAACGATTGTCAAAAAGAATCCCCCTTAACTCGTTGAACATTTTGGAGTAAGCCTGAACACCGTAAATCTCATTTCAACGCGTAAGTCCCCCCACACAACCTGTGCATGATAGGTTCTCATAAACCAACAAAGTCAATGGCCATAAGCTTGAGTTAACAGTGCTCGAAAGGCTTATCTCCACCTGAAATTACGATTCATTTTTTAGACGCCAACCGTTAACAGAACAAAAAAACCGAGTGGTCAATGCCCACTCGGTTTTCATTGATTACTATTTCAAAGGTATCGATTACTCTCGAGTTAATATAACGACGCTATTCTCAACTTCGCGCATACTGCCATCAAGCTCATTAAAGTAGCTTAGGCCATACATAACACTACCGTCTCCTGATAGTTTAAGCTGCTCTGTATCATTGGGATCACCATCAAAGACAATGGTCACGATGCCGGTTGACTCATCGACACTCCAAGTGCTGCTTGTCGCCGTTTCATTCCAGCTGTCTTCATTGTATTCCATGTCGTTATCAAAGCTTGGGCATGGATCGACACTAAAGTTGTTACATGCCCCAACGAGCAGACCTTCGCTCTCTGACTCTTTGCCTATGTCATCAGCTATGGTCCCATCAGCCAAGAAAGTCATCGTTGTGCTGCCACCGCCTTTCAAGAAACGAACCGCGTATGGTGAGACGAACCCACTGCCTGAAGCGTGTTCAAAGTTTCCAGAATCTGAAGGGTCATCACCGAAGTAACCAAAATAGATAAATTGCCCTGAATAAGTGTTACCACTGATCATTTCAGCGAAAGTGGCATTGATGCCTAACCGTGCTTCCAGCTCTTCAATACGTTCTTCTAGCGCAGTAAAGTTGGCATTCATTTCCGATGCCACTATCGCATCACCTGCGGTAAAGGTATTCGGTACAGCGGCAGCCGGCAGTGTCAATCCAGCAGAGATAGCTGCAATAAGAATTTGCTTTTTCATAGTTTCGTCCTTAAATCGTTTTATTGGAAAGTGGCGCCACTATCCCAGTTGGAAGTATCCCAAACGCCGGTACCAGGCTCACCATTTGGTGTCGTATCAGCATTGTCACCTATACCGTCGTTATCACTATCCGCATGTTCTGTTGGGTCTTTAGGAAACGCATCCACGTCGTTTTCGTAACCATCGTTGTCAGTATCATTAGGATACTGATCATCAAGGTCGTCGATACCGTCATTGTCAAAATCACCGGCTTGGGTGTTGTCGTTCGGGTATTGGTCATCGACATCGTTGACACCATCATTGTCATCATCGAGATCCGCCACGTCACCGGTTCCATCTCCGTCGCTATCCGCATGTTCTGTTGGGTCTTGAGGAAACGCATCCACATCATTTTCGTAACCATCGTTGTCAGTATCATTTGGATACTGATCATCCAGATCGTCGATACCATCATTGTCAAAATCACCGGCTTGGGTGTTGTCGTTCGGGTATTGGTCATCGACATCGTTGACACCGTCGTTATCATCGTCGAGATCCGCTACGTCACCGGTACCATCTCCGTCGCTATCGGCATTCTCAGAAGGGTCTTGAGGGAATGCATCCACGTCGTTTTGATGGCCATCGTTATCGGTATCATTCGGAAATTGATCGTCTAATACGTCGATGCCGTCGTTATCAAAGTCACCCGCCCTATCATCTTGATAAGGGTAGAGATCGGTATCATCATCGATGCCATCGTTATCGTCGTCTGTATCGGCGACATCCCCTGTACCATCGTCATCAAAGTCGGCATATTCCTCAGAATCATTGGGGAACTTATCCAGATCATCTGGCACACCGTCACCGTCACTGTCCGTCACTCCAACGGGGGCATCAAGCGCCTCCCCCACGGTGTCAAAATCCATACTGCCGCTACTGGATTCAACTTGATCTATCTTTTTGTTGATCTCGGCGTTGACCACTTGGACGACTTTCACAAAAGAGGAGTTATTGCTGTCTTGCTCTAATATGTTGGCCAGTTCCGAACTGTCTTTGGGCAGAACCTGAGAGAGCACTAAGTTCTCAGCAGCGTAAGCGGCCGCCGTTTGATTGTCCGCAATGAAGTCACCTAATACATCATCGCTATCAATACCGAGCTGCTGCGCAACATCGGTTAACGCTTGTTGCTTTTTTTGCTCCAATTCAGCGGACGTTTCAGAGCCGGTGAGCGACTGCTCTAGCAGAACATTAACGAGAGTTGAAAGGGGCGTCACTTTGTCTTCACCGGGAGGCGCCGACATCACATAATCCGTAGTGACCAGACCTTGGTCCTCATCTTCGGTTTGACCGGCAATCGCCCGTACGATGACTGGGTAATCTTGAGGACTTGCCACACCGGTGACATCGAGCTCAGCGACGCCTCCGACTCCTGACGTGGCACTGGGCTCATCGGGATCTTTTGTGCTGTTTCTGTTGAGGTCAAGCCACACCTCGGCATTGCGTAAGTAGCCGTCAATAGCCGTTATGCTGTAGGTACTTGATTGTGGTGTCGTTTCTCCAGAGGCTCCTCCGGAGTCTTCACACCCAACAAGTACAAGCGAACTACTGAGACCAAGCGCGATGGCTATTTGGTTTCTTTTCATATCAGCGTTCCATGTTAAATGAAAATACAATCGTCGATAGATGCAACTAAGTGCAACCAAATAATCATAGTTTATAGTTTATAAATTTTCCTACTGATGAAATGGCCAGCTGAGTGGGAGTGAGAAAGTTATACCTATAGTCGTCAATAACCGTCGCCAATAACGGGGCACCTTAGCAATTTCGCCGTAAACCCTCGCCCGATGATGAGGGCGGGGATATAAGGCGTAAGACGCGATAGCGTCTTAATCTGGGGTGGACTGACTTTCCACATAAGCTTTTAATGTTTCAATAGTCGCACCGCCAGCAGTACAAGCAAAGTATGAACGAGACCATAGGGCGGAGGTTTTACTCTGCCTTGTAAGGTGTGTGTTTTGTCGTCGTAGCATACGAGATGAAACTGCTTTTAAGTTGTTAACCATTACGCTGATTGAAAGTTTTGGAGGGTATGAGATCAGTAAATGAACATGATCCTGTTCACCATCCATTTCTATCAATTCACATTCGAGTTTTACACACGCTGACTCAAAAGCTTCCCTTAACTGTTCGATCATAACTCCAGTAAACAACTTGCGTCTGTACTTCGTTGTAAATACCAGATGAACAACCAATTTGCTCACGCTGTGCCTTTTTCTGAGGTAGTCTTGAAGTAACTCTTTGTTGTGTGCACTCACTTTACAATATCCTCATAAGACAATAATATAAATGAATTATACATGTGAGCACTAAAATGTTAAGAGCAACAAAAATACGCATTTACCCAACGCAAGAACAAGCTGAGTTTTTAATCGCTCAGTTTGGCGCCGTGCGTTTTGCGTATAACAAAGCTCTGCATTTAAAATCGCACATGTACCGCAAGCATGGTGTCACACTGAATCCAAAAAAGGATATAAAACCACTGCTTGCCGTTGCCAAGAAATCCCGCAAATATCAATGGTTGAAGGAATATGATTCAATCGCCTTACAGCAATCAGTGATCAATCTTCACCAAGCCTTCGATAACTTCTTTAATCCGAAGTTGAAAGCCAAGTATCCACAATTCAAACGTAGACATGGCAAGCAGTCGAGCTATCACTGTGTGGGTGTAAAGGTACTTGATGGATCAATTAAGCTTCCCAAAATGAAACCTATCGAGGCGAATGTTCACCGTGAGATTGAAGGTGTGGTTAAAAGCATCACAGTGAGCCTGAGCAAGACAGGCAAGTTCTACGCATCAATCCTTGCGGATGATGGAGTAGAAGCCTTAACACCACTCCACACGGTAAGAACAGTGACAGGTGTCGATCTGGGATTGTCTCATTTTGCGATTGAGTCAAACGGCAGAAAGACAGCTAACCCAAGATTTGTAAAGCGTGCTGAGAAGAATCTCAAACGTAAACAGCGTCAGCTATCACGCAAGGCAAAAGGCAGTGCCAATCGTGCGAAAGCTCGAATACTTGTAGCTAAATGCCATGAAAAGGTAGCGAATGCTCGCGCTGATTTTCAACACAAACTCTCACGAACTCTCGTTGACGAAAACCAAGCGGTGATAGTTGAGACATTGAAATCAGCAAATATGATGAAAAGCCGCAAACTAGCGAAACATATCGCTGATGCCTCATGGCATAGCTTTGTTGCGAAACTGGAATACAAACTGAAAGAGCAAGGTAAGCACCTAGTAAAGCTAGACCAGTGGTACGCCAGTTCTAAGACATGCCACTGTTGCGGTCATAAAATGGAAGACATGCCCTTATCGGTTCGCAAATGGGATTGCCCATCTTGCGGTACAACGGATATTGATCGCGACTTAAATGCCGCCCTCAATATTCGTGATAAAGGCATTCTAGAATTAAAGGCGGCTGGACGGTCGTTTCTGCTTATGGAAGCTGCGTAAGTCTCGATACTATCGAGCAACGGCTAACGAAATAAGAAGCATCGCCTGATAAGGCGGTGAGAAGTCACCGGGTTAAGAAACTCGATAAAGTCAGGAGTCATCTATAGTCAAAGCGATATAGAGGCAGGAGCAGAAACCCGCCTAAATGGACTGAAGCACTCCCCCGGATAATCACCTCATTCCTGAGACACGGATCGATAAATCCACATTTTAGTCTATGGTTATAAATTATAAATTGTGATTCAGTTCATAAAATATGCATATGATGACCTTATCTCAGGCTTATTCGTTAACTTTTCAAAGAATGACACCATTACATCGCTTACTTTTAGAGAGCAGCTTTTATACAAGGAGAAATAGCATGCGACAAATAGGAACGTTGGGATTGGCTATGTTAGTGGTGCTAAGTGCTAACGCATCCGCCCCTAAAGACGCAACGAAAACCACTATCAGTGTCAATAACCAAGTCAAAGAAGACTTACCGTTCAGCGATAAGAAAGACTTTGAAAACGCTCAAAAAGGTTTTATTGCCAAGCAAGATGTTGTCACGATTAAAAATGACAAGGGGGATGTGGTTTGGGATCTTGAAGCGTATAAAAAATACATCCGTTTAGATACGCCTTCTCCAGACACCGTTAACCCAAGCTTATGGCGTAACGCTCAACTCAACATGATCAATGGCCTATTTGAAGTGACTGATGGTATCTATCAGGTTCGCGGCTACGATTTATCTAACATCACGTTTATTAAAGGCGATAAAGGGTGGATCGTATTTGATCCGCTCATCTCTCAGGAAACAGCGAAAGCGGCACTGGATTTTATTAACAAAGAGTTAGGTGAAAGACCCGTGACTGGTGTTTTCTACAGCCACAGTCACATTGACCACTTTGGAGGTGTGCGAGGCATCGTCGATGAAAAAGACGTGATTTCAGGTAAAGTTCCTATCGTCGCCTCCCAAGGCTTTACCGAACATGCCGTGTCTGAAAACGTCATCGCGGGGAACGCCATGGGACGACGAGCGGTATACATGTACGGCGCTCTTCTACCCAAAAATGAAAAAGGCGGTGTCAACGGCGGTTTGGGTCAAACAACATCCACCGGCGTTGCGACGATGATCAAGCCAACCGATATCATCCAGAAAACGGGTGAAGAACGTACCATTGACGGTATTAAAATGGTTTTCCAATATACACCAGGTACTGAAGCGCCAACCGAAATGAACATTTGGTTCCCGGAAAAGAAAGCACTTTGGATGGCGGAAAATACCACCAATACAATGCATAATATCTTAACCCTTCGAGGCGCGCAGGTTCGTGACGCATTGAAATGGTCCAGCTACCTACAAGAAACCATTGATATGTGGGGCGATGAAGTCCAGGTGAAATTCCAAAGCCACCACTGGCCAATGTGGGGGCAAGAAGACATCGCCAAATACTTCAAAAAACAACGTGATATGTATAAATACACGCACGACCAAACCGTTCGCTTGATGAACCAGGGGTATATTGGCTCAGAAATTTCAGAGATGATCGAGTTTCCGGACGAGATTGCTAACACCTGGAGCTCTAGAGGCTACTACGGCACTTTACGCCATAACAGCCGAGCCGTTTATCAGCGCTACATGGGTTGGTACAACGGTAACCCATCGGATCTCAACAACCTACCACCCGCGGATGCCGCCATTAAATATGTTGAATACATGGGCGGCGAACAAGCAGCCATCAAGAAGGCACAAGCTGACTTTGATAAAGGTCATTATCGCTGGGTGGCCGAAGTCCTAAAACATGTTGTTTTCGCTAACCCTGATAGTGAGAAAGGGAAAAACCTATTAGCGGATGCCTATGAACAAATGGGCTACCAAGCGGAGTCTGGACCTTGGCGTTCGGTTTATCTGCAAGGCGCTCTTGAGTTGAGAAACGGCACCCCGAGTGCGGGCGGGACGAATGTGGCTTCTCCTGACATCATTAAAAATATGCCACCAGAGATGTTGTTCGACTACTTAGCCGTTCGTATCCTACCAGAAAAAGCGGCAGGGAAAGCCTTTGTCATGAACCTGGACTTTACCGACCTTGATGAAAAGTACTCGTTATATGTCGAGAACTCCGTCCTTAACCATACAACAAAGCTCGCTGAACAACCTGACGTATCCTTAGTCCTGACCAAAGCAACATTGGATGACGTTCAACTTGGGAACATCACCTTAGAGAAAGCCATTGCAGACGGTCAAATTAATCTAGAGGGCGATCCACAAGTATTGAAAGACTTCGTGGGCATGCTGGATAACTTTAACTTTTGGTTCAATATTGTGACCCCTTAAGGAGGAATGATGAAGAAGTGTCTAACAACGGCCATCGCTTCTGGGGTTATCGCATTAGCCAGCCCAATAACATGGGCTTGCTCTTATGATGGGTTGTTTACCAACCCATTTAGCGAGAGCTACCCTGGAGCACTGGATGTGTCCATTGCCACTCAGTTGGCTATCCGCTCTCAATCTATGCCACCACTCGAGTCCATAGAAGGCCAAGCGGGGCTAAGAAGAACCCGTTGGTGGTTAAATTTGATGACCAAAAACAACCCTGACTTGCCTAAAGGCGCGTATGTCTATGTGGTTGATCGCCAGTTATGGTCACGCACCAGTCAGACCGGCAACTCGATCGAAGTTCACGTCTCACCACCGAGTCAAAACGAACAGGTATTGCAACTGTCTGAAGCCGCTTTGCAAGGTTTAATATCCAACCAGATCACGATCGAGCAAGCTCGCGAACTTGGGGTGTTGATTGAGACCTGATAAATACCGCTAAATCACTTTGGTATTTGTGAAATGGCATATAAGACACCGGCTTTCATCGCTCGCAGGAAAGCCGGTGTCTTTTTTATGTTCGCTTCAGCCGTTCTTTTTCGATAACCCTTGTGCTCCATAGCCCACTCTTAACGAAGGCTCATAGCGCCTTAGGGCTATTTTACACGCCCCTAAAACCCATTTAAAATCAAAGCCTTGCAGAGGCGACCGTTTCCCCCTGAGACACAATCGTGGCCATTGAAGGCCCTTTGAGACAGTGTGCATCGCAGTGAACATGACGACCTGCTTGTACCGACGCAATAAAAAAGGCGCTCAATGAGAGCCCCAAGTACGCCCCTTGCATCGTTCCTTTTTCGTTTGATATTCGATATGAAGTGACACCTTATATGGGCGAAAACAGGGGACATTTAGCCTACTCTTGGGCAGCGTCGTCACTGGATAGATGGCTTATGCCCCTAGAACATATAGAGCGATCCAAGTTCAAACCCTCTGATGCTCTCAGCAATATCGATAGCTTACGCACGACAAGCTTCATGAATCGGAACACGGCAAAGCGTAACCACTTCAGCGTATAACGCACCTTACATGGGTCACATACGTTCATCATAGTGATAAATAACTGAAAATATATTCGAAACCGCCGTCGGTGAGTCAAGTATGTACGGTGGTGTCAAGGACGGAGGCCATGAGGCCTCCTCCTACTCGATGAGTTTGTACTATTGAGTGATTTTTCGAAAAACGGCAAGACCCGTTAAAACAAACAAGCCCCACAGTGGCATACTGCCACCCCCACTACCGCCGCCATTGCTTGAGCCTGTATCTACTGGCACATCTGGCACATCTGGCACATCTGGCACATCAACAGGCGCAGTCCAATCCGTTGCCAATGCCATAATGTCGAGCGTAGAGCCTGAAATTTCACTCTCACCCACTGCTACCGCATAAACGCTGTTCACATGGTCATTCGCTTGGTTGAAGATAGGATAAACATCGTCAAATGAAAGCGCCACAACTTGTGATTCTGTTTCACCTTGAGCAAAGGTCACATTAATGGTGTTAAGGTGATTATCCGCTGCGGTGGCGTGTCCACCGGCAACATACAGTTTCATGGTTTCAGCGAGTGTCGCATCGTGACGCGTCACGGTAATGTCAAATGAACGCGAATTAAGATTTTCTACGGCGCTCATCGTCAATGTCTGGTCATTAATCTCCGTTGGAGCGTATTGAGCCGCCATCGGTGCGTAGTGGTTCACAAACGCGACATTGTCTCCACTGTCATCTTGGCAGGTTGGAGAGCCGCTAATGGTGACGTCGGCAAACGGTGTGAATGCACCATGAGCGTGGAGAAGCGAGTTAACCCCACTAGCACAAGTTACGCCGTGACCGTCTGAACGATACGTGCCATTTTCAGACCAATCCCAAGCCTGTGCTTTGTCGTGCTCCCCACCCATCGTGTGAAACAGCTCGTGCGCGAACATGTATTGAAATCCATTACTTGAATCACGCCCCATCATGTAGCCTGCGCCCATCGCCATCTTTTCTGTGCGATTCGGCCAGTCAATATAATTTGATGCGTTTACGCTATGCACAACAGCCAGTCCTATGTGGTCGGCTTGAAAAAGCCCCACTGCCACATCCCCGACATCGGTTACAGCGTCAACCGACGTATTATAATTTATCAAACTAATGCCATTCGAAATGGTTTCACTTGCGCCCCATTCGTTCGTGGCTTGAATTGAGGTCGGCTTAACGACTAGGTCAACGCCATCACGAGCAAAGAGCGCATTACCCAATTCAATCGAACGGTAGAAACCTACAATCTCAACGGGCAAGTTAAGGCTTGAGTCTGTCTCATACTCTTGCGGATAAAATAGGCTCACTTCGAGTGTGCTGGTGGCTGCTGCGCTTTGCGCGGCCACCAATGCAAGACTAAGGGCGAATGTTTTGTTCATTATCAGATAAATCCTTTATATATCGTCAGTTAGATAGATAGCCAATCGAATGTAACGCCATAAAAAATAACATAAAATCTAAATGATCAGGCGTGTATGGCTCTTGTTATGTTAAACCTGTGAGCTAGCTACCAAAACAGCCCTGAACGCACATCTAGCGTACATAGCGAAGATTTCAGATACTTGGTCAAGAAAATGCATGGGCAGCATTTAACACTTTTAGAGCGATATCTAAGATAGAATGTGCCACGGGTAGGAGTTCAGTCTGTGAAGTTATTGTTGAGTCGACGACATTGACGCACTCGTGGTTAGTTTTACTCATCCACGACATATCGAAGTCCTATGATTAAAGAGAGTTAAGCATGCATTGATAGACATTAAACTAAGCCGACTACGAACACTAAGTCCAACGATAATGTGACACTCTCTTGTTTTCGAATATTTCGAATAATCTCATGGTATGCAGATTTGTATACCATGACATCAGAAACTAAAAACGAGAGAGAAACACAATGAATACTGCTACAAAATTGCCAAGCGCTGAAGAAATGGCACTGGCTAAGCTTGGTAGCCAAGAGTTGTCAGCCGTTATAGAAATTAATGGTGAGGCTCAAAGGATTAATGTTGTCGATAAGTCTGGTAAGACTCACGAAATCACTATTCCAGCAAGCGCATTAAATATGATGATCGAGGTGCTGACTCAATTAGGTCAAGGCAACTCTGTTAGCATCACACCTATTCATGCGGAACTCACAACGCAAGAAGGTGCTGATATGCTAAACATGTCTCGTCCTACTTTCATTAAGCTTCTGGATTCTGGTGATATTCCGTTTAGTCGTACTGGCAACCGTAGAAAGGTCGCTTATGCTGATCTTATGGAGTACAAGCACCGCCTAGAAGAGGACAGACTAACTGCTCTTGCTGAACTATCGGCATTAGACCAAGAAATGGATATGGGATATTAATGGCCAAACAAGCAACGAAAACGAGCAGAATCACACATTGAAAACAATCGAGAAAAACGGATGACCATGTGGAAAAAAGCAGTTGCTGGTATTAACCCAGGTAAATTATAGGTGACGTATGTTAAAAGTAATTGATGTTGATTTGGTCGCTGATTTTACGCTTGAGCTTACTTTTAGTGACGGCTATATCGGTGAAGCAAACTTAACTGAGTATTTTCAAAAAGAAGCATTTAGCCATGTACCTGATTTTAAAAAGTTTGCATTAAAGGCTGACGGCTCCCTTGATTGGAGTGGTGTTGAACTATCAGCGGCAACGTTAAAGGAAATCACGGTTGGCCGTTATACTGAATCGGATTTAACGCCTTTTGACGTTAAAGAAATGGAAAGAGTAATCAAGCCGGCATCATGGGATTCAATGCAAGAAGGTCGAGCTGACATTTTGCAAGCGGCCATCCGCTCTTATGTCGAGCAATTTGGTCACAATGCTGTCATTGAGCGCGCAGGTATTAGAAGTAGAACGAGTGCTTATCGTTCATTAAAACCTGAAACAACACCCAGTTTTGGCACTTTGGTTCAATTAGGCCATGCCGTTATTGAATTAGCCAAAGATAGAGTGCCTACTTATTTGTAGGCCTTTTTACTTTGTCCGTCTAAATATTGATAAGTGTTGCGGTCCAAAAATGCAACAAAACTCAAGCTCTTCTACCTCGCCCCCCCCTCGTCCGAGCGGGTGGTGACAGTCTTTTCTATCCGTGTAATTGGTGCCACTTTTCGAGCTGAGACGGTCTTAGGCCATATCGTACCAAGACCCCTTCGTGAATTCGTCTTATCTCTTCTAATGCAAGGGCGCTAATGTTTTGCCTATCCGTTTCTTGCTCGTTGCTTATCAGTAATTCTATGATATCCAGGGGCTGTGACTCTGGTGTCAGTATGACTTGTTTAACTATCTCCTTTATCTTCGCTCGATATTGCAGGCGTTGCTGATCAGGTTTTACTAACTCTTGTTTCACAGCTAGGTATTCTTTTGTTGAACGCTCGTACGCCCATAAATACAGATCACGAAGAAGCTCGATTCTATTCATTTCATACACACCAAGCACCGCTTTGCTGTAGGCTTTTTCGGGGACATCTAGGAACGTAAGAGGACATACGTTAGCTTTAAGCAACGGGATATTCGCAGCCAAACGAGAGGTGCGCTTATTAATGTCAGCGAAGGGTTGTAAGTAAGGTAAATGCACCATGATAAAAAATGATTGCTCAAATGGATCGAGGATTTGATTCGCTTTATTAAGAATCGACTCCAGTTGGATAAAAAGTACCTCTTCGGATGACATTGGCTTATAAACGCTGCCCCCTATCTCGACCACATGACTACGCACTCGCCCTTCATCAAACGGGTTGGCTAATAAGTTTTCGGAAAGCGCACTGTGCAAATTCAATATAGTGAAACGATTGAACTCAACGGAATCGACATTATCAATCAACAATTCAATCGCTGATTTATGATTTAAAATCATCTGTGTTTCGATGATGTCTTTTCCTTGTGCAAACTGACCATGCTCAATTAACTCTACCGTGTCTAGTCGACTATAAGTATTCCCTTCAAGGTGGCTGGATGCCCAAGATAAGTCGATTAATAAACGATTGTAAATATCTCTTCCATACGTGCCCGCAGGCTGTGTCGCATAGATGGTTTTTCCCATACGGTGTAACTGACGACGAATAGGTTCAGAAAGGTAGTAAGTTTTATTTGGGGAGTACTCATCTAAAAAATCACGTGAATAACCAACAGGATCACGCTCAAAAATAGGCTTACTTAGATAATTAAGAATGTCATAACTGTCAGGTGAAAGTGGGATCGATTTAGGAAAGTCATTGTGCTCGTTATGGCTAGAATTGGATATAGCTTCTCTAACGAGGCTCGCAATGTATTGACGAGAACGACCGTTACCAATGGCTTCTATCTGTTTATCTTCAATCAGCTTGTTAAGCCAGCGCTGAAGCGTACGACGAATTAATTCAGGATGATCCATAATAATGTCTGAAATGGACACAGGGCGACACTGTTGCTCGATATAACGTTGGATTTCAAACCTATTCATGACAAATACCCTTTTAATTGTGACACCTTCGTTGACTTGAGTGTCACAATTATGGCGTAATTATCATTTAGTGACAACTATAGTGTCACAGTAAAGATGGGCTTATCCAGATCGTATGTCCGAACAAAGATGGATCTGTTGTCTCAATACTGGACACCAAGTTAAGTGACTTCCCATACTTTTGGTTATTCATAAATGGCTAATTTAGGGGAAGCAGTAATACGGCCTTATCACTGCTCACTTATCACCAACTTGTCATTCTCACCTGCCCTTACTTTCGACCTATTCGACACTCATCTTCTTTAAAACCAACATCGAACCACAAATGCATTCGACGGAAGGACGGCGCCAAACACCATCAGGCAAACAACTCAGACTGTAGTGGGTTAGCAGATTTGGTCACATAGTTAGAGCTACAAGTAGGTCAAAATTAGCGACTGCATTCTGTGATAGCTAGCTGCCGATACAGGATAGGGCATTTTTGATTTAGACTGATTTGTGTAATAAGCTGTTAAAAAATTGTAGCGAGTGGGAATGGCTGAAAATATAAAATTTGCAGCGACTGAGGTTTTCATCGAAACCCTAGCAATCGATGTTAGAAAAAGAGGTATCCAAGCGTTACCCCCGCAACTATTATGATGATACTGGTTAATGCCATATTGTTGTCAACCCATTCATCAAGCTTACTCATTCGAAGCTCCTCTTTCTTTTCTAATTAAGTCAAAACCATGTTCAATACCATGAGTGACTTCACGTAAGAGTATCTTATTTGGTGAGTTCAAATTAGCAATAACCCGACCAATTTCATTGCCCAAGTCACAAAGTTCAATATCACTATCACTATCACTATCAGGAAGGCTATCAAGTGCTAACTTTAGGTTTGAAAGAAAAATATCAAGGTTCACCAAATCTGAACTAAACTCATCGAAAGCCTCCGTTCGGTTAGTCATGACATTATCTGTAATTCGTTCTGCCTAGTCAGTGAAAGACATCCAATCAGGCTTTTTTTCGGTCTTTGCGAGTAAATCACAGTGGGCATTATAAGGAGTCATCCCCTCGACCAGTTCTTTTTCAGACAACCATTTTTTGCTCATAGCTCACCTTTCCATTCAATGTTTCAAATCATATTTTAGTTCACTACGTTTCCAGCGTAAGTGATTCTGTTAAATCACTGATTCTCGCCATCAACACCAAACTATCGATGCTCGATTCTTTAAAGCCAAACCGTTTATAGAAGGACTGTGCATTATCGTCCAAAGCATGAATTAATATACCTGCTCCACCGACCACTTCCATTGCTGCCATGGAGCGCAAAATACAGTCTTTAAGCAAACCAATCGCAACGTGTTTGCCCTGATATTTCAAATCAACGGCCAGCCTTGCTAATACCACCATTGGTATTGGGTCTGGGCTATTTCGTTTTAAAGCACTAAAAGCAATATCTCTTGATACTGACCCCATCGCGATAGCGTAGTATCCCACTACAGCATTCGTATCTGAATCAGTGACGACATAAGTTTTCGTATTACCACGGTTTTGACTTTTTAGCGCTTGTTTCTTAAGCCACAGATCTAAGGACTCAACACCACAGTGAAAAGAACTCGTGAGATCACTACCTATTAATAAACGAGGTTTAACTAATCCCAAGGTGCCTTCCTTTCGAATAAATCTTGAATACCTTTAAGAACTTTAGGTGGCTCATCAAGCGCTTGTTCAAATGCGTCAAATGCGTCTTGTTCTAATTTGAAGTCTTTCTGATCTGCCAGTACTTTTTGAGCTTCATTCAAAGCGGCTTGCTGAATAAATACGGTTCTATCCACTTTCTGTAGGTTTGCTGCTGCGTCAATAACATCACGGACGGAGGGGAATACGCGCATATTGATCGGGGCTGATTTAGTAGCCATAATAATTACCTATGTATATCGATTACATACACAAGTATACCGCCCTAATTTGTGTAGTCAATAGATACACAAACTCACTAAAGTTAGCAAAATCGGCGTAAACCATCGCCCGATGAGGGCGGTGATATAAGCCGAAGGTGCGATAGCACTTTAAGATAGACAGACTCAATCCGCCCTGTATATACTGTGTATTAATACAGTTGAGAGTTTTTGATGTTAAGAGCAACCAAAGTACGCGTTTACCCAACAGAAGATCAGGCTGAGTTTTTAATAGCTCAGTTTGGTGCTGTGCGTTTTGCGTATAACAAAGCTCTGCATCTCAAATCTCATATGTACCGCAAGCATGGTGCTACATTGAATCCCAAAAAGGATATTAAGCCACTGCTCGCGGTTGCCAAGAAGTCACGAAAATACCAATGGCTTAAACAATATGATTCAATTGCCTTGCAGCAATCAGTCATCAACCTACACACGGCTTTTGATAACTTCTTCAATCCCAAGTTAAGAGCTAAATACCCAAACTTTAAACGCAGACATGGCAAGCAATCCAGCTACCATTGTGTTGGTGTTAAGGTTCTTGATGGTGCTATTAAACTACCCAAGATGAAGCCAGTTAAAGCCAACATCCATCGTGGGATTATTGGTAAGGTTAAAAGTATCACTCTCAGTTTGAGTAAAACAGGTAAGTTTTATGCGTCCATCCTTGTGGATGATGGCCTTGAAGCTCCTACTTTGATTCACTCAATCGATAAAGTTACTGGTATTGATTTGGGATTGTCACACTTTGCAATTCAGTCGAACGGCAAGAAAGAGGCTAACCCACGATTTGTAAAGCGTGCTGAGAAGAATCTCAGACGTAAACAGAAACAGTTTTCACGCAAGGTCAAAGGTAGCGCAAACAGAGCTAAAGCTCGCTTGCGTGTCGCAAAGTGCCACGAAAAAACAGCGAACGCTCGCGCTGATTTCCAACATAAACTATCTCGAACACTCGTAGACAAAAACCACGCTGTGATTGTAGAGACACTGAAATCAGCCAATATGATGAAAAACCGCAAACTAGCCAAACACATAGCCGATGCCTCATGGCATAGCTTTGTTGTTAAATTGGAGTATAAGTTGAAAGAGAAAGGCAAGCATCTTGTTAAACTCGATCAGTGGTACGCCAGCTCTAAAAGATGCCATTGTTGCGGTCATAAAATGGAAGAAATGCCGCTATCAGTTCGCAAATGGGATTGTCCCTCTTGTGGCACTACAGATATAGATCGGGATCTAAATGCCGCTCTTAATATCCGTGATAAAGGCCTTCTAGAATTAAAGACGGCTGGACAGTCGTTTCTGCTTATGGAAGCTGCATAAGACTCGATACTATCGAGCATTGGCTAACGAAATAAGAAGCATCGCCCAACGGGCGGTGAGTAGTCACCCTAAGTTGTGGAACAGGCAGGCAAACAATTGGAGCGAGTGGGGATGGCTGCAAATATATCATTTGCAACGACTGAGGTTTTCGTCGAAACCCTAGTAATCGATGTTAGAAAAGGATGTATCCAAGCGTAACCCCCGCAACCATTATGATGATGCTGGTTAATGCCATATTGTTGCCAACCCATTCATCAAGCTTACTCATTCGAAACTCCTCTTTCTTTTCTAATTAACTCAATACTATGAGTGACTTCACGTCAGAGGTTGACACCATACTCGGCGCACAACGAAAAAAGATCACCGAGCGGCGACCTTTTGTTGTTAGGTTAGTAATGCGGAATTTATAATTTAAAATCGCATTTCTTAATTTCTACAATTGGTTTTGCTGCTTTTAAAGACGTTTGATAAGCAGTAATAGCCGCACTTTTTGCCGCTTGTGTCCCAGAATCCATACCAACCATGCTGAGTAAGTCACCACCATTATCAATGTTATCGATCATGTCTTTCTGTGTATCCAAAGAAGATTTAATCTCTTCACAAGACATATCACTAAAATTAGCAGGTCCAGCCGACGTTTCCGAACCTGTAAGTTGACAACCAGTAAGAATAAGACTGCTCGAAACGGCAGCTAAAAGAAATACCTTCTTCATTTTGAACTCCAATACAACTCATGAATGCCACGCGGCACAAGAATATGAAAAATATATATTTTTTGCTGTAAAGTAAAACGTCGAAGCAAAAAAATGAGACATAGGATACTAAATGAAGTTATTGATATTTATGACATTAATCACCTTTTCCACATCAACTCTGGCTGAGAGGCGTATATACAGTAAAAATCAGGGAGATAAACCAGAAGTCTTTAATGCCCAATATTTTGAAGGGCAATGGACAGTAAACAAGCCAAAAACGCCTTACCATGCAGCTATCAAGGACTTTGACCAACGAAAATCACCCATCACTGTCCTATTTACACCTTCTGGCGTGGATGAATTAAATGAACAAATAAGGTATTTCTCAGATATAAAATCAATAGGTCATGCTAAGTCAGGCGTTCGATTAAAAGACAGGTTGATGCATGAGATTGAATCCATTCATTACGATAAATTTTTGAGCCGTGAGCACCCCAAACAAGATCTAAATTACAAGCAAAATAAGGCAATGAGGTCTAAATATTTAGAAGAACATCCAGCCAAGTATTCGGACTACGATAATCAGTCCATGACATACCATACGTATAGCACTTCAGGCCGTTTGTTTAAATACAATACAATCGTCTTATTTGACTACAACGATTACAGGAACATGGCGCCTGTACCAAAAGATATCATGCAGAACAATATTAAGTGGTATAAGGAAAAGTTTAACTTTGACGTCATTAATGGAACTGACTTTGTGATGAGGCCTGGGTGGATGTCGAGCTTTGTGTACATAGACATTGTATCCGATGACCTATTTTTAATGTACGGAGATAAGAATGAACAAGGCTATGTCAGTGGGTTCAAACGTGTATCATCTCCCCAACCTTTAGGGCCTTGGGAAGGTTATTATCGAAATAGGATTGTTCATACTGACTCTAAAACAAGTGATCCTTAAGCTGATTTGTGACAAAAAAGCAGGCTTGTATGTTTACATGCAAGCATTCAGTAGCAACACCAATGATAGTAAGGTGTTTTCTGAGATCACTAAGTAGCACATTCACTGTTTCAAAGCCGCTCAAAATAGTCTCTACTTTATTGCCAGTGCTACACTGAAAATTTACTGAGCTGAGTTATCTCTGACAGCTCAGTACTGAATACCTTGGACCGCATGCTAAGACGTTAACCTGACAAGCCTCGCTCGGTATAAATAAAAGTAGTGTGGCATCGGTACACTCTATTCACCATACGGGTAGATAGCGTTTAGAAAATCGTTATCTTCAAAGATAACTTCACTTTTCACCTAAATTAATCCACCGATGGTAGAGTGGGTAAAAATTCACACTCGTAAGAGTAATAAGGTGAGATATGGAAATCCATCACGCTGTCAAAGAAATGCTAAAAATTGTTGAAGCCCTTCAAAAGCAATATAGCCAAAAAAAATTTACGTTAGATGGAAGGTTAGTTGGTGATTTGGGGGAGATTCTAGTCGAAAAAGACTATGACCTAGAACTGTACCCCGGCCTAGAAAAACATCATGACGGAAAAACACCTGATGGTCGAAAGGTGCAAATCAAGACCACCATGAAAAACTCTCTGACATTTCCAGTCGACCATACTCCAGAATACTACATAGGTATTAAGATTCTTCCCGATGGCAGTTACTACGAGGTATTCAATGGCCCCGGAAGTGTTGCTGGTAAAGCCGTCAAGAACAGAAAACCAACTAAGAATAACCTTCATTCAATCACATTATCCGCTTTGGAAAAGCTCAGTAAAAGTGTGTCAACACAAGATCGAATCCAGAGAAAAACAAAACCCGAATACAAATAGCTGTGGATAACCAAATCGCCTTTCTCAGCTTTACCTCGTAATGCCTCTCTGGGTATCAATCACATAGAACTTAAGCAGCCTCCATACGTGAAATAATAACCTCTAATGGCAAATCCTTATCACGAATGAGACTAATTACAGCTTCAATATCTTCTTCTCGGTTTTGTGCCATGGATTGATTAATATCATCAATCAGCGTCAACATCTGAGCCTTAGTTAAGTTACGCAATAAGCTAATACGATTGTTTGTTGACATAGCCATTAGCTCAATCGTGGAATCATTAGTTGTAGTTGGGATAATTGCCATTTCATTGGCGACTTTTGGCTCTGTTTTTGAATTCGCAAATAGTGTTGATGCTGCTTTATTACACGATACATCTTCTCTTGCTGCCGCTAAATTAGTCACTGACTCTTGTAGTTCCACTTGGTGCTTATTTTTTCTATTAAGCAACTCACTGTAATACGCCATTGTTGGCAACATAAAGTTAAAGTGGGTCATGACAGCTTTTTCTATTTCACCCATCTCTTTTGGCTTAATGTAAGTCCCTTGCTTACGAGCTTTAAGGGTATGGTTAATTGCATGCTTTACGATATCCATGCGCTTTCCACTGATCACCTCAACACCTTGACTCTCTAAAACTGACGTTTCTTCTTGTATCTTTAACGTTAAAATACGTGTGCGCAGCGATTTCACACAGCTTTGGATCAACCTTTCATTTGACTGTTTGGTAAAGTTGGTTGGTTTGACTTTCGCTGATTTGTGCTCATCTTCAATTTTAAGTTTACTTGCCTTCACTTCTCTTCTCACACATGCCATGAAGTTATTAATGGACTTACAATCTGACGGGGTCGATCCTGTGTACATTGGCTTAGCAACACCTTCAATGAGAACTTTTAAGTGATTGTTTTTTGCTCTTTCATATGTAAATGGTGTTTCAACACCCAGTAGATCGTTTAGAGATTTGATAACGCGTTTTTGATATCTGGTGTAATTAACTTGTTGGCACATGATCTGACCTCTCAATGAATATTAGTCGTTGAGAGGTATAATAATGGAATGACTGAATAAGATTTTATTTACAAGCTTGCAAAATTAGTTAGTCGCAAGCTCAGCCCAATCGTACTTTACGACTAATCACTATCAACTAACTCGGTGATACTAATTTGGTTAGCACCATCCTCACCAGTAAGGTATAGCTTTAAGGCATATAAAATATCAGGGGTATTTTCATATCCTGGCGGTTTAGCCACCGCGAGTTTGACTCGTGATCTGACCTTACTATTCGGCTGCTGCATCTGTTGATGCAATTGAAGACCCAAGTTATCGTTGATATTCACCCAACTATTGCGCATCAATTCTGATAGGGGCGAATAAAGCCTAACAGCATCTTTAGTTTGTCGCTCTTGACTGCCTCGACAACGGACAATAGCTAACATAAGTTCCAAGTAGCGTAAAAGTGACGCCCCGTTATAACCCCGGTTTCTCAATATAAGATGATCTAAATGACCAGTTAAACATTCTATTAACTTTGTGGCTTGTGTTGAGTTTAGTTTATGAATGACATCCGGGTGCCGCCAAACAGCGACAGAAAGAACCTCCAAAGATACATGCCTCATGGCACTTCGCTCACCTTCAGTCTGTAAAATCTTATCTAATAACTGCTGTTGCCATGGTTGAGAGACATCTCCTAAAACGTAACTGAACATCAATTTCTGTTCTTTAAATCGCTCTATACTATCAATATCAATTAAGAGCTTATCGACAAGGAATTTCGGAGTATTTCTATGAAAATACGCAGATAGTATTGAAAGCTCCTTAGAAAGCCAATTTGGTATTTTACTGTTTTGAATCAAGTTTTCTGCCGCTTGGAGTGCTTGGGTAATTTTATCAATACATTCTCGCGGCAAATCAGAATCTAGATAGTCTCTAGCATAATCATTAAAGCACATTAATGGAAAGCGGAGTCGAGCTCGTAATTTAGCTAAGTCCGGTTTTGGTAGCTGCCCAGCAGGGGTGATATCTTTTAATGAATACCGGTTCTTTGTTTTATTAAAGACTAGATTACCGGATATATTGTCACCTTGTATGAAATTATCATACAAGTCATTTTTATGAATAAAAATACAACCGTTATTCAAATGGCTTCGCTCAAAACCAAAATCTTTATTTGGGAGCCAATCAATAGTCTTACTATCGATAGTTATCCGCTTTCCGCTGCTTCCTTTAGTGTAAAAAGCTTCATAATCCAGTACCTCATCAAGATTATGCATCATCCAATCAATCACATTAGTAGTTTCTGTTTTACTGTCCTTCTTTGGTATTTTTCGTAACTGTGCAATCGTTTGACCTGTTGGAAAATCAGGAAAATAGGAGTCCACCTTGACTTCATTATTGTCGGGGCTACCCCACTCAGCCTTTATAGAACTAAACGGAGCATGAGCAGCTACCGGTTTAAAGCGCAACTGATAGGGTTGCTCATCACCATAGCGGTAGCTCAAGTCTAAGTGGCAGGCAAGTGGCTGTTTCAATTTATTTTTCAAGGATAAAGTGAGAGGGAAAACAGTTTTTAGTTCACCTACCCCCTGTGTGACCTTAAATTCAATTTGCTCTTTTCCTATCGGTAACTCAAAGCCTTCTTCAACTCGGATCGGCACTGATTTATCACGTTCAGGTTTAATGCTGACGTTATCACCAACAAACATGAATGGGACTTCATGACCATTTTTAAGTAAACGAGTACTGAGTTGAGGTAAATGGTCTTTCCAAAACAAGCCATTCGGCTCACTTTGTTTTTTATACAATAAAGTTTGTGAGCCTCGAACAAGGTTTACTTTTTCACACCATTGATGACTTTGTATCCCTAAATTAGGACAGGTAATCGTACGACTCAGCGGTATATAAAACGATCGACTATGGTGAATAGACTTAAGTAAGGTAGATAACTCAGAAGTCGGAAAAGACGTTACAACTTTGTCTAATAACGGTTTAATAGCAATGTGATCAACAGTATAAAAGCCGTTGTTATCTTTGAGAGTGAAACTAAACTTAGCCTGAGAAAAATCTTGATAACTAAACAACTCAACGAATTTAGTGAGCACGCGAGTTGGGTAATGTGGATATGATTGTTGTAATACTTGTAAAAGTAGTTGCGCTTCAGTTTCACCCTGTATTTTTAACGTTGGGTGACGTTCAAAATAAACCTGTGGGATTTTATTCTTGTTATCGCGTTGCTCTTTAAAAGTAACAGGGGAAACATAAAGTGCATCAGCACTATTATCGAGGACTAATAACAAGTCATCCGCTTTTAATGTAATATTCTTATTACCTAAAAGCTCATACGCAGCCGCTATACTTTTTGGTAAAGGTGACGCATTAGTAAAGAAACGATTAAAATTACGACGCAGGTTTATCGTAGCAAAATCACTGTGATGGTCACTCACCAAATAGTGCATGGCCTGTGATGGTTTCATTATCTTAGCAAGGACCTCCACAACATTAGCACTGGCATGCCCGCTTTTACCTTGGTCTAAACACACCCCACTAGATACTGCATGAGTAACATCAAAAGCTCGGCTATAACGACAGTCCAATCCCTCTTGATCACTCATAAGGTGGTTATTAAGCCGGAGTGGGTTGCTCTGATCTAGCATCAACAAAGGTTTACTGTGTCCTAACTCAATCGAAATAAGATCCGCCACTAGCGACTTATCCGACCTCACCTTTCCTCGATAAGTCCGCTGGAAGTCAAAGGCATCGATTAATAATTTCTGTACAAAGGACTCAACCATCTTAAGATCAGCTTTAATGCTGTCATGAAGATGACCATTTAACTGACTGGTGATTAAATGGTCATCTTGATGAAAGTCAACACTATATATTTGATTAGCCAGTTCCAATTCAATACGTTGCTCGGGCAATAATCGTAATTTGAAACGTTTCACTGCTGCGCGATCGCTCCGCTCTATACCTTCAACTTGATACTTGGGACTGCTCAACGAAAGTTGTTGCGAATCACATTGCCACGGTTGTTCAACAAGATGACACTGCGGGTTCGCTACCAGTTGAGTTACGATCTCTTTAAAAATAAAATACAGCAACGAGCTTTTCTCTTGTTGTTGTATTTGCAGTTGTTGATCAAGTTGTTGTATGGCTCGCCAACTATCCCAGATCTTACGGTATTGTTTATCCTGCATCAGCACATTATTTGGTGGCATATGTTGCCACGGTTTAATTGCTTTAAACAAAGGCACCTGTAAGCTTTGTTGGATCATATCAATAACCAGCTCTTGATCATCATTCAAACCACATGACTGCTTTGCAAACAACAGGTTTTCTAATTGGATCAACATCGCTTTCAGTAAGCGGTTTTCTGACGTGTCATAACTTTCTTTACGTGCTTGAGCGAGTACATGAGGTTGTGCAGCCAGTTTTTCACGTACATTTCGCCCAGGCTGTCGGCTTAACCACTCAATCGAACGGTTATCGATACGTTGCGCTTTATACACTGGCACCATCTCATGCTCACGGATGATGGTGGTACGAGGTTGAACTAAAACCCGTTTAATCGCATGTAAGCAATGCTCAAGAAGAAGAGTCAATCGATCTTGTCTTTGCTTACTCTCTCCTAAAGTAACGGCAGAGTGACATATTTGAGACAACGATAACGTCAAAGGTTGCATCGTCACCGGATCAAATTGCAATGGCGATAAGAAGTGGTGCTGCAGATCGAGCAAAAGCTTCGCTCGATTGTCCTCGTGATAATTCAAATACAACTGGCCGAACTCGGCCAGTTTGCTCTCTTCATTCATGAATCATCCTTGCTTCTTTAAGTAATCAAATACTTGCTTTGTTTTTTTTACATCACAATTGATGGATTCTAAAGCGGCTCGGACTTCACTTATCGAAAGCGTGTTTATTTCCAATTTTTTGTCATTAACGTACAAAGATAAGCGTTGAAACTCTTCTCCTGTCAAAGGGAGAGCCTGATGCCCATCAGAGACAGCGTTAGTAGAGTCTGTTTTGCTCGTCACATTATTAAGCATACTCTTGAACGTGTTTTTTACGACCGAGCTTTTTGACTGCTTTTCCAATGGAATGTCACTGACTGGAGGTGTTTTATTCTCAGGGCTATCGATTCTACTTGATTGCTTCATCGCTAATTCAACTAACTCTTGGTACCGCTGGTTAGTATTCTCATCATTAAGATATTCCGCACTCGCCCACATAAACTGACCATGGCCAACGCGACACGCATGATCAAAGTCGGTTAATAGATTGATTTTCTTTTCATCAAGTAGAATACGAATCTTATCTAAACATTCAATTTTTCCATAACCGCGCGTTTCTATACCACGAAGTTTAGGCATCACCTTCTGAACGATTTGATCTTCAAATGCAAAGTCCAAAGCTTCTTTATATTCATCCGGGTATTGTTCGCTGTCCAATGCGCACACAAGCGGATGATTGACCATGTAATATTCAATAGACTGCCAAACACGATGCCCTAACGCCTTACCGACAAAGCCTAAGTGATGGTTTATAGATTCAATAGTTTCCTTATAAGAACTATTAGCAAGGTTGCTCTCAAGCTTAATCCAGCTTGACCAGCTTTTCATTTTCAGCAGTTCTGCTGGTTTAGGGAGCACTTTTAGCTTTTTGCGTTCGTGCAGTTTAGTTGGTCTAGGAAAATAAATTGATGTACCACGGTCAATAACTTTATCAGATAGCGATTTAGTCGTTTCATCTTGATTCATTGTTCCAGCAAATAAGACATTTCGACCTAATGGGATTTCATAAGGGGCTATGTTGGATCCCAATTTTATTGAAATTGAAGGTAACTTACTTTTAGAGCTGCCTCGACGATCTTCTAATTTACTGAGGAAGTCAGCAAAATAGAGTTCAACATGAGCGAGGTTCATCTCATCGAGCAATACCATGCTGACCGTATCATTTAAGCCATGATAACGTTCATCGTCATTACAAACTAAAGACTCACAACTTTGAGCTAAAAAGTTCAACATCGGCTGCGCTTCAAAACAATTATCAATTGAGTTGAAATACCCCAACATTGACTCTTGCGAGTCCCAATTAGGCTGTACGGGCACATTCAAAAAGTTTATCCCACCAAAATGTGAGTATAGTTTAGGCAGTTGAGATTTACCTGTCCCGCTGACCCCAGCCAATACAGCCAATGGTGACCATTCAGCCGTTTTTAATGCGGTATGAAAAGCGAATAAAATACGCTCGCTGAAATACAAACCATAGTTTGTCGTATCTTTTTGAATTTGTTGTAGCCAACTTAACTCATTAATCACATCTGATTGCTTACGAGCCAATGGCTTATGATTAACAAAAGGGATCACTTCACGCTTAACACCAGCAATACGCTGTTCACGAGTTTGTTGCTCTTCATAAGCGGGGTTTAAACGTTTTAACTCTTCACGTAATTGATTATTGTCAGCACTGATCGCATCATAACGGATCTGTAAATTCTCATGACTGCGTTTTTCGCGGTTCAATTCATACTCTATCTGATCAACGCCATCGACTTCATTTAGCAAAGTAGTCAGTTTATTGTTGAGTTGCTCATTACGATGTTTTAAGTCATCGACTTGTTTCTTAGCTTCATCATAATAATTCTGAATCTCTTCGCTTGGGCGACTGAATAACTCTTCTTGCAGACGATTAATTTCTTCAGTTCGAGCCGTCAGTAAGCGTATTACTTCTTCAGGAGATTGTTCACCTAGTTCACGTTGTAATGACTCATACAACTTAACAGAGAAGTCGGCTTGTTTTACTTGTGTCAGCAATAGCTCATTGTGCTTTTCAAGATTACTAATCTTTCCCTCAAGAAGATTACGTTCCTCAATCATCCGGTGAGAAATGGTTCTTTCCAGATCATTTTGCTGCTGTTTTAAATGGGCTTTCGCCTTTTGCAACTCTAATCTTTCTGCAGCAAGAATCCCTTGGGCTTGTTTCAATTCTTCTTGGCTTTGTTCTAAATCCAACTTTTGTTGCGCCAAGGATTGTTCAATTTTTTTGCGTGCCAGCTCTTCCTCCTGAGCCATTTTTAGGTTCAATAGGGATATTTGTTCCGTTCTATATACAGACAGTTCTTGGGTTAACTCTGCACGTTGCGCTGCAAAGTCATTATCTGCCTGCTGTTTTAATTGCGTAAGTTGTTCTTCCCACGCAGCTAAGTCCTTTTGCTTGTTGGCAAAGGCTTCTTGTTGCTCCAGAAATTCACTATATTCAGCTTTAAATGCCTGTTTTCTTTTTTCAATCAGTACAACCTGTTCTGCAACATGTTGCTTTGCTAGATCGGGTAAACCATTTTCGATTTCCAGCGCACGAACTTCTAATGCCGTCTGTTGTGAGGCTAACTGCTCTTCTTTTTTATTCTGCTGATTTTGGATGACTAAAGAATCTTTGCTCAGCTTTTCTTGCTGCTCTTGAATCCACTGCTTTTCTTTTTTTAACAGTTGCTTAGATTGTTCAAACTCTTTTTGTTCACGCGCCAGTTGAGCCGTTTTTTGTTTTAGCTCAAAAGCCTCGTCATCCTGTCTTAACTGTTGCTTATCCAGCTGTTCCAATTGGGTTTTAAGTTCTTGTTGCTGCTTGTTAACCTGCTGGAGATCGAGGGTGTTTTCCGTATTTTTACTCACAGTAACTCTCTATTAGGAAATGGATAAATTTAAAGGTTGTTTTTTCGAGGTTATCAAGTTCAACTTTCTTACCAAAAATTGCGCCTCCATGACCTCTAATATTGATTAGATTTGCGATTTTGCTCAGTAATTGGCTATCGAGTCTCTTCAGTTCCTTGTTGTTGTACTCGGACTCATGCGCTAAATAGACAATCAAGTTGGCGCCTAACGTACTGTCGACTCCATCAAGGGCGCGTTGAATATTATGCTTAGCGGTCTTGACCAGGTTTTCTGGTAGTACCTCACCCCAATATTGTTGTACTACCTGTAAATAGTCATTAACTTGTCTAGGGTTGTTATCATTAATCAGAGCTGTATTAGCGATAAACAAACTCTGCTGCAAAGCACCAGCAAGGGCATTCACACGTATCCGACCATCATCGGAATTGGCAGCGCTCAAAGCCTGCTCCATCTGTTTTAAAACAGCACGATCAACATGATCAATAAGGTAATGGCCAAATAACGCCAGCAGTTTCTCCCGATGTCTAAAACGAATATCGTCTCGGAGCCACTTTGGTTCGGCGGTATGTTCAACACGAGTTTCTATATCTTCATCACCCACAAGTAAAACGTATAACTGATGAATATTTGATAACTCATCCTTAGATATTTGCTCCAATACTGTCAAATCACCATGAGATAGAGCATTACGATAATGATGTAATTTCCCTAACCTAAGTAATAGATCTGGGTGGCTTTCGGCAAATACTTTCAATGGGTGTTTTTCATGCAGTGTTGCCGATAGCAACAGCATAGCCAGAGCGGATTTCATTTCCGGTTTCGCCACGTTTAGGTGCTTCATGCTACCTAATTTCACCGAAAATAAGGGATTTACAAGCTTGTCATAGATAACTTTATTATGACCAGTTGATTTAGATGGCTTCAGACCTAGTTGTTGAGCAAGCTCAGATACCACTCGTCTGTTTTGATGAACACTCCCTGTAAAGTACTCCTGCCAATCTGGCCATCGATATTGTAAGGCCTGAGCCGCAAATTTTTTTTCAATCAATGAATACACACTATTGAGATAATCAGTTTTTTTATCTTCCAATTGGGCACGCTCAAATGAATCATTGACTACCTCTTGAGAAATCATTTGATAATGATCCTTTAGAGTGATTTGCTGCTTTCTTTTTTGCTCTAGCTCTTTATTTTTTTCTTTAGTAATTTTCCGTTTACTTTCTTTCAACACATTAATAAGACCATATTCACGTTTAAATGCTTTGGTCAGCCCCACATCATAGATTGAAAAGAAGCCATCACAAACCATCAGCTCATCACCACCTTTTGGAATGAAAGCAAGACAATGTATGAAAACATCTTCTCCCTCTGCTGTGATCTTGATCTGTTGGCTTTGGTTTGAGTAACGAGGTGAACTAATATTTGAAAGCAATGAGTTTTTTCGATTTAGACGCTTAAATCGGTCAATAATATTGAGTACAGTGCGCTCGGTTAACGACTCTTCTACGGTAGCACTGTGATTATCAGAGCTTAAATGATAAGCAGTGATCGTTTCCTGCTTACCTGTATTACCAATAGAGAAGGTTAAGTTATTACTGTTGTCGCTATGACACTGCTGTGCCGTTAGTGGCTGAATAATGATAGGTAAAAACTGCCCAGTAATTTTATTCCTATAAATATTTACGGTAACTGGATCCGTAGCCTGCTCTTTTACTTGTTTCAGTAGAGTTACCCCATCAATAGAAATCGTCATCCGTCTATCGATTAAACACATCTGCTCGAGCTTGTCGCACACGAAGTCAACCAACTCGCTTTCTAGGCCAAGTAAATCTTTTATCTGAGTTTTATTTTTCAACTCCAATGCACACAGCTGCAATACGGTTGATTCTAAAAAGTTCAACTCACAATGGGTACTGGCAAGCAACGTAACGGTATAACACTCACAGGGCCACAAAATATCAATACAAGCATCCGGCTGGTACCGATCAACATTTGGTGAATTACTAATTACATTAATAATAGTCATTTATAACATCCCCCCGAGTTCATCAGAACAACACAACTGGTGGTATGCCTGTAGTTCCGGGATAGCTTGTTCCGCAAGCGCCGTTTGAACCAATGCCGCATCCCCTACGACCACTAACGCTTTTTTCTGACGAGTCATCGACACACATAAGCGGTTCTTCGACATTAAATGACCAAATACACTTTGTTGATCTTTAGGGCTTTCAATGTGTTTACGCATCACCTCTTTTGTTGACAGCGTACGAACCATCGACAACAACACCACGTCAAACTCCATACCTTGAAATGAATCGACTGTGCCAATGCGCAATCGCTCCTCTAGCGGTCTTCCTTGTTGGTCATGCAACATTGCATAATCTTGGCTAATCACCCAATCTTTACTATTTTCAGTTTCAATTTGTTCCGTAATCCCATACTGAGCTAATGCCTTAAAGATTTCCTGCACTTGCGCTTTGTAGAAACTAATCACACCAAACGAAAGAGCTTTACCCTGATCCGAATCAATCCACCTTTTAAGTTGCTCAGCTATCTTTTCGGCTTCCAGCTTACGGTAACGGCTCTTAGCCGAGTTACGGCGCTCTTTTGACTGCTCTGAATAAGGAACATCCAACCATAGTGCAGCCTTACCCTCGATTCCTTGTAGTTGTTGGTCAAAAAGCGTTGCCGGTAATGGGGATTGATAAGCCTCACCATAACGCTGATAAAACTGCTCACTGGCAAACTGACCTAATAATGGATGACTACGAAACTGAGCATCTAAAGTGATCGTTCGATTGATGCCATCTTGCTTTTCCAGTTGTTGCAGACGAGAAAATAGATATTGGAACATACTGTGTTTAAGGTGTGCTTCCTCAATCGATTGCCCCCCCTCTTGCGCAGCCTCCATCTCTTTCATTTTATTGATCACGGTTTCATCCACCATATGTGGCAGCTGTCGGTGATCTCCAACTAAAATAATACGATTTTCGGCTTGCACCATTGGAATCATCAAATCACGAGGACTGGTTCGAGCGGCTTCATCAACGATGATAGTGTCATATCTCATCAAGCCCTTGCCCTCGATCTTCGCCTTACGGATCGCTATTCCTTCAGCCTGTTGCGTCGTCGCTCCATAAACCACGTTATATTCTGCAATTGTATCGTGCACCTCTTTCGAGTTACCCTCTAAATAAGCGAGGTATTCAGAGATCACCTGATTTTGCTCAGTAATGCGATTATCATTGAGTGGAATCCACTCCAGACACCGTTTTATGCACTGAGTAACATCCTTTCTCACTTTTGGCGTTTTTAACTGTACAACTGGCGCATAACGAGTGAGCAGATCTCGTTTTATCTGCTTTAACTCGGCTAAAAAGCTAAGCGGTTCAGAAGGATTCCAGATAGATGCCAGAGTCAATAATTCAAGGGTCTCTCTCTGTACTTTATCGCCGGTTTCAAAAAACGGCTGAAGCTTAGTCTTCAACATTGCCGCTCGAGCGCAACCGTCGTCTTTGAATCCCACTTCGGTGACACGAAGCGCACGAATATAAGACAGCATCTCCACACTTTTAAAACGTTGTTGAGTCAGTTCTTCATGTAAAGCATTAAGCTGAGATAGAAACGGCACATCGGTTTTACCACTAATAAATTCCTTTACTACCTTTATCATCTGTAGTGCTACACCATCAGAAGGGTTTTTTAGGTAACGTCGGAAATCCCTTTCAAGTGTTAAGTAACTTTGACTCAACTTTAAATCAGGGTTCTTATTTAATGAGCGTCGTGCGGTTTGTTCGCGCCAATGGTCGATCTTCATCGCCGTTGCCGTCGACGCTTCAGCTTCCCCCGAACGCTTGCCAAACTTAATGGCAGGGAGGTTATTGATGCTTAACCGTGACATCAGGTTTTCAACAGCATCATGCTGATAACCACTGACCAAAATACTGCCTGTTACTTGCTTATCTTTTGCAGATTCTTGATTTAACCGTTCAATGATGGCCGTGATCACCGTGGTTTTCCCTGTTCCCGGTGGCCCTTGAATAATGGCAATATCCGGCGTATTCAATGCAACCGAAATCGCCTCCTCTTGCATCATCGTAGGTGGATGTTTAGGGAAGATTTTCTCCTTCACAAAGGAAGTCAGTGCTTTAATTCGAGGCTTTTTATTTCGAGGTAATAATATGCCATCTTCTTCAATCAATGCGCCTAAATTTGGCATTGCGCTGGTACCATTTTGAATGTTCGCTCGTGCTGACATTCGGCGTTCGATTTGTACCTGATCACCCAGCATCGAATACACAAAAGTGTAGGCTCGTTCTGGGATGTCTTGAATATCAATAATCAATGTATCCGCGGTAACTTTTAAAACCTTAATGGGGTCGAACCCCATGCGATCTTTATTAATTCTTTTTTTCTTTTCTTGGGTTTTATTTAGAATATCGTCGCCATCACTCGACTTATCAACCGTATCCCACGGGGCTAACACAGGACTAATGCCTTTCTTTTTTTGATACTCAGTCAGCTTTTCAGTACTGTAATCACCCCAAGACAATTCCGGGTTAGCTAAGTAATTAGGGAGGTTATCGAGGTCGACCAACTCCAAATAATCCCCGGCTTTCAGTTGCTTCCTTAAATCCCTACCAACTGAAACCTCCAAACCCTTTTCTTTTGGATCGAAAAGACTGTTATCTGGCGTACATTCAATGATATCAACCTCGCGAGCCTTTTTGAGCAATGTCTCGCCTTCCAAGTCGCCATATTTATCCCAAACGTTTAGATAGCCTTGCTCTTTTTCAGACAGCTCCTTCATTTGTTGACTTGCCAATGTTTGTAGTCGTGCCACATTATCCATGTCAGTAAATTTCAGCTTAGCCCTGATCAACCTCACAGCAAAGCCTGGAGCCGAGTTAACACGTTGTACCAACTTTTTTGCCGCTAAAAAGTTAAAATCAATATTCTTTTGCTCGGTAATCGCTAACTGAAACCCTGAACCAAGTAACACCAGGTTGTGAACCAAGCTTTGTTGGTTACTAAGCCGTTCATCATAGGTAATCGACTCATCAATATCATCTGTCTGACTTTGTTGTTCAATTTTTAATAGCTCATGCACTCGATTCAATTCATCGAATGCAGCATTGCCTAACATTGCAGGTAGATAAAAATAGTCAGGGTCTAGATCATCTTGCAACAACTGGCAACCGCTTAACAAAGTGTCATTGACATCGGAAAAACTCTCCCCAAAATCGAGCTTAGCAGCTTGCCTCAAAATGACGCCATCTAAGGAAATATCCAGTTCACCAAAGTCAATCACTTCACCGTTAAAAAATGAGATACCAAGCTCTATGCCTTGCTCCCCTTCTTTTGAGGTACTTTCGCCCATCACCTGTATCAAGTTACTGTTACGTCTCGATAGTTGATGTACAATATCTTTTTCAATTCCCAGGTGGCGACACTCAATCGATGCCAGTTGCCCCTTGATAACCAACTGTAAACGCTGCGTGCGTGAACTTATCATCAAACGACCGATGTCTCCCACCGCTACGGGTAGCACTTTAGATAGAGGCTTAACCCAGACAAGATGATTAAACTCGATATTCAGTTTTTTTAAATCCACTACTTTCCCTGCCATTTCAGTTCAATCACTCGCGGTAAATCACTCTGCACATACAGTAAAATCCCCTGCTGTTCTAACTGTGTTAGCTCTATATGCCACTGACCAACTAATGGCTTAAAAACGCCCTGTGAATCAGTGATCGAGATAATATGCTGATCAGTAAGTTGACGAATAAACCAGTCCCCCTCTAATTGGTACAACTCCAATACCGCTTGGTCGTGACCATCAATTCTAAACTCTTGTAACACTCGCTCAGGTACGGTGATCGGCTCATTCTTAACGACATGGAGACTTTGCCAATTGCTTTTTCGCAACAGACTATCAGGTTGCCATTCATAACAGCTCAACTGGAAATAATTGGGGATAGGCTTCTTGCAATAAGGGCAATCTTGATTATTGTCAGGGTAATAACTCATATTACAGCCAGAGCAAGTAATCATCGCATCATGTGCCGCAGCTAATGCTTCAGGCCAGTGATGAACTGTCGGACGTTGCCATACGTTGACACGCCCTTCGGTAAATGTTTTCGCAAATAAGGTCTTGAGGACTGGTGTTAAGACTAATTCTCTCGGCAGGCCGCTCTTTGCTCGGTTAGAGTCATCCGTTAGGTCATCAATAAAAGGCAATAAACCCTGTTGAGCTTTGTCCTCAACCGTATCCTCACCTTCATCCCATCCCCCCTCATCATTGAGAGCTTCACCATCAAAAGGATCCACCATCGCCAGCATCTTAAACGCCAATATCGCAAAAGAGTAACAATCACTTTGTGGTCGGCAACCATCTTGTTTGGTTACTACTTCAGGTGCGCCATACCCTGGGGTGTAAACAATTGAACCACTCTTAGGGTTATCGAAGCGGATGTTATCAGCATCAATAAACCAAACATGATTAAACTGACGATCCGCAGAGAAAAATACATTTTCAGGAGAGATGTCCCCATAAAGCAACCCCACATTGTGCAGTTTTGATAACTCAGTAGCAGTCTGCATCAATATCGCTAAACGTTGTTTCGTCCCTCCTGTTTGTGCGTAATGCATTAGAGGGTAACTGACCTCGATAGGTAACTCGCTATTTAGCCAACTTGGTATTTTATTCTTTTTTTCTTTAGGTATTTTATGATTCAAAAGGGCTTGAACAGGATCCATATCTTGTATCATCTGCATCACGTAACCCGCCTGATCTTTTAGCATGAACAAAGGCTTCGCAATGTTGAACTCTGGATGAATCGGATATAGCGATAACTTCGACAGCTTGTTTTTATACGCCTCTTTTTCTTCTGTTTTAGTGACCACTTGATTGTCTTTTAAAAGGCACTTCACGACGAGTTCGGGGTCGGTGGTACGAAATACGACACCTTGACCACCACGGCCCAACTCCTTTGTTAGCTCGTGCTGCTGACTCAATTCATCCTGTAAAATAGGGGTAAGTAGCCCAAAGTGTTCCAAACTTTGCTTTTCCTTCTTCACGACGCCTCCTTGACCATCATCGCGACCAACGTTTTGTCATCACTGTGCCTTGGTACTGGCCAATGTTGTAGCCATTGTTTTATATCAACGATTATCTGTTGCTCTGTCAAAGGCTGATACTGAATGTATAATTGCTTAAAAAAAGCGGCCTGCTGCCCCAACTCCAAATCATCCGCAATTCCATCACTACACAGAAAAAAACCCCGACATACATTTACGTCAAAATAACCCATTTGCCACTGTGTAGGGTTAAATTTCTCTTTGAGCGCTTCGGTTTGATTAGAGAACAGATCACTCTTTCTAGTTAAACATTCAGGTTCACTAGTATCATTTCGGAACAAAACACTTAAACCATCGCCAAGTTGTGCCCAAAATAGAGTGCTCTCTAAGCGCAATACCATCAAAATAGTACAACCACACTGACTTATATCCTGTCCGGCCAAATTCTGTAGCCAGTTTTGATGAAACATCGTCAATAGGTCGGTGGCTGATAACTCGGGTGACTGATGCCATTGATCTAATAATCTGTGTGCCGCATCACAAGCTGCCTGAGAGCCATACTGCGACAACGTGTGACTTCCCAGACCATCAGACAAAGCAATTAACTCCCCCCACGAATAGGCATAGTGGCAAAAAGCATCTTGATTGGGTTGCTGATATTTTTTATGTAGGGGGCCAATTTCGCTATGACCAAATTGTTTAAAAATAGTCTGACTATCTCTATCTATTTCTTTATCACGAGACGGATTAATCCCAGTCATCGTCTTCACCTTGATCATGGAACGTACCCCAAACGGATTCACTTAATTGAACATCACTGCGCTGCAAAGGCGGTAGTGTTCGCTGTGCATTCAAACCATTAGCATGCTTAATCGCAACACTAATATCTTGGGCTGGATACACGGGTAAACCAAGAAAATTCAAATTATTAAGATCAGCATCAGCACCAACAGCAACCACCACCAGGTTGTGCTGTTGTTTAAGAATTCGTTTTTGTGATTCAGTTAGATCAAAAAAACCATCGGACAGGAAAACGGTAGGCTCTGTTGTTCGTTCAATTAAAAATTCGATACATCTATCGATATTGGTCGAGCCTGTTAATTCTGGGAGCTCAATATCCAATGTTGGATCAACATGCACTTGGTTAAGTTGATCTTGTAATGTATAGATTTGAACTTCTCTCGAAGATAAATACTGACGTATAAACCGAACCAAATTGAGTATGAGTCTGGGTTTACCATTTTCTACCATACTCCCAGAACGATCGATCACGATATTCATTATTGCTTATCCCTGACTTAAAGAGTTTCTAGCTATCATTTAATGATCACATTCTGCCGACCACACCAATCACATGTTCAAAGAATATTGGTGTGGCTGGTAGAACATCATTGATTACCGATTAAAAAATGCTGTCCTCTTCCTCAGCACTTTCAAAGGTGGTCCCACTGTGTTCAATACTTTGTTCAATTGAACTATCAGGCAGCACCAAGTTTGGGTTCTGTGACACCGTACGAGAGGTGACCGACATCGTGACAAACTGGAAGAACTCTTTAATTTTTGAAGCGTCCTCTGCTTGGAATACCGTATGTTCTGTACCTTCTATGAATTTTTTAAGCACCTTATTATCGGCTTGGGTTCCCACCGCCATTGCTAATCGATCACATTTTTTTGAACGTCCTTCATTAACCAAACTTGATAAACGTTCTTGCCAATGAGGATCGTTTGGTCCGCCATCTGAAACGAGTACTAAAGTGGGTCTATAAGCACGAGATGGAGTGACCTCTTTATCCTCAATCATAGCTTTAGTCATCGCAAACGCGCCTCCCATAGGAGTCATACCACTGGCTTCTAGTGGCGTCCATTCAACTTGATTGGCTACTGTATACGGTAAATGCAACTTCACGTCGGCACCAAAAGTGATCACTGATAATAAAATCTCAATTTCATTCGTTTGATTATCAGAAAAATCTACAACCATTTGCTCTACAGCTCGATTTAAAACATTAATTGGGGCTGTTTCATTTTCATTTGGCCCCATACTTGCGCTAACATCTAACAATAAAACAACAGGCAACGGTTTTGCTTTTGCTACCGTAAAGTCTGCAGGGTTGAATCCAGCCATAGTGCTCTCCAATTATGTGTGATTTTTTAATGTGCGAATAATTTATCGAGTTGATTAATTTGAGTGAACTCAGTATCCACTTTCTTTATAGGGATGACCTGAATCGTAAAGTCGTTATCCAACCAATACGTCGCATACCCCTCTGACTTCTCGCTCTGTATACCAATTTTATAGAAAGCTTCGGTCGGCAGAGCTTCTTTTATCTTACGATTAATTGTACTGCGGGCTTCTTGTACAATTTGCCTAGGTATGCCCTCAATTTTTAAAAATAGCGATTCATTCCATTCAAATCCCTCATCAATCGCATCGATATCTAACCCGAAAGTTTTAAGTAGTCTTTGATCATTTGTGAGGTTTCGATAAATATCTAAAAACGCTCTTGCACATTCTTTGTCGTCAAAAAACGCTCTATCAGCCAATAAACGCCTGTTGGGTTGCATACTTAACCAAAGGTAATAACCATATTCTTTCGGTGTTAGCTTAATATCGACACCATTGACCGAAAGCGTTTTTGCTTTATCGTTCATGGTCAATGTAATGCCCTTTTGGTGTAAGGCATTAATGCTCGCTACTGTTTTACTAAAAGAGGTTTGATCAATATCTTGCAGCAAATTACCATCAATTAAATGACGCATACGTACAAACGGGATCTCCGCTAAAGTCACTTCAGCATCACGAGTATTTAAACTTAATGTACGATTACCCTTTTTAACCTCAATGTAGTTATCTTGTTTGGTCGGATAAAAGAACTGGTCACAAAATTCAAACTCTTCGTTAATAAAAACATGGCTCAACATATCTTGCTCACGACCCAATAGTGACATCGCATTGCCCATGTAAAAAGACATAGATTTTCGTCCCCCCGCAATCGATGCATGAATACGGGTGTCCTGCTGCTTGGTAAAGCTAGCGATAATATTCATGATCGAATCGGCTATATAACTCTGGTCTTCTTCTCGTTTTCCATTAAATATGGGCTCACCAGAAGCGTCTTTCATCAGTAATATGTGACGCTGATCAAATTCGATATGCGGCATATTGTACTCAGTAAGCAATTTATTAAGTTGTTGATCGTCAATAAGACTTTTGACTAATTTTTGCTTGGCGTTCTCTGATGTGATGACATATATTTCTTCAGGAAATGTCTTACCTTGAGTGAACAAGGCGTACAACGTCTCTGTTAATACTTGTGGGCTAGTCCCCATGACAGAAATTAATATCTCTTTCATTAATTTGCCCTTATATATTTATTTACATGGTTATTATTGAGCATTTCAACAATAACCATAAAACTTGTATTTCAACTAAAATAATCATACCTGATATGTCGACAATGATGCGAAAAACAAACTTGTAAAAGCTCTCTTTTTATCTATTTACTAAATATAAACTACTCAATAGTAATAAGTTGCATGATGGTGTCACCTGAGTATAAACGTTGACTAACACCTATCGACAGTTCTTCGATCAAGCCTGACTGATGACACACCACGGTTTCACTGTTCCCTTCAGCATTGTCATATTCAAAAATCATATCGCCCACTTTTAACAGCTGCCCTTGATGACAGTAGATTTTACGAACGATGCCACTAGCGGCCGTCTTTGGTAACGATATTCGCTCCCTTTGACACAAGGTTTTAAACTCCGCTTGATAACCGCGCTCTTCAACCAGTGCTAACAGATCTTCCTTGTTGATGTTGCCGGTTCGATATAGCAACTCTATCTGCTCTAACTTCAGGTTAGGATGGTGCAATGCCGCTTCAAACTCTCTCCGAGTGGTTACCATCTCATTAGGGTTACTGTTCGACCAGACGCCAGATTGGGTAAAATCAAATCCCATGGTTCCTTTAAAATTCGATATCTTTGCAGTTAGTAACTCGACGGGACAATTGTGATTTTTTAATACAGACTCTCTCACCAAAAGATCGTTATCGTCAGCCAACTTGCTCAGAACTTGTGCCGAGGTAAAATGGTTTGATGCGACCTGCTTTCTGACCATAGGGTCGGTGTGTTGATATTGGTCGGCCAACTGTTGGTATTGTGCCTCTGTATAGGACGCAGGCTTAAAATTATTTTCAAGAAAAAAGGTCTTTAATTCATCCAACTGGTGCTTATTCTGTTTTCCTAAAGGGATCACTTCCTTGACTGCGTTCAGCAAATTCTGATTGGATAACAAGCAATTATCTAAAAAAGCACTTTCTAGAGCGGTATTGACCAACGTTTCAAGGTCGGAGCCACTGAAAAGTTCGGTTTGTTTTGCTACCACCTTGAGGTCAATATGGCTGATAGGCTTACCCTGTAGGTGCACCGACAAAATTTGCTCGCGCTCATAACAATTAGGGAAGTCAACATAAAAAATGTCGTCAAACCTTCCCTTTCGTAATAATTCTGAGGGCAAACTTTTAATATTATTCGCAGTGGCGATCACAAAGGTGGTGCTGGATTTCTCTTGCATCCATGTTAGTAACAAACCAAGTAATCGTGTTGTTATTTCACCGTTACCACCACTCCCACCAATACCTGAAAAAGCTTTCTCAATCTCATCGATCCACAACACGCAAGGACTGGCTTGGTCGGCTAAATTTAATGCCTCACGCATGTTTTTTTCACTTTCACCAACGTATTTCCCCATCAATCGACCTAGATCGAGTCGAAATAAAGGATACTGTAACTTTTCAGCAACCAACTTTGCTGAAAGAGACTTACCACAGCCAGGTATCCCAGCGAGCAGCACGCCCTTTGGCGCAGGCAAACCATATTTTTCTTGGTTCTCACTCCTTTCAATAACGCGACGCTTTTTATCTAACCATAAAGTGAGATTATCTAACCCTGCTAATTTTACGCTCCCCTGATTCGGCATACTGATCACCTCAAGTAAGCCGCTGTTGGTAATAATCTGTTCTTTTACCTCTTTGACCAACTTTAGGGCTCTTGCATCGAATTTTTTCTGATACTGTACTTTTATCGAGCTAAGTAGTTGCTCGATAACCTCAAGCTCCAACCCAATGCATAAAGACACAAACTGGTTTTTAACCTCGGTAGTAGTAGTACAACCATTCTGTTTAATAAACCGCTCAACTAATTGTTTTATCTGTGACTTGAATAAAGGCTTTAGTTGATACTGATGACACAAACCTTGCAATTCTTCGTATTGAAAGGTCGTTTCAGTACACAACATCACGGCACAAACGCCACGATGATGACGCTGAATACGCAATAATAATTGCTGTAATCGAGCTACTGTTGCGGGGGTTTCTGCTAATGCTTTCTGAGCATTTTTTACTACAATCAATACATTATCTAGATTGAGATCATCCAGTTCTTTCAAGCAAGTATATAATGATGGCGGATTGATATCGTACTCTTGAACACTTCGTTTATTCTTAAAATCAACCCAGCCATCACTGAGATTCCATTCTTTAATTTGGGACATTGCCAATGCATCTGCTACGTGTTGAATTAATTTATCACTACGTAGATACTCATGACTGTGTAGTTGAATCCCAGGCACACCAGATTGAATCGCGTAAATCATGGGTTGAACGATTGGATTACTTGACATAGAAGAGCCTTATCTACTTAAATTATGATACAAAATCTGCGTTACTTTCCATCTAACTAAACAGTGAACCGACAAAGCCACAAACTGAAGAGACGGAACTTCTGAGACTAGAACTCAATGAAGTAACACTGCGAGCCACCGAGCTGACTATGGCTTTTCCTGCTTGATAGATCCCCTCCCCCACAGCACTGCCAGCCATACCACCAAGCAATCCGCCAGCTACACCGCCTAGCACAGTACCTACCGGACCAAACACACTGCCTAACCCAGCCCCTACACTGGCTAGTTTTCCGCCTGTAGCTATCGCTCCAACCATGCTGACACTGGCACAACCTGCTTGGTCTACAGCTTCTTTTCCGGTCAACTCACCTTTTGAAAACTTATACAAGATTTTGCTATTTTCGATCCCCAATGTGACGCAATTGGCAATATTACCCACCGGTGTATTTTTTAACGCCTTACCAAACCAGCCGCTTTTTATCGCCACCGTCATCGCCCCCGTTATCGCCACAGCAATACCAGTCTGACCTGCAGTTCGAATAGAAGCGTAGATAAACTCTTGTAGATCCAACTCAACGTCAGGATTTTTTTTGCCTGTGAAACCATTCCAAATCCGGCGCCCTAAAATACGTCCTCCCTGAAACCCCACTGACAACAAAGCCCCGGCAGCCGCCTGTTTAGCGATATTTTTTGATAACGCTTTACCATTCAGTTGTGACCAATCATATTGTTTAGCTTCGTATTCAAGTTGCGCCTTGCGTTGCATCTCTTTGGCTTGCTCTTTTGTTAATGGCTTCGACTTTATGCCACCAACTTCGATAGTGTCGGTGCTGTTTTCTATCTGCTCAGCTTGCCCCTTTGGTACTAACTTGCGTTGACCACGATAGTCACCTTTTTTTAGTAATTGTTCTGTAGACTCAGCATCTTTGCCATATTTAGACTGATAACGCCTGACTGTCTTGCCATTACCATCTTTAATTATGATATCGACCGAGTTTTTTCCGTAGGCTTCACCCGGCTTAGGCTCTAAGACTTCAGCGTGATATTTACTACCCTGTGCGGCAGCATCAAGGTTAAAACTGTTTGTATGATGATGCTCGGCAATAAAGCCATCGAGATTATACTGTTGGTTGATCTGGCCATCATTTCGGTACAACACATTGATATTATTTTGATTAGCCCTATCCAACACAATATCAATATTGCCTGCGTACTCTTTAAAATTGTTATGTCCCGAAGCAATAGCCCCCTGTCGTAGCTTCTCATCTAACCAACTGGCTTGACTTAACCCTTTATCAAAATGTTTATCGAGATCGATACGATGATGATAATAACGACCTACCGTATCAGTGATGATATTGGCTGTTTTTTTTCTCTCCGATTCATCGCTCCATAGTTGTGGATACAATTCAAGCTCATGATCTAGCCAAACAACCGGCGACTGTTCAGTCGGTTTATTTTTGTAGGAGCGAATAAAGCTCGTTAGGGTATTACGAATGTTTAGCGCTGGCTCAGGGGTAAGTCGTAACTTGCTCGCCAACAGGTCGCTATCATTATCAGCCGACTGCTCTGCTATGAGTTTTGCAACTTCAGGGTTATCAATTCGTTTAGTCATCATTAACACTCTTTATCCGCTCATTACGTTGGGGGCCTTTTAAAACAATACTAAAGTGTTTTTCTTCTATAATGTTGATGACAAACTTGTTATGCATCAATAGTTAAACCCCTTATCCAAACCATGTTGCATAAACCATGTCAATAGCAGTGCAACGAGCCTCAATAACTGCGGATGGGCACTTTTTCTCTTTCGTTTAGTAAAAGCGCTTGGGCATAAGACAACTTCGCGAAAGCAAATTCGGTAGAAGGCTAAATTAAAAAGGAACACTTCTCGGTTTAAAAGTGCCATGGGTTAAAATTCAGACCACCAAGGCTCTTTCAGATAGATAACATCTTTTAGCAGATGATAAACGTCTTTGAGCCGTACATACCATTTGACTAAATATGACTCTAGCCTCAAAAGATTCCCCCCCCATCACCCAGTCATTAAATCGTCGTTATAGTCAGGGAGGGTTAGAACGATAAAGCCGAATGATTTATCACTCATCCCAACGTCGACGAAGTGTGCTTATTTTTGCATCGGCACGTAATGAATTCCCCTCGGGGTCGCAAAGCTTTACTGACCCTTCCGGCAGCCCAAAAACCCCTTCTATTGTTGTGCGAATCGATCCAACTCTTGCGTCTGCTCGGACCGATCGAGAGCGGGTATAAATGCCTTTAGAGTGTGATGCAACAAGGGCCTCTGGATTGACGACATCGTCGATTTCAGAATCCTTCGCTTGGGCTGTCTTTTTTAACAAATCCCCGGCTTCATAAACATTAGTCTGACTTGGGTAATGCTCAAAATCTTGTTCACCATACTGGTCACTGTCATCATCGGTCTCTGCAATACCCTCTATCGAAGAGGCGACAAACCAAGTTACATCATCTTCCTGCTGCCAAACCAAACCATCCTCTATGTGAAGCCTACGGCGTGATTGGTTTGTGAAAATAGAATCTCCGTAGCGAGCACCTATCCCAGGTATGGATTGGAATCCATTTAAAATTAACGCTAAGGCATTTGGGCTTCCAACCACACCAATAAAGATTGAGCAGCCTGAATGCCCAAAGTTAACAGACAAGGCCTGCTGTACATAAATAGTGGCGCGCAGATCCGGTGATGACTCAGCCAATGGTCGCAAAGTCTCAGTAACAATATCGATGTAGTCGTAGTACCCCTTCGGAAGGCTATCTATGTCCACTTCAATGGTGTCTACAGATTTTGGGGAATTAATGAAATGTAACTCATTAATCAATCGTTTCATGTTTAGATCTCCAAGTTCTCAATGAGGGTAATGTTCAGGTGTAGCAAAATCGGAAAGCTTAATCACTCAGATGCATATTTTCGCTCGACAAGGCGTCCATAATGAGACCCATCTGTTTCAGCATTTGGGTATCAGAATCTTCTAACCATTCATGATGTTTGGCCATCGCGTTCAGCTGTCTCTCAAGTGAAAACGATTTTCTCATCAGTTGCTCTAGCATCGGTCGGCTTTTTAATGTGATGGATGCAGAGTACGCCGTCCTTGCAAGGTGACATATATTTTGAAGATATAACTGAAGCTCAAGGATCGAGTTTTGTTCACTTAGTGATTGGGAATGTTCTTTCTTTTCATCTAACAGCCGATAAAGACTGGCCATTGGGTGAGAGAGCTTAATTGGCAGTTCAGGAAAGTCGGTCTTATTCATATTGAGTCTGTCGTCCAAGCTTTTAAAATAAGCAGAGAAAATAAAAGTAAATTGAGAGTACGATTACGGATGTGCACCGTCGTATCAGGCCCACAGCGCACCACTTACTGACGATAATTAACCGACAGCGTAAGTGGTCGCTCGATAAGTAGAAGCAATAAAACGGAATGTTCCCTTACCAACAATATGATTTAACACTCTCACATCCTGACTGGAGCTCGTCGAGCATGATAAAGCTCGATGGTACAAAGCACTAAAGGCCACCAAGCCTTCTCCCCAAGTAATTTCCCTTGTAGGGGCTATCACGGCATTACAAAATGACTTATGGTATTCGAATATTTCTTCAACACCTTTTGCAACATCGCAACTCGAAAAGCATAGACAGGTATCTTTCAAGTGTGGCCACGCTATCTCATCAAACTCTTGCCACGTAATGAAACCGTCCGTTAACGCAATACCCTCTTCAGAGCCATGCCCGCTAAAATGCACATACTTGATGTGTTTATTTGCTGCATATTTAATGGCTTTTTCAAAGTAAGCTTTATTGACCACTTCAAAATGCTTTGCTGATACCCCTTGTAACTTCAAAACCTCTTTAAGAGTCGCGCCTTCATATCTATCGTCAAAAATATCTTTTGCACTTCTTGACTCAATAATTAATATTTCATGTTTAGCCACAATCCATCGACCTAAATCATTATGTTTAACATTAACAGTATCTTAGGTCATTTTTATAGTCATGTCTTTGACATAATAAACAAGACACATACAAAGAACTTACTTTCTTCCTCGGCTCGCACTAAATCAAACCCACCTCCAGTTCCGATCTTACATTCATTTTCGAGAGATGTGCCCACACCCGCTCGCTTTGCCACGATGAGACCTATCTCATTCGATAGGCACAGAGTTCTAGATTTCAAGTCAGCCGTGATTTTAATTCCTATGACAGGATATCTAGAAATTCATTCGTATTTAGCGTTGGTTCTTTACCTAGCATAACGACTCCTCTCTAGCGCTCCCTGAGTTCCTTGTCCTATAAAACGTGGAATAACCTGCAAAAACTGAGGCTTATATTGTCGGTGAATACATCCATGGGTAATATGTTACTGGGTGAATAGGTATATTGAGATAACCTTTCTTTTAACACTCAATCAAATTAGATAAAGGAATTATGTTGAATAACAATAAAAACAAGGCAAACCTCGTCAGGGTGGCATGTTCGTTAGTTTTACTTACGGGTTGTAACGGTGAGGGTTCAGATTCGGGTTCGGACTCGAGTCCACAGGGCTTTACACCCAACGCATTGATTACTGGTTTCACAAAAATTTCGGTAGCAAACACGTACCCATCAGCAGAGCCACAGAGCATTGGCTTATTGGCTTCAGACGGCTCCGTTGGTATCAATCCGGTATGGCGGGTATTGAAATCACCTGATGGGGCTAAATACACGATCACCTCAAACAAAACAGAGGCAACCGGCTTTATAACCGATACTGCAGGTGAATACCTGATCGAACTATCAGTTAGTAATGAACAAGGGCAAACGAGCACGAGTACACACCTAATCGAGGTTGTTGAAGACAGCGATGGTGACGGCATTTTGGACTTAGCAGATACTGACCCGGATGGAGATGGCTACACAGGCAGTGACGACCTTTTTCCGAACGATAAAGCTTCACATGCCGACAGTGATGGCGACGGTATTAGTAACTACCATCAATCGGATGAAGACGCTGATGGAGTTTTAGACCTTCATGATCAGTACCCCTTTGACTCGACCAAGAGCCAATTCCCTTCTTATGTTGAAACTGAAACGTCCAATGAAAACAATGGTATTGCTGTCGCTGAGACCGTCACGGAGTTTCCAGTTACGATCAAAGGCCAGCTAAACTCAGCATCAAACTATGATCAGGATTACTATGAGTTAACTCTACCAGCAGGCGCTTTATCTTTTAGCTTCACCGTTAGTAATAGTGAGTTCTCTGGTAGCCTGTTACTCCTTGACAGCGACGGAAATCCTATTTCCTACACCACCCGCAGTGTCACTGATACTCAAAAGTTCTTGAACGCCGTTATCTCTGAAAGCGGTAATTACTACCTGGCTATCACACAACCTCAAACAGACTCTGATATTAATTATGTTCTGACGGGCTTTTTAGACTCTGATCATGATGGGGTTTCAGATGAAATTGAGATCGCAATCGACAGCAACCCGAGTACTCAAGACTCTGATTCTGATCTTGTTAGTGACTATCTAGAAATCTATGGTCACAGTTTATCTAACGTTGATATAGATGGTGACTTAATTCCAAGTTGGTGGGACACAGAATCAGATGGGGATCTGATCTCTGACACGAGAGAGATGCAAAACACAGTTCCTGATGTTGACGGTGATGGTAACATTAACAGCCTTGATCTAGATTCTGATGGCAACGGTATAGAAGATATTGTTGAGCATGGTTTTGACTTCCGCTCTCCTGACAACTCTGACTCAGACAGCGAACCTGATTACCTCGACCTCGATAATGATAATGACAACTTATTAGACACCGTTGATGCAGCACCAAACATTGCCATTGACCCCTTAGAGGCAGAAGATCCCGTCTCGGTTAAATCAATTCATGTAAATGAAGTGCCAGTCTTTGAGTGTCGTGTTGGCCAAGAGCTCACCCTCTCGGTATCTGATCCTAGCGCTTTGAGTCAAGAGGCAAAAGTTATCGTTAAACAGTCCGGTGACACTGTACAAAAAGTCATCCCTCACACACTAACAGACAATAAATACGTATTTAATTGTGAAGACGGTCCCATTGGTTCTTCTGTAAACTTGTTCGTAAGCGATGGGGCTGTTGCGACAACTGAATATGCCATGACCTTCATTCCTGAAGATGCGCTGTACGTTTCATCAGTTACATTACCTTCTTATGGTTCTCGCATCACTCTAAATGGTTACAATCTAAATCAGAACTTCACATTAAAATGGGATGGTGGATACCTTGACGTAGATAACGCATACAGTTACAACAACACCTCCGTGTCATTTTATCTACCAGATACCTTCGAAAAGGGTTATGCATACTTAGAACATATCGGAAGTAAAACCGAACCTTTCTATATTGGGTACGAAGCTGAAAATACTGCCTATGTTCAGGTTGAACAAGCCACGGGGTTAGACCGAAGCAAACTTTATTTGGATTCAGCTGACGATGACGAAACCCTAATTTCAACAGGCACCACAAGTATTGCCGTATCTGATGTAGTCGGTGATCTTGTCACCTTACTACACGTTGATGACACGGAGACACCAATTCCTGTTGGCTATTTACCGACAATCCCTAACGTAGACGATTATACGCTGAATAGTAAAACGACAGCACTTGGTTTGTTGTGGTTCACGATGGATCTTGATTGGACAAAAGAAGCCAACGCTTCAATAACTCTTACAAACTTACTCACCCTGCCAGAAATTGAGGCGCTTGGAACTCATACCTACCAGGCTATAAGTTCTGATATTAACTACTTAACCACCTTAGACCTATACGAAACTAAGGTTTATACCGATGCGATTGCGGCAATCAACAACTACTTTCAATCAAAAAGTGTACAGTCTTACTCTTCAACATCAGTCACGGTTGTGCCAGATGGCGAATTGGATGGTATGAGTGTTTCTTTTTCAGGTGGCGATCTAATTGTAGCCAATGACACTAAGCTATTTACTGCATTCGAATACTATGATTCCAACGAAAAAATAGTGCCGGGATGTACATACGGAGATAACTTCTTTAGCCAAAACTTCGTCGGTCCACAAAGTAGCTTCTGGTATGTGTCAGGAAAAGGGAAGTGTTACGACCTTGAAAACTATCAATCCGGTAAGGTTCGAATTCTGACCCCTGGTAGCGATGTAGAGTATGATTCGAAGATCGGTGTGAGTCAGTTAAGTCCAAAGCTCGACAAGATTCATGCGATTCTGTTTTATCGTTCACTACTCGAATCGATGGCATTACCGATAGTAAACTGGGGGCTCGATCAAGCGGAACTTCCCAAACTAAAAGGCCAAGAACTGACAACCATCTTAAGTGAAGTCCAATGGTTCGCTACAGAAGTCGCGTCATTTACAACTGGTGGTGGTAGTAAAGATGCCACGGTAGATAGTTTCATCGCCAAGTTGAAGGGTGACATTACTAGTAATGGCCCATTTACTAAAGCCGTCGCTCAGTATATTGCTAAGAAGTACGGGATTGATGCCGCTGCCAAGGCGCTGTCTCGCTCCGCTTTCAAAGCCGTTCCAATTATTGGTAATGCGTATGCGATATATAAAACAGGGGTTGGTACCGCGACCATGTTTGGGGAGATAGGAAATTACGCTTACGATCTTCATAACAATGATCTTCTCATTGATTTCAATGTCCTAGCTCCAATTTCAGTAGAGAGCGCGACCCCTTCCTCATTAACTCAACCTGACGCACCAGTAAGGATTATCATTAACGGTATGGGGTTAGGTTCTTATGATCCGGGTATATTCAGCAGTGAGATGAAGCCAACAATCATTCTAGAGGATGCAACCACGAATAAACAATTAACGTTATCGCCGTATCATATTGAAAGTGACGGCACGGAACTTTGGGTTATGGTTGATAATAACTTTTTAGTCGAAGGGCATGCCTACAACATTGAAGTGCAGGCCGCTGATACCGCTGCGGGTAGTAGCCGATTAGAGAGCGCGATTGAAATTGTTGATGACCAAGTACAACTTGATTATCTTGAACGTGTTGCAGGCAGCCTTTCCAATGAATACATCATTCATGGTACGGGGTTCAGCCATGTCCAGTTAGAAAACGAAGTCCTATTGGATAACGAAACGAAACTGGCGATATCAAGTTCTTCTGAAAACCGCTTGATGGTGCGACTACCTGTCACCTTAGCTTCAGGTGTTCATACAATAAAAGCGAAGTTAAAAGAGGACCCAGAGTGGTCTAATGAGCTTCAAGTGACCATCGCTCAGAATAATATTCAGATTACGGTGTGTGACAACGGTTCGGCAAAGGATGATAACTTTGCTCTAGACGTTAACAACCAACGAGTTGGGCAGACGCAGACTACGAAATCGAAATATTGTTTTACATTCCCAATCACGCTAAGTGTAGGTCAACACACTGCCTCTTTATCGGGGCTAGATGCTCCTGATGGAGTAGGGACCTATTCAATAACGTTTAACGGAGCCAGCTCGGTTTCAGGTGATTCATTATCAGGTTCAGACCTAGAGCCTAATACGCCACCGAAGGAGTACGGATTTACCGTAACGAGTACACAGCAAAACAGCGTAGCAGTCATGAGCGCTAAGACTGTAACAGAAAACTAAAAACTCAGGGCCCCATTTCCGGATGGGGCCATCATTAATACCTTAGGAATACAGTCTGAAATGAGCGTGATAAGTAAAATTCAAGACGTTATTAGCTTTCTATTTTTTGGCAAATTTATAGATGAGAACAAGCTTAATGCCTTCGAAAAAACAGGGAATAGGTTAATCCATATTTTGGCCTTTTCTTGGGCTATATTCATACACGAAATATACGAGCCTAAGGTGCTCGTTACCGGCATGAGCGGGCGAAATACGGGAAATGACCTAATGACGGTGATTACTTGCTTATTCCTTACTGTCACTTTGGTGATGATTAGCGATGTCCGAAGTAAAGATAGAAAAATGAATAACAACGGAACACTGAAGTACTATGTCAGATCCGTTGCTCTTATCATTTGTTACAGCACTCTTTTTTACTGGCTTTTCTTTACATATAACTTAATAAATTACGGAGTTGTACATTTCAGTCCTTTCGATGTTATCCGGATACACCCTTGATGCCCTTCTAAATCCAACGGGAAGTGCGAGATTAGTGACATTTCAGACTTAAAAACGAACAGGCTTAGTTAAAGACAGAGATTGATCAAAGCCTCACTGGTTAATCGTATAGCCCAGACCACTCGTTTTGATCTCTTAGGATTGGGCGAGGAGCGCTTGTGACTCGTTTTTAAAATGATCGCGATACTCTCTTAACCCTTTCTGGCGTGCTTTATTGCCCCCACCAAAACGTTTCCATATCAAACTTTTGAGATCGTTACCCTGCTGGAGTTCTTGGTATCCCCTGTTTAATTGCCCAATTTTTTTGGTCAGCATCATCGTTAAGCGTTCGAGCATATCTCATCCATCACTATCTCATGATCAGGAAGGTGCTGCTGAGCCAACATAAACAAGGCGACTACACCTTTGTCTTTCTTCACTTGTGACAGTTGCTGCATGAGCGCGCTTTTCTCAGAATTCTTCTCTTCGTCCGTTTCTTTATCTGGATGTAACTGTTTGGCCAACTGGCGATACAACCTGGTTATCTGCTTATCACTGTAAAACGCATCGCTCGCTTGATGATGTAACGGATCGAAGTGATTGTCGTCATCGGCTTGGGAGAAAAAGTTTTGTCTCCCCTGTCGATGTCGTCCTCTGCTGCGTGTTCTTCATGCAAGCCCATCTTTACCCAAGCAATGTGGTTTCAACTCAGAGCCTCATCACAACTTACAGACCTCCCTCTGACTATCCTCCCCCATCTCCATTGGAATATTATATAATTATATGAGCACCAAATTTCATAACACCACTTAATATTTGACGGTTCAGCTTGTCGAGGACAGCACGAGATCTCCATTCTAAAAATAAGGTTAGTGATACATGAAACCTACTAAGCCAAATCATAACTCTGATGAACACCATTTTATTCAGTTGCTGGATACGTTGCCTAAAGTATCCGTTCAAGGTTATGACGTTCACCGACGTGTGATCTACTGGAATAAGGCCAGTACGGTAATCTATGGGTATGACCGGAGTGAAGCCCTTGGCCATCGACTTGAAGACCTCATCATCCCAGATGAAATGCGAGATGAAGTCATACAGCACCATCAAACCTGGATAAAACAAGGGATACCTATTCCATCATCTGAGCTCATGCTTCGTCACAAAGCGGGGCACCTCGTACCCGTATTTTCTGCGCACGTAATGTTAAAGCAACATACCAACTCTCCGGAAATGTTTTGTGTAGATATTGATTTATCCGAACAATATGCTGCTCGCAAGGAATTAAAAGTTCTTGCCGTTACCGATCCGCTGACCTCCCTCCCAAACCGACGAGGTTTAGAGAGAGAGTTGGACATTAGGATCGCTCAAGCTCATTCCTTAAACCAATCCTTTGCCGTGTTGTTTATCGACTTGGATAATTTTAAAGATATCAATGATACCTTTGGTCATGTTTGGGGGGATCGCTTATTGCTTTCCGTAGCCAAGAGACTCAAAACAACCATCAGAAAAGAGGACTTTCTGGCACGTTTTGCCGGAGACGAATTTATCTTGTTCATTCACAGCATCGAATGTACGGACGACGTCCACATCTTTGCAAATAAAGCAGTTCGAGCGTTTAGTCGAAGCTTTGCCCTCTACGATGAGCATGTATTTCTCACAGCTAGCGTTGGCATCAGTGTCTATCCGCGCGACGGCGGCAACAAAGAGACTCTGCTTAAACATGCCGATATCGCGATGTATCAAGCGAAGAAAGCGGGACGCAACCGTTACGAGTTCTATACCTCGTCCCTCAGCCAAGCGTTGCAACAACAATGGACCCTTTCATCACAACTCCGCGACTCTTTACTTAGTGATGAGTTTAAGCTGGTTTACCAACCCCAGTTCGACTTTCAAACTGGACAGTTGATCTCTTGCGAAGCTCTCCTCAGATGGGCGCCCTCAGAATCTAATAGAGCGGTGTCACCCGACATTTTCATCCCGATTGCGGAGCGTTCCGACCTGATCCTTCTCATTGGAGAATGGGTACTCAAACACGCATGCATTCAAGCTAAAAAATGGAAAAAAGCAGGCGTAAACATCCGGATTGACATCAATGTGTCTGGCAAACAGTTAGAGCATATCCACTTTTTAAATCAACTAGAGGCTTACAGAGATAAATATGGTTTGGCTGCATCTGATCTGGGTATTGAATTGACGGAACACACTTTGATTGAATCACCAGACTGGTTAATCGAGACACTGAATACCCAAAAGGAACAGGGTATGAACATCGCTCTTGATGACTTCGGCACTGGCTATTCTTCGTTAAGTTATTTAAAGAACTTCCCAATCACCCACTTAAAAATCGACCGCTCCTTCATCACCCTTGCTCCTGAACACGATCTAGATGCCGCCCTGGTTCAAGCAATGGTCAATATTGGTCATCAATTGAATCTGACGATTGTCGCCGAAGGCGTCGAAACCCCGTCGCAAAGCCAATTTTGTCAAGCTCTGAACATTGATGTGGTACAAGGTTACTTATACGCTAAACCTATGCCTGCAGAGCAAATCCTAGCTTACACTACCCAGGCAATACGGCTTCGATAGCGGTTAATTTTTTTGTTAACCTGCATCAAAGTGTAACTATTCACCCGCGAGTTCTTGACGTCGATTTATGCTAAGCATACTGGCACCTGTTAATCCTCTTTAAACATATGGTGCTCGACGATTTTACGCTGCCACTTATAAACTGAGATTTGCTGAAGCTTGGCGGTTTCTATCAGTGAAAACATGCGCTCACGGAACAGATCTCGTCGATATGAGTGAGTCACGTAACAGCACTTTTTCAAATATATAATTACGCAGGACTCACTCTCCTCGATTGCAATGACATACCATAATAGGTGAGCCCAACATTTCTAACACTGTCATTTACTCATCCATTTCAAACACAATCAGGCAAACAACTCAGACGGATCCATGTTAAAAAACGGATTGTCAAAATAAGACGCCCCCACTCTTTTCTTTAAACGCTCCTGCATTTGTTTCACCGTTTTGATCTCTTGGGATTGGGCGAGGAGCTCTTGTGACTCTTTTTTTAAATGCTCGCGATACTCTCTTAACCCTTTCTGACGGGATGCTTTATTCCCTCCACCAAACCGTTGCCAAATGATATTTTTGATGTCACCACCATGCTTGAGATCTTGATAATCTAGATTTAATTGCTCAATTTTTTCCGTCAGCGTCATCTTCAAGCGTTCAAGCATATCTTCATCCATCACCATCTCATGATCAGGAAGATGCTGCTGAGCCAACATAAACAAGGCCACCACATCTTTGTCTTTCTTTGCTTGTGACAGTTGCTGCATAAGCGCGCTTTTCTCTGACTTCCTCTCTTCGTCCGTTTCTTTATCTGGGTGTAATTGTTTGGCTAACTGGCGATACAGCTTGGTTATTTGTTTATCACTGTAAAGCGCATCGCTCGCTTGATGATGTGACGGCTCGAAGTGATTGTCGTCATTGGCTTGAGAGAAAAAGTCTTCGCCTCCCCAGTCAATGTCGTCTTCTGCTGCGTGTTCTTCTTGGCTTTTTTCAGCCATCACGCTTTGCAGGTAATCGTGAAATTTCTGAGGATCCTTCACCATCGCCATTAATTCGTCATCACTGATATCAAGCTCATAGCCCAGCATCATAAACATCTCTTCGCGAAAGGCCTCAATTTGGTCCTCCGTCATCACGTCTACATCGGCTTTATTTGATGGCAGTGCCAAAAGGGCTTGGTTGAACGATTCACGTAACGCTATCGAATCCACAGGGTTAAAGGGATTAGATTCTAAAATGGTTAACTCTTCTTGTATCCAGTCGTACAAGGCTTCACGCTGTGGCCCTTTAATCGTTTTGCGCGGGATAAAAGAAATTAAGCGATGGATCCATTTCTCTGTTGCTCGGCACACTGCGCGTTCTTGCTTTTCAGTCGACGCTTTGAAGTCATGATAAAAATCATCCAATTTGGCTTGATAACGCTCAATGCGACGCTGTTTTTTCTCGACGTCCTCCCATAACTGATTAAGTTTATTCTTCTGTTTCGGAGAAGATGGAGTTGTCGTTAGAAAGGAAAGAGGAGCCGTTGTCATAATGCACAAGTCGTTGAGATTGATACTAGTAGCATACCGAAAACTCATAGGTTGAAAAAGCCCGAGGTAAGGTTTTGATGATGTTTATCCGGTTATTAGGCTGTGTCACCTTAAAAGCCGGTAGCATTATTGCATGTTGTGAAAAGATGCTAGATAACGCCCCACTCTCTGTAGTGGATGTGATTCTCTTCGATATAAACTTTAGTCAAGTCACTGTAATGGCTTGAGACGCTTCATCTTAGATCGGGCGTGTGTTGACTGGTTATGCCATATTGTCTATGTCACCCGGCAGGCCGATGCTACGTGACTCACTTTTTCTGGATGTCAGCTCACATTTACCGCACAAACAATGGTGACCTCCTTTCTTTTCTCTTGACCTCACAAATCACTCTTGATTTTATTATAAATATCAGTTTATTAATTGAACAACACTTCACTCTAAGATCAATCAGAGGGGACGCTTTGGGTTATATTGCGAACGAAAAAAGAAAAAATCGAAACAAACAAAGTGGCGCCCCTTACCCTGAAGCCAAGCTCTCAGTCACTTCCCTTGCCCGAATTTTCAAAAATTTAAATCGCAGCCAACTCCCGTTCAAAAAACGAGAAAAATTCTTTTTTGTGTTCATTTATCTATGGCTCACGGGCGAATTGGCCTCGTTAAGAAAACAAGACAATAGTGCTAGAATTTCAGACTACTCACTGCCCGATCTTTTCCGCCAACAGGCTTACAAAGCGTGTCAAAAAAATGCGTTTCGAACCGTCATGTACGAATCCACTTCTTGGGTTGAATACGCCGTCGCCTACCCAGTCGAAGACCGCATCGTCTATTTATGGCAACCGGTCCCCTCTCGTCTCAATCCCTTTTTTCAGCGGTTTATTTCCTCGCGCGGCTACGAACGGCCTTTTTTAAGCTCAGAGGAAAAAAGCGAACTCAAAACAATGATTGAGAAACGTTGGAAACAAGATGGATTGGATGAGTTAGAGCTGTCCGTGGGCCGAAAAGATAACCTCATTAACTATTTCAATATCTGCATTCAAAATGATAATCGCCTCTCCGCACTGCCTCGATATGTGCTTACTCATCAGCATCATCGAGTTCATCACGACCATGCTCGGTATTACCAACAAGAATCCAGTGACCGAATACGCGCAAAAATATTTCGAGCGCATGAACGCTATCTTGAACGCTTAATGTTTGAGATCCGAGCATTAAATCTTAAAGAGAAATTCACCGTAGAGAGACGCACAAAAAACAGCAAGGGGATAGAACACACCTACTTAGTGGATACCACCTTAAAACAAAAAAAACCTAAGGTATTTAAAGCCCATAGCATTGAACAACTTCACTATCACGACGGCGAATCCAGGCCAAGTTCGGCGCACCCCCCCCTATTGGTCGGCAGCCGGCGTAACGTAGATGTGGTGACTTTAGCGAGCTTTTTTCGCCAACTGGAGAGTGATATCCATTCACACGCCATACTGATTGAGGAAGACAACTCTCTCGAGGCGCTCATCTCCTATTACAACTTATGCACCTATCACCTCACATTATGCTTTTTGATCTGTACTGGTGTACGCCCTACCCATCATATCAGTATTGAGTCTCGGCGTTACTTTCCAGGGAAAAAAGCGAGTGTGTACGATAAGGGGCATTATCGTGAAATCTTCATCAATGAGTACCTTTCTGAGCAAATTCATCAATATCAGCGATTACAACAGAGGATCATGTCGCGTTTACCCGCGCAGGTTTTCCAGTTAGAGAAAGACGTATTATGGTACCTGATCGATGACAATCAAACAGCGCAAACGGTCTCTGCCAGTCTCTTGGAGCAGTTTTTAGAACAACGAGGGGCGACCTTTGTGGCCTACTCGATACGACATACTTTTGCTCAATTTGCACTCGAATATGTTACCCCCTCTTCTTTGAGTAACGCTCAAATCGATAGACTGATGGGGCACGCGAACATGGGTGAAAATATCGGCAATGACCATATCTTCCCCCTGCATCGTCAACAGCTCGTTCAACACGTCAATCGCATTGCCTCGAACTTTAACTTACAAAAGGTGTGCTATGTCAGATAACTCAGCGCGCAGCGCGCCTTCAACCAGCCATAAAGACGATAAAGCTGCCATCCAAGCTTCAGCTTCGCTCTTGCATGCGCTCTCTATCCAGCACATTGTGCATTACACGCAGCAAAACCATGCATTAACGCCATCAGAAGACGCTATAGAGTGGGTGTTGCACCGTTGGCCAAACACTCAAGAAGCCCGCCGTCAAGTCACGGAAAACACGTTAAGTGACATCAGACAACAATGGACACACCAACCGGCAAGACTCAAATCGAATTACCAAAACGCATTGACCGCCATCTTACTGTACCTGCACCATGCGCTTGGGTGGGAAATACCGAAAACAGAAGAAAAAAAACTGGTCGACCACGACGCCAAACTCTTTGAAAACATCACGTCTCATGCGCATGCGGCCCATCGCCTTCTTCAAGGGTACAACACGTTTTTAGAGACTTTTTATCAAAAGAGAACTCCGCTTAGTCAAGAGCAGGTCGCGTTAATCGTCGCGCTAGAAGTGGCCCCTTTGCCCATCGACTATCTCCATCACATACTGACTTCGCCAGATTGTATTGAAATCGTAGATAACCGTCTTTATCTACGCCTGATACATATCCAAGGCCGCCAAAGCAAAGGCCGGCCTGATAAAGAAGCCGATGACGCGTCGTTTACTCGCTACCACTTACCGCTCTCGGTTTATCGCGCCTTAACCACCTTTTATGAACAAAAGGCGGCCACGCTTTCTCATGCCTCAACGGGGCTCAATCCGTTCAGAGACCGGCTTTATGCCTTCACTGTGCAACTGCTCACAGGTGCTGAGACATCTTCTAGAATGGGAGCATCCCCCCATCTTTGTTCCAAGAGACAATTGCATTTTCTCTTTCAAGCCGTCTGGTATTACCGCGACGATGTGGTGCCCACGCTCTTAAAAGACATCGCTTACCCGACCAGACATGTGGCCTATGAGCTACAAAGCCCTTACATTCCCAATCAAAAAAAACAGATCGATGATATTTATACACAAACTTGGGATGACAAGTGGTATGAAAAAATCGAGACAGGCAAAAAAGAACAGTGGCCTCACCAGGCGCTATTAAATGATTTTAAGAGAAACGGAACCAAGCCAACAAACTACGAAGTGACGAAATGGCAAGCACACAATGTCTTGCCTCAACTTGCTGCCCTGTTTGTGAAAAATCTTATTTTATTCGGAGGTAAGCGAGTTAAAAATCTCGGCGACAGTACGCTGACTCAATATTCAGGATTAAAGAAGATACTCGATCCGTTCCCATTAAGCTTTGAGTCGAGTCAAAGCCATGATGCACTCATGGCTTGGGCACACTGCACGTATGCCAAGCTCACCACTCCCAGTTCACAACAAAAACTCCGTCGTTTTTTTGAATTTTTAACGACGCAAGATTTAACTGACCACATCAATTTAAACGAACTGCACAACCCCACAGTTCCCATCAATGTGGACGCCAATTTCATCTCTATTGACGCGTTACACCAGATTGTTCATGCCTTAGTCAGCAATACAAAAGGGCATTTCTTGCAGCGCTTATTCAGCGCATCGGCGGTCATTCTTGCGTATTTTGGCAAACTCAGACGCGGTGAGATAATACGACTGAGAATTAAAGATATTTGGCCCGGCAGAAAAGCCATCACGAACAAAGATAAAGATAATAATCAATATTTTACGCTGCATATAACCCAGACAAAGGAAGGTAAAACGAAGAGCAGACAATCACGATGGGTGCACGTATACCTTCCCCCTGAGTTTGCCACGCTCATTCGTATGTGCATCAAACTCAAACCAAAATTGTCCGCTCGCGCGGGCATGACCAGTCGCTCCCCACAGATGCCACTTATTGGTTTCGAAAATGAAAGCACGACATCAAGACAGCTGCATTACTTATTACCCGCCACCAAAGCGATTAAAGCGATTTGTGGTGAAGATGCCCGCTTTCATCATTTAAGGCATTCGGGCGCCTTTGTTTCTCTTCTACAAAGCCTGCATTTCATCAGCTATGCCGTTGATGTCGATATGGGATTACCGCCCAAACTGCATGCTTTGATGACCCAAGAGGTATTGAAAGCACAATTTCAACATTGGTTAGAACAGCAAGACACGCTTAGCCTTAATGATAATGTGTTGTTTGAAGAGCTCATTCGAGAAATCGGGCACAAACACTACGCCACAACACGTAAGCACTATGTCCATGGCATTGATTGGCTCTACCCGTTTTATCGCAAAGCCGGCAATCCAAAAAAAAGCAAACACTACACTCGAGCAGAGCTTTGCTGGCTTTTGGGATTGAAGAAAGGCTCGAACGATCTCTCTCGACGCATCGCGAAGTTAGACGCGCAATACGCGCAGCTTTCAACAGAAGAAAAGAAACATTACCCATTGTTATTCTCCGAAGAGGCCCTTCGCAACCACTTGTTCCCACCAAAGCTCAAGGGTCAACCCAACACCGTAGCAACATTGCACTTAACTACGCTGCTTACGGAGCTATCCGATAAAACGTTACGTGCAAATCAACCGGGTTGTCACTCTTTTCCGAGTATTCAACACAGTTTACTCAAGACGCTTTTTTGCCAGCAGTACAATCACAATGAAGACCGCTTCCTCATTTCAGACATCAGCACCATTTGGTCTTACTCCAACAAGCATAAGCCTGAGGTTTCACGCAAAAAATGGGAGAAAGCCATAGGTAAAGTGAAACATATGGAGATGATTGACGGTGATGGAGAACCGCATATTTTAATCAAAATGTCGACAAACCAAAAGGATGGCACCCTTTTTCGAGAGGCCTTTAAAGTACCCGAGCTTCAGTTTTTTCACTCGACCTTTAACCTTATGGTGAATGAAAAGACAGACCCGACGCGACAAAAGAAAAATATCCATGAACGCTTTGCCGATGAAAAAGACACGATCCTTATCACGAAGAAAGACCAAGGAAGTACAACGCTTCATATCACACTCTCCCCTCGAGAGGGCATCACACTGGCACCGCAAACGGTGCATTATATCTATGAGTATCTGGCCTATTTTCAGACTCACGCACAGCAAGCATCATGAATGACATAAAGAAACCAAACGCCGCACAGTGTCAATGACGACACCCTTAGTTAATAAAGGAAATTGAATGAAAAAAAAGACCGCCCCACTTCATATTAACGCGAAGTTCGCCCAAAAAAGTTTACAGCGCATGCAACGTCAACTCATCAAAAATAGCGACGACTTTTGTGTCAGCTTCTGTTTTGACTTTGATAAAAACCAATGCAAAATCATTGGAGGGCATGCGCCTGAATATTCGCTCATTACTTTAGATCTCAATGACGGCATCAGAGCGAACAAGGCGCTACGCTCATTTTCATTGTCGGGTGATGTGTTTAAAAACTGGCTTGAATCTGCCATCGAACTTCAACACCTCATGAAAGAGGACTTCGTTACTCTGCATATTGACGGTCATTTAAAAGACACTACGCCTTCTATCGTCATCTACGACATCAAAGCGGTCTCTCTTCTTAACAAAAAAAATGACGTTGATGCCATACTAGCTCGTGCTTGTCGCCGCCAAATTAAGACGCACGATCCGCTGGTTCTGCACCTTCAGTTTATTGATTCCGATATTCAACGTGACTATCAAACGATCAGCAAATCCACCTGTCAAAACCTTATCCATGAGATAAAGCCGCATTCCCCTTTTCAAATGATTGAATTTGAACCGGAGACGAAAGAACTCAAAATCATGCGCCAAGGTAAGGTTGCAACGAGCAAAACTAACCTTAACATCGATCTCGGGCATTCGTTCATTTCCTCTGAGCCGGGTGTGGAAATGCTTGGGCACATGATCGAAATCACGGCCGATAAAGACATCCAGATCCGCCAAGAAAACGATCGACTGATCATCAAAACTTCCGAACAATGCTCGGCACTGTCGCTTGAGGGGCTTGATGAATTTAAGCAAAAAATGGCCGATATACTTAACGTCTTATCCACCTTCACCGTTGACATCTCTCCGTTCAAGGCTGAAGTTGAAGAGTTGCGCAAATACCTTGATGTTCGTTCTCAAGACGTTGCGTATTTTGTGCTTCAAAAAGAGGACTCGTTCTTAGTCGCGCAAGTTGAAAAAGAAACGCACACCAAACCCATAGAAACGCACACCAAACCCATTGTGGTGTCTAATTTATCCATGTCAGGCTACGATCAAATCATTGTACAGATTCATTTAAAACCGTTTATCGACCTGAAAATTTCGAACTTCATCGAAATGAAAGAGATGAAAGTCACCATCTATAAGAACGACCGTCTCGAAACGTATATGGGCTTCTTTGACGAAGCCAGAAAAGATCTCCCGACACAATCCCTTGCTGTCGAACACGTTACCAACCCGCAGAAAATTCGAGAGATCAATATCGCACTGGAAGATTATAAAAAAGACAAAGGCTTGGTTAAGCCGGAAAAAGCAGGAGAAAACCACACCTTAGATTTAGAGTCGATGTTTTAAAAAGCGAAGCGATGCAGAGATAACCGCACAAAAAATTCGCATAAACACTGGACATTAAAACAGTATGAGTCTAAATTGAATGGTGAAACTTTATACAAGCAGGGTGATAGGTTCATTAGGTAATAAAGCCGTGACACACACCCGAGTTTGAGAAGAGTAAACATGCAGTTGGGATAGGAAGGCGGCAACCTCCCTACCCCGTACCGGCTGCGAGCACTTTAACGCAACCCAGCCGATGGCTCGATTCTAGCGAATTCCATTGGTGAGGGACAGATCTATTTACGATCTGACATCCATGGAGGCCACTATGGCTCATATTCGCGTACGCCCTAACGGGCGCATTCAGTTCGATATTCATGTGTACGGCCAACGCTTTCGCGAAGGCACCAAACAAATGGCTAGCCCAAAAAATTTAAGACTTGCTCAAGCCGCCCTCAAACAAATGAACGCCGAGATTGACCTTGGCACTTTTCAATACCGCGACTACTTCCCTGACAGTAAAAAAGTCGACCTGTTTGAACGTTTACAGCGCGAGAAGTACCCCGACCGCCTGTATCCATTTTTTAATGACTTTGCGAACCAGTGGTATGAGCGTCAAAAAGGCAATTGGAAAAGCAGCTATAAAAGCGTGGTAAAAAACACGCTCGAACACTACCTCATTCCGCACTTTGGCAATACGTTGGTTTCCGAGGTGTCACTGTCGCAAGTGGAGTTTTTTCGTCAGACGCTGCAAGAAGGTCGAAAAGATGATGGCACGCGCAAGCTCACCAACAAACGCATTAATAATATTTTATGGCCATTGATTGCCATTATCAGTCTTGCCGCCGAAGAGCATGACTTCAAGTACCCCTTTCGACGCTATAAGTCTCTTAAAGAAGAAAAGGCAAACTCAAAACCGCTGACCATGGAGGAAGTGCGCACTTTCTTAGAGTGCTGCGATGAGCAGTGGCATGATTACTTTTTACTGCGATTTTGGACGGGGATGCGAAGCTGTGAGGTACATGGGCTGCATTGGGAGCACATTAATTTTGACCATCGATTGATTCATGTTCAACAAAACTATGTGAATGGGGAAGTTTGCGATGTGAAGACGCCTAAATCACGTCGTGATTTACAGATGTGTGACACCTTATACGCCGCGCTCAAACGCCAGTGGGAAAAAAGAGAGAATAACAGCCCGTTTGTGTTTCCCTCCAAAACCGGAGAGGGACTCAATACGCAATACATCAGCCAAAAGGTATGGCATCCAACCTTGAAAAAGGCCGGGCTCACACCTCGCCGCGCCTACGAGACGCGTCACACTGCGGCAGTACTTCACATTGCCGCGCATGAGAATCCGCTTTTTATCTCACACAAGTTAGGGCACAGCGATACCAAGCTCCTTTTTGAGGTGTACGCCCCTTATGTCGCCAACGCTTCCAGACAAGACGGAAACGCGTTTAACGATATGATGTTAGGAGGCATAGCATGATGATACTGTCTTTTAACCGCGCCCAATACTTTCATCAAAACCTGACGGACAAACATCAACTGTGTTCCTTTGCTTTAGGCATTGAGCTGCCTTCGGTTTATACCCTCATCGGTAATAAACGAGTCATGCCGTTGAATTCATTGAACGAACAAAGCCGTCTAGAAGCGATAGCAGAGCAATATTATGAGCGTTTTATGGAAGATCCGAGGCTGCGTTCGGTACTGAATGCGTATGCCGACAGCATACTGAGTCCAGAGATGGTCATGTTACACGATGTTCGGTTACACGCCCAATACGCAGGGTTGCCTTTAGCTAAGTACTACAGCGCACTGAAACAAACCGATGGGCATTGGGATAGAACAACGGTCTGGGAAAAGCATCTTCAATGGTGCCAAGCGTTATCATTAGCTTTGTATGAACATTATCAAGATCCACGCAGTGATATTTGTTATGGCGAGAAAAGTGTCATTGTCGATAAACCGCATGATAAGCAGTGTTACAGCTACACGGCCATCAACAAACCCGTGTCGTTTCAGCTCAACCGATATCAGTACAGGCAACTACCTTGGCAGTGGGGAGAGTCACTAGATATGTAGCTCTACTTATATCAAGGGCTAGATATCTCTCTAGCTCTTGATTCTTAATAATCGTCCTCGCATCCGAGGACGATTAGCGACGAAGCATGGTTTTTCTAGGTTAAGGGAAAAATGGTTAAAAGTATAAGTATCAAAAAAAGCTTCTCACGGAACTTTGTATGTGGCGCATTTCAATTGTCGCCCTTCCAAGGTTTCTTTTACCTCCACAGCTTAACCAAGCCCATACTCATTTTCTAATGCGGTATTAACTAATGCACGATAAGAACTGTAATACCGAACCAGCCGCAGCAATACATTGACCGCAATCCCATCAGTGGCTTTAACTAACAATACGCAACTTGAAATTAACGCTGTTCAAAAAGCGATAAAAACATTAAATATCAGAATGTTAGGTTTTTTATTTTTATCACTTTCCCTATAAATAACTTTAGATTTATACACAGGCCAAACCATAATCAACTATGTGTGTCAGCGCCGATGTAAAAATGACCCACTAACGCCGATTTAAAATTGACCCACTTGAGGCAAACTATCCGTTCGTAAATGGACAAAGCGGCGGATTATGATCAATCAGGAGCAACTAGTGGAAATACATGTTTTACATCAGCAAGGGTGCAGCATCCGCCGTATCGCCAAGGATTTGGGTATCTCAAGGAATACCGTTCGTAACTATCTCCGTGATAGAAGCAAAGCCCTCGTGTACCCCGAGCGTCAATCGCGACCAACTAAACTTCAGCCATACCATGACTACTTGCGTACTCGCATTGACGCAGCAAAACCGTATTGGATACCAGCAACAGTCCTACTACGTGAATTAAAAGCGCTTGGCTATGAGGGCGGTATAACGATGCTCAAGGAGCACATCAAGCAATACAAACCTAGCACGCCAGTCGACCCCGTGGTTCAGGGCAAGATTACGAAGCCCCTTGTACTGCAAGGACTTGCGAAAGGTAGCTATTGCTACGGTTTGCTTTTTTCTGCTTTCTTTTGATCCCTGCTTTGAAGCTGGTTTCTTCCGTCAGCAGATTTAAAGCTATATGTCTTATAACTGCTAAATTCTCACCAGCTTGCTCTCGACGAATCCGACATTCATCTTCTTTAAAACCTACGTCTAATCGCCAGTGCATCTGATGGTGAGTAGACCGCAGGAACTACCCCTGCAGCCTCTCGCAAAACGGTACGTGAACCTCTCAGTTCATACCGCTTCCATTAGGCAAACGATCCTCTCATTCCATGCCTCCAATGGGCAAACAACCACGGATTCTGCTTAGCTATCCTTTCCAAGAACAGCGTTGCTCGAGTCTTATGGCGACGAAGATTTTTGTATTTGCGTCTCGCCCACCTAATCAGAGCTTTGTTGATGTGTCTAAACACTGGGTATAGCGACGACCGATAGTACTTACCATAGTACCCAATCCAGCCATTTATCATTGGATTTAACCAACCTGATATCTGTGCGATGTTGAGATCTGTTCGGCTTCGTACCTTCAGCGTTTTAATTCTCCGCCTCATCGCTTTCAAAGCAACCTTACTCACCGCTGGCGTGAAGCTTACAAACATACTGTTTCGCTTGGTGTTCTTCACTAATCGACGCCTGAATGTATATCCAAGAAAGTCGAAGCTTGTGTGTTCATGGTTGCCTTTTCGGCTTCCGTCCTTGCAGTAAACTATTTTGGTCTTTTCTGGATGCAACTCTAGACCACACTCAGCAAAGCGCTCTCTCAGTACCTCTAGCATGTGTTCGGCTTCTTCTTTGCTTTTGCAATGAACCAGCCCATCATCCGCATATCGACACCAAGGTATACCGCGGTAATGCTTGTGTAACCATTTATCGAAGACATAATGTAAAAAGAGATTGGCGAGAACAGGACTGATTACCCCTCCTTGAGGTGTTCCCATATCCCTTGCTTTCAACTCTCCATCTGGCATTTTCATCGGTGCTGTTAACCAACGTTTGATATATAACCTTACCCACTTTTCTGTGCAGTGTTTATCGACTGCTTTCATCAGTAGGTCGTGCGGTATTTTATCAAACAATGCCCTAATATCGAACTCAAGGCACCAGTCATAGTCCCAACACCGTCTTCGAGTTACACCTATAGCATCTAGAGCCGATTTCTTTGGTCTGTATCCATACGAATCTGGCAAGAAGTGCGGTTCTACTTGGGGTTCAAACGTCAGTTTGACCACCATCTGTGCGATGCGGTCACTGACGGTTGGTATACCAAGTATCCTCTCGCCTCCGGCTTTCTTTGGAATGGCTACAGCCAGTACTGGCGGAGGGAAGTAGGTTCCCGATGCCAATCGGTTCCAAATTTTATAGAGATTTCCTTTTAAGTTCCTGTCAAAGTCGGCCAGTGTTTCATTATCAACCCCTGCCGCGCCTGCATTTGCTTTCACCAACTTGTATGCGTTGACTACTTGCCATTTTGAAATGTTGAATTGTTTTGTCTTAACCTCTGCCTCCTCCTGACGCATTGTCAGTTGGGCAGAACTTAACGACGACCTAACGCTACCCCTTCGCTCCACAACCATTACAGCTGTTTCCTCACTACTACAGATAGCTCCGTCCCAGTGCTGTGCATCGGTACTCTAATACTCGCCAATTCAGTGGCTTGTATGTCTTCCTTAAGCATCACAACGACTGGTTCCCGCAGTTCCCAGAAAGAGCCTGATATAGATTCACGCCCACTATACGCCGGACACCGTCTATGCAGCATTCGGAGTTTACTCATAGACTTATCCCAAGAGATAGAAACGCCCTTGGTTTTGATGTCAGTCTCTGGATTACGACGCGTCCACATGGGTTCGGGTTAACTCGTCTCTCTATATCGTACCTGCCGAACTTTCGTTCGCACTTTGACTCCAACGCTCATGACCATAGCTCTTAACTACAGCCACTTGGAGTGGTTTGAAGCCAGCTTCCGACAGCAGACTTCGGTGGGCCTACCACCATCTCTTCCTGAGCTTATGCCTTAAGTCATAGCATCTCCTTATGCTGCTAACTTCAGTGCCTGCGGCACACTTTCAATGCTCCAATGTGCTCGCGTGCTCTCGAGTAAAGCTTTAGCTGTCAGTTTTGCTGAGCTTATGTAGTGCTTGATTTGCATTGTTTCTGCTGGCTTATCACCTTCTTGACGAATTGAAACGACCATACCAATGGTGGAGAGTCCCGCCCAATCAAGCGCTATATCGCCTAAGAAATCTGTATTGTGAACAACCATACTCAAACGCGTTTCTGTACGACCATGTCCTTTCTCTTGAGTGACGTATTTATCACCTTCAAAACTATTAAGCATACTAGAATTAAAGACTTGGCTAATCGCTTGCTCCAATCGTTTTTGATTACCTTTTACCGCTAAGAGGTAATCTGCATCTTGGCCGACTATCTTTTCAGCTATATCCTTCTGGCATCCCATAGCATCAATCGTCACTAAGCAACCTCGTAAGGAAAGCATTTCAAGCAGTTCGGGGATCGCTTTGATTTCATTGCTTTTGTCTGCTGTTTTAACCTGCCCTAACACAACTTGATTTGCAGCACTAAACGCACTAACCATATGGATTGCACCACAACGCTTGTCTTTGTTGTATGTGCCTCTGAGAGTTTTGCCGTCGATAGCAATCACTTCACCCTCAGTCACCTCATGACAGTCTTTCATCCACGCAGTAAAACATCGTTGCAGTTGCTTGGCGGAAATAAGATTGATAACTCGGGCAATGGTATCGTGTACTGGTATGCCTTGTTTGAAATCACCATACTGTCTAAGCCATTCCAAGTTATCTTCACCAAAATCTTCAATATCCTCCCAACCTTCAGCACCAGCAATCACTGCTGCAATTGTTAAGAAGATAATGTCGGTTAGCGTGTGCTCTATTTTCCAAGCTTGGCGAGGGTCTCGAATAACTGAAATATGGTCCAAAAGGCTTAATCCGTTCATTAGGCTAAATATCTGCTGTTAAAAAACAGTATATGATCACACCTAAATCTGATCATCAAATCGATCTTGGATGTATTGAGATTATTGTGACTTCAGTATCTAATTAGTGAAAATATGACTACTCGTCATCCCTTATTCCATAAGGGTTTTTCATGATCTTGCCCTGCCCCGTGGTTCGATTCGAGACAAAGCCTGGTGAGCAGATGCAGGTCGACTTCACTACCATCACGCATTACGGCGTACGTGTTAAAGCCTTCGTTGCAACGCTTGGTTATAGCAGAGCGACCTTCGTTCGCTTTTGCGAGCGAGAGCGACAAGAAGACTGGGTTGAAGGTCTTGAAGAAGCGTTTGAATACTTCGGTGGCGTACCCAAAGAAGTTCTCTTCGATAATGCAAAAGCCATCATGATAGAACGAGATGCTTACGGTGAAGGTGAACACCGATGGAATCCTATGTTGCTCACTGCCGCTAAGAAGTACAACTTCAAACCAAGAGCTTGCCGCCCTTATCGCGCAAAGACCAAAGGGAAAGTGGAGCGATTTAACTCTTACTTGAAAAGTAGCTTCGTTACTCCGCTTGCAGCGACACTCAAACAACACGGACTTAAAGTCACCGTCGATGTTCTTAATGGGCATATCGGCGCGTGGTTAGAAACCGTCGCTCACCAACGGATCCACGGTACGACGGGTACAAAGCCTCAAGTTCTCTTAGATGAAGAGCGCTTTACACTTCAACCCCTCACGTCACCGACACGCCTAATGGTACCGCTAACAATGGGTGATAATGTAATGCCAGTTGAGAGCTTCCAACACCCACTCTCAACCTATGACGCGCTGTTGGAGGTACGAGTATGAACCTTCAAATGAATCGCATCGAAGCGGCCTGTGCAGCGCTGAAGTTACAAGCTATAGGTCAGGACTGGCCAAGACTGGCAGAAGTCGCTAATAGTCGTGAGTTCAGCCTAGCCGATTACTTAGAGTCACTTCTCAACGCAGAGCTTGATGCGAGAGCTGAACGCACAAGAGCCACGCTGACCAAATTCGCCAGCTTCCCTATGGAGAAAACATTCGATGACTATGACTTCAAGTTCGCAACAGGCGCTCCAAGAAAACAGCTTAAGGAGCTAACAGGGTTAGCCTTTATTGAGCGAAAGGAAAACGTGATATTACTTGGCCCAAGTGGCGTTGGTAAAAGCCACCTTGCTGTGAGCCTTGGTCAAATAGCGGTTCAAAAGGGTCTAAAGACACGCTTCATCACAGCAGCAGACTTAATGCTTCAACTGTCTACAGCAAAAACTCAAGGCAAGCTTGAAAGCTACCTGAGACGAAGCGTGCTCGCTCCAAAGCTTCTTATCGTCGATGAAATCGGATATCTACCGTTCGGCAGAGAAGAGGCGAACTTGTTCTTCAACGTCATCGCTAAAAGATACGAGCAAGGCAGCATTATCGTGACCAGTAACTTGCCGTTCTCTCAATGGTCAAATGCGTTCGCCGACGATACGACACTGACGGCGGCGTTACTGGATAGACTTCTTCATCACTCGCACATCGTACAAATCAGTGGAGAAAGCTATCGATTACGAGGAAAGAAGGCGGCTGGAACCATACCAACGGTTCTAGAGAATCTATCTGAAAGTAGAAGTTAATTACGTGGGTGGGTCAGTTTTACTTCGGCGATAACGTCGATAAGTGGGTCAATTTTAAACTGGCGTTGACATGTGTACATGTTTGCCACTTTAGCGTATTATTCACGCATTCATATTCCATATTAACAGAGGCTAAGTTTCTTCATATTGTCAAAGGAGTATCGTTTAATTCAATAGAATCAAAACATAACAATATGCGGAACAATCGGGCTTACATAGAAAAGCTTTGTTGATATGGATATTAAACTTACTAAACGTTCTTTGAACAACAATTATAAAAGCAAACTTATAATGAAAAACTCAGTTGCTCTAAAACAGTCTCACCCATCAGAACTTTCCGATACAACCTTTGAAGCAGAGTCAGATCACCAGGCTCTACAAACCCTATCATCAGAAAGTAAATCGACACTCCACATATACGCACCCGAATCATGTTTAGATACCCTTCGTTCTGTTTTAGCTCGACATGACATTAAACACGACATAAACAATTACTCAATCAGAGACTTTAAAGGTGAAACTTTATGTCACTTTAGAAGTATGGAACTAAGTGAAGAAAACCGTGCTTTTTTGATCGGTGCAACAGAGCTTGGTGCTTGGGTTGAGCCGTTAGCTAGCTACTTTGATAGAACGCTTGGTTATACTGAAACAGAACTGCTCCACAGCGGATACTTTCTGCACCAAAAAGCCTTTTCAATTCTGTCAAACAAAAGAAATGTTAATGAAAAGCGCTTTATAGACCTACTGTTCGTTTTCATGATCGGTTTGATTGCGATTCCTATCGGGCTTTTAACTGCCGCATTAATCAAACTTGAATCACCTGGCCCTGTCTTTTTTAAACAACGACGAACTGGCCAATACAATCAAGAATTTGAAGTTATCAAATTCCGTTCAATGCGTAACGACGCAGAAAAGAATGGTGCTCAGTGGGCAACGAAGAATGATGCTCGAGTAACTAAAGTCGGTAACTTTATTCGCAAGACACGTATTGATGAACTGCCACAGTTGATCAACGTATATAAAGGTGAGATGTCGATGGTAGGGCCACGCCCTGAACGTGAGGTGTTTATTGAGGCTCTAGAAAAAGAGATTCCATACTACCGTTTTCGTCATGCAGTAAAACCCGGAGTAACAGGTTTAGCTCAAGTAAAATACCCATACGGCGCCTCTGTTGAAGACGCGGTTTGGAAGCATAAATTTGATATTTACTACATCAAACACCAGAACTGGCGTATGGAATTGAAGATTCTCTTCTTAACCGTTAAGACCGTTGTTTTTGGAATGGGTAGATAAGTTGTTCAGCAGTAAATCAAATATATAAGCCTCCGATAGTGGAGGCTTATTTTCCAAAATAGTAATTTCAAAACTAACCATTGCTGTCTAAAAGTAAACTATTCGAATACGTATAGATTCATTTACCATAACAATGCACTAACTTTAAGCGAACTCACTTTTTCAAAATACCAACAACTTCGTTGTTTTCTTTAACCAACAAAGACGTGATGCCCTTATTTTCCATCACTTCATAAGCTTCTTGTATATTAAGTTCAGGGGATATTGAAGCCGGATTAATTGAAGCTATATCTTTTGCTACCAAATCGAAGGCATCTCTACCTTTTGACTCCATTGCTCTCCTCAAGTCGCCATCAGTGATAATAGCTAAGGTTTCGTTATTTAAGTTTACTAATGTTAACCCTAAATGGCTTGATGATATTTTATGTATAATAGAAGTAAAGTCAGCATCCGAAGGGACACTGGGAAGGTTGTCAGAAAACATTTCATCTCGTACTTTCGACAGTAACCGACGACCTAAACTCCCCCCAGGATGAAAACGTGCAAAGTTCTCAGGTTTAAAACCGCGAACATCCATTAAAGCGACTGTTAATGCATCACCCATAACAAGAGTTGCTGTAGTTGAAGATGTTGGTGCTAACTGCAGAGGGCAAGCTTCTTTAGGTACAGCAATATCTAGATGACAGTGCGAATTTGAAGCAAGTGTCGAGTTTTCTTTACCTGTGATCGCAATGACGAAGTTATCATTATCACGCAAGAAAGGTAATAGCTTTAACACTTCATCAGTTTCACCTGAATTCGATATAGCAATGAACACGTCTTCAGGCTTCACCATTCCAAGATCACCATGAAATGCCTCACCGGGATGCATAAAGAAACTTGGTGTACCAGTACTCGCAAAAGATGCTGCTATTTTTTTCCCTATAATTCCAGATTTTCCCATCCCACAAATGATTGTTCGACCTTTTGTGTTAATAATGGCATTGATAGCCACTTCAAATTCAGAACCTAACCTTTTTGCCATGTAATCCAATCCTTCTATTTCGGTTTGAATTACCTCTCTTGCAATATCAATTGAACTAGCCATTTAAAACGTCTTCTCTTCCATTATTTTTTTGATAGTTTCGTAATCGTCACTAGTATCTATACCATGAGGGACGACACCATCAAATGTCATTGCCCCAATACTCATTCCATGGCTTAGAGCACGTAACTGTTCCAATTTTTCATAACTCTCAAGTTCATCTTCTGCGTATGAACAAAATTCTTTCAAAGCAGAAACTCGGTAGGTATAAATCCCGATATGTCTTTTTGCAAATGACAAATCAGAAGGGTTATCACGATTCATTGGCGACGCGGAACGAGTAAAATAAAGCGCTCGACCATTATGACCAAGAACCGCTTTAACTACATTAGGGTTTACAAAATCATCTAGGGAACGCAAAGGAACTACTGCTGTTGTGAGATGGTAAGAGGGATTTGACAACGTAAATGAGACAAGTTGTTGAATGAGCACTGGTGGGATCATTGGTTCATCTCCTTGCACGTTTACGACAACGGTATCACCGCTCCACTCTTTAAGCTCAACAACCTCATTGATACGATCCGTACCGGATTGATGTGACGAGGACGTTAAAACCACTTGGATGCCCTCATCTTTTAGCACATCACTGATTCTTTGATCGTCAGTGGCGACAAAAATATCAGCTTGCTCGATGCCCGCCTCTTTACAACGCTCTATTACATGCCAAATAACAGGTTTATCAAGCAAAGTTAATAAAGGTTTACCAGGTAGTCTAGATGAGCCGTATCGTGCTGGAATTACAACTTTCACACTCATTATTTATTGCTCCATTGTTGCTACGTCATCTAAGCGGATTTTATCAAGTAAAGGTTCATATACCTCTTTTAGTGATTTATCAAGTTGTGTCACCAATAATAGGTCAACAAACTCTCTTACCATGCCCTTACCACCCTCAAAAGACGAAACCCAATCTGCACTATCGATAGCTAAACTGTGAGCGTCAATTGGCGACACAGCTAAACCTACCTTTTCAAAGATCGGTATATCCAGCACATCATCCCCTAGGAAAGCAATTTGATCTGATGTGATTTCATATTTAGAGCAGATATTCATTAAAGCGGGAAGTTTATTTTTACAACCAGTAATTATTTCATCAAAACCCAGTTGTTGGCATCGAGTATCTAAAGCTGAACTCGCTTTACCTGAAATAACACCAACAAGAATACTATGGCTACGTAATAACTCGATAGCCAAACCATCTTTAACATTAAATGATTTGAAGCACTCACCGTCTTGATTAATATAAATTGAGCCATCAGTCATTACACCATCAACATCAAGCAAAACCATTTTGATATTATTACAGACCTGCTTATCCAACATAATTAGACCAATTTAGATTCAATAAAAGCGCGACGATGAACGACTTCATCAATCTCAAGCAAAGTCTCTAGTAGTTCTTCCATATGTTTCAGTGGCAACATATTTGGACCGTCACATAATGCCTTATCTGGGTTCGGGTGAGTTTCCATGAACAAGCCATCAATACCAACAGCCACTGCTGCTCTTGCAATAGCCGGAACATGATAGCGATTCCCACCAGTTGAACCATTCAGAGTACCTGGCATTTGAACACTGTGCGTTGCATCCATTACAACCTTACACCCTGTTTCTTTCATGATAGTTAAGCCAGGCATATAGTTAACGAGTTGACCAAAACCAAAGCTAGTACCACGATCACATAGCCATATATCATCGTTACCAACTGCACGACATTTCTCTACTACTGGAGCCATGTCTGATGGATGCATCCATTGACCTTTTTTAATGTTGACAGGTTTACCCATCGAGGCAACTCGTTGAATAAAACCAGTTTGACGCACGAGAAAAGCCGGAGTTTGTAAGACATCAACAACTGATGCAACTTCATCCAAAGGAGTATCATCATGAACGTCTGTTATAATTTTTACGCCTAACTGGTCTTTAGCTTTTTGAAGGATCTTCAATCCTTCTTCAACACCCGGACCAGTAAAAGCTGAAGCCGATGAACGGTTAGCTTTGGTAAAAGAAGACTTAGCAATATATTCAATACCAAGTTTATTTGTAATTTCTTGTAACTGTGCAAAAGTATCTAGGACTAAGCCTTCAGATTCAATGACACAAGGACCAGCTATAAGGAACATGTTAACCTCTAAATAATGTAATTAATGATTTTATTTGATGCATATTCTACGTCCTGTTCTTGATAATTATAAACGGAACCAGGAACTTGATATTGTTGTAAAACTTGATATTTATAACTTTCAAAATCACCTTTAGCCGAGGTATCTGAAAATATATTATGAGAAGGTAATGGTCTATTTACTAATCCATGTTCAGTATAAAAAGACTTTCCTAAACATATAACATCACAAAAAGGTATAGCTTCAAATCCAACAGTTGAGTTTATAGTTACGCAAATTTTAGAATTTGATACCATCTTTAACGTATTTTCATTTGTTATAATGGTTTCGGGTGGAAATTTGTAATTGTCCACATCAAGTGGATGCATTTTAAAGACTAACTGCATACTCTTATAGTATTCAGAGTCTACATATTGTTTATATACAAAATCAATAAATTCTTGAGTACTGCGGAATGAAGAGTTAATTAACGTCTGAGTATCATTAGATAACTGTAATGGCACAAATATAATATCTTTATCGATGACGTTTATTTCATCTATGGATTGACTATTTTTTCTTTCAAATAAAATTTTTGCCTGCAGACTTATATAATTTGCCAAGTTCTTTCTATATGGTGTTTTAGACGAAATTTTTGTATGTTCATGATAAAAAAACCTATATATTGCACTTAGCATAAAGTAATAAAAAAACTTAATTTTAGATGGCCTTTCTCTTCTTTCGACAAAGAAAGCGTCGTCAATACTGATTTTATCACATTCCGGGACTATATTATTTTCAACATCAAAACTACAAAACCTAGAATTTGCATTTACTCCTTTAGAATCAATTGTCGTTGAATATGGGCGAAAAACCCCCCTCTCAAAAACAAAGTATTTTAGATTTTCTCTTTTTAGAATATCGATAGCAAATGCATGCTGCCAGCGTAAATCATTATATAATAGAAAGACACTTTCTTTATTAGAAACAATATACTCTTCTATTACCTTATAATTTAAAATGTCTGACTTTATATTATCGAGGTCTTCTCCGCGGCTACCAGTGATATTACTTAATGACTTTATCTTTGATACGAACAGATAATCTTCAATACTAACGTTATCAACATCGGATACTCTAGGAACAAAAATATTGAAGTCGCTCAAGTAAATCTTATTTGCCTTATTAAAAGTAAAACACTCTTTCTCAATTTTACACCCTATTATATTCTCTATTTCACAGGAAATGTCGTTAAAATAATTACTATATGGAGGGTCAAAGCATACTATTTTCTTTATCATAGAAAAACCACCAGAAAACAAAAACGATGTAGATACCCACGGGCATGCCCGTGGTTTTCTGTATCCTCAGAATAAATAAAATCAAACAAATCAAACATGTTGACTTACTATCTAGAACATTGACAAACATCAAAAAAAAGCTTGTACCATAAATTAATAACGAAACTAGCGGAGTAACGATCACCGAGAACTAAGCTATTTGAGAGGCGTAACCTTTGCTCCTCATCAACAGAAAGCACCAACATTTTGGTAACATAATCAAATTCATCAGTATCTTTGACCAAATAACCATTTTCATCCTGAATAACAATATCTGATAAGCCACCAGGACAGTCAAAAGCAATTATAGGCACTCCACTATAATATGCTTCCAAAGCTACAAGCCCAAACCCTTCGAATCGAGAACAAACTAACAGCACATCCGAACTATTATATAAATTGATTACATTAGTAACAGGGGGATGGATTTCGACATATTCATTAAGATTATAATCCTCAATCTTCTGTTTAAGATATGACTCTAACGGACCTTCCCCAACAATAGTCAGTACAGAATCTGTTTCTCTTTTCTCTAACTTTTCTAGCTTTTTGAAAGAATAAAATATATCAACAAGCCTATCGACACCTTTCTCTTTAGTGAACCTCCCTACATACAAAAACTTTGTTGGTAGGGAAATTGTCTTTGCCACTTTAAAGTTTTTCTTACTATTCTCAAGAAAGTTAGGCATAACAACCACGTTATCTAAATATATACTGTAGTAGTCTTTATCATATTCAGACAATACAGCTAGACTAGATGTAAACTTATAAAGATATCGTATAAGGAAAAGTATGAACTTAGAATGTAAAACATACGGAACATGCTCTGTAGCGATAATTTTTCCATCAAAATTATGCGAGAGCAACTTTGATATAATAACACATAGACTCATCATAGTTCCAATTGGAACAAACGTACATGTCTTATAGTCAGAGACTAGTAATTTTCGCAAAACAAATATAAGACTGAGGTACCAAAACAATCTATAAAAAATATTCCTCCCGTGCAGAAGAGGCAGGCCCAAATCAATCTCACCATCATTTAATAAACAAGAATTAGAGTTTGTCGCGGTCAAAAGCTTTATATCCATCCCATCCGACTTAATTCTAGAATAAATGTTTTTTGAAATTGTAGCTAAACCTCCGGGCATGCTAACATCGTTAACTAGTAATATAAAACTCATAATTCCAGGATCTTCATAGCTGTAAAATTAATAATATTATCACCTGCCAAAGATAAAAAACCAAGCCCTAGCTCATTCAATGATAACTTTTGTACTCCCTTAAGAAAGAGGTATATTATCAATATAGAAACAATCGAGTCAAATAATGAACAACGTAATTTAATGAACCTATTAAATGAACCCTCGCCTACGATAAATAACGCAATCGGGCCATAGTAATTACTAATAAAACCAAGCCTGGTTGGCAATACAGGTATATTCGCTGTGGCAATATATAAACAAGAACTAACAAACAAAAACAACATTAACGCTCGATTATCATAATCTAACCTACCTTTTGCTCTTAAATAAGAAGCATACATAATAAAAAAAGAAAACAAATACCCACTAAAGGATGTAGAATTAAAAGATAAATCTTGATGGAAGAATGCCAACCTTGAAAAAAGGTTATCAGCAAAAGATAATGTGCCCAACATTGAAATTAATATACGGAGAAACTCCATATTCAGAATCAAGAAAGAAAAAACACTAATCAGAATGAAGAAAAATACTAATTTTACATTACTTTCAATGGCTTTTGATAACCTATTAATCAATAAAGGCAAGAATATCAAAGTCGTAAGATGAAAGAATAAACTAAAAAAAGCACCAATATGTTTAAATATATTTTTATTATAGCAAAGAGCTAATGAGAATATTAATAAACTAATATTTTGTCTAAGAAGAAAACCAGAAACGAAAAAAAAGTTATAAAAACCCAACAGGAGAAAGCATAATATTGCTCTTCTTCCACAAATCTTCAAACATAAAAAATAAAACAATAGTGTAGATGTTAAATTCAACAAAAAGTATATAAAATCAACGTCGTTATATATTTTAGACAATACCCTAATATAGCCTACGAATAAAAATTCGCCTTTATGAGAAAAAATAGAAACATTTGGATCAGTATAGATCGATATTAGTCTATGATATTCTTCAACATCGGATGAAACTTCAATGGAGCTAAAAAGGAGAGCCATTAGAACAGCACTATATAGCCCGACAAATATAGATATTTCTTTTGATGTTATTATATATTTTTCTGTTAAAGAAACACTAAACCCATAAATTAGCAATATTAAAAAAAACAAACCATAACTAATAAAAGGCGTTATCACTAACAAACAAAAAAATAGAACTATACTTAAGTTATTTTGATTTTCTTTTAACATATATATTGGGAATCAACATGATAATTACGACCCTCAAGGTCATATAACTAATTGGGATATTCTTCCATATGAAAAAAATCCTTTCTATTAAGCGTGTATCTTTTGATAAGATGAAAGAACCAACAGAAGAAACGTACAAACTTTTTATTAGGTATTTTATCGAGCGAAGTAATTTCTTTTCAGTATTCCTTACCTTATCATTAATATATATGTCCATCTTTTTAGCACAAACAAGACATCCGTTGACATGCTTAGATGTTTTTTTAGTTCCCATAATTGAATCATCTCTAATTCGATAAAAGTGAACAACCGATTCTATTTCATATACACTATCACATTTATCATGTATTAGTAGCAATAAAGTAAATAGATTATCTTCATGTAATATTCCAGGCTCAAAATTTAGGTCATTAAATTTCTTTCTATTATACACATACGACCAAGCCATAGGCTGGTAATTATTCGTACTTATACTATTACAAAGATACTCTTTACCAGTCTGACTAGCTTTTGAGTTATTACGTTTAATACAAAATCTTTCGTTCTTAGCACCATCAGCGTCATTGAATGCGTTGGAACCAAAAAATAAAACATCTGCATTCTTTTCTGAGAGATTCCTGTCAATAATATCGAGAGCATCAACTGATTTTAGTAAATCATCACTATCCAAATAAAGTATGTATTCTCCACTTGCATTTTTTAAACCTGTATTTCTAGCTACTGACAGCCCTCCATTATTTTGATGGACAATCACAAAATTAGGTTTATCTTCAATATATTCTTTCGCAATTTCAATACTTTGATCTTTAGAACCATCATTGACAATTATAACTTCATAATGAGGGTAATTTTGGGAAAATACCGATTCGAGACATTCAAGGATGTAACCCTCAACATTATAAACAGGGATGATTATAGAAAATTTCGTATTCATTATTAGTTCCTAGTATCTAGAATTTTCTTAGCAACTTTTTTTGAGTCATGTAATGAATATGCAAAGTCATAAGTTTCTCTTTTTATTTTTTCCATCTCAAACTTCTTCATATTTAACACTTCACACAATTTATTGTAAATAACATCTTCATCTTCAATTATGGATATTACAGGACTGTTATTGATGCCTAGATCTTCTTTTGCTTCACGGCTGAAAGAAGATAATAAAATAGATCCGCAAAACATTGCAAATATCCCATTCATACCATATGAATTACTTCTACATTGATCAATAACAATATCAGATTCTCTTAATAGGTTTATGTATTTATCAAATGACAACCTATTAGCCTCTAAAATTTCGACATTACTATATTCACTTTTAATCCTTTTTAACGCAGAGAGAATTACTTTACTCCCTTTTACGTCAGGCCTATTAATCCCATGAAGTATCTTTACCTTATCTTTTATTTCAAATGATATACTTTCGCTTTTATAATCACATGCTAATGGGATGGTTTCAGTAACTTTATCTTTAAATTTACTTCTTCGCCAACCATATGAGTAGTCATACATTGTTGGTATAATTGATTTAGATATAGACGCTATTTGATTGTTTACCGCCCAATCTATCCATCTTTTAAAGTAGTTTGTCCTTGGTAAACTAATGTTTTTATAAACCCATCCTTCAAAGTTACTATCAGTCTCTAACTTGATATACTCACAATCATCACCACAACATAGTAAATTAATTTCTATGTTTTTCCACTTAAAGTAAGTAGCTACTATTGGACCTATCCTCTTTAAGGATAAAAACTGAGGGTTCATAATGTAAACCACATCATATTGCCCCAACTCAGGAAGTAACTTAATTAAATAATATAGTTTAAAAAACCAATTAACATTTGGCAGTGAAATGTCTATACTTATATTCTTCCACGCATCATTATCAAAGCTAAAAACAGCCGCTTCGTAGCCGTTCTCTCGAAAACCATCAACTAGTGATTTTCCATAACCACTATATTCACCGTAAACCAATACTCTTTTCAATTCTTTATCTCGCATGATATTAAATAGCTACTTAGAAAACCTTCTTACATTAACAAATACAAATAAGAAATATATAATATAATTAGTCAGATATGCCATAGGTGCACCTATGATCCCAAAGTAAGAAATAAAGGCGTAACTCAAGGAAACTAGAAAAAGAGAAAATACAATCTCAGTTGAAATAAACCACTTCGCAGCACCTCTTGACAGCATTGGATACGCATAGAGCCAACTAGCAATTTTTACAACATCTCCAGTCAATTGAATAGAAAAAAGCTCTCTTGCCTTTATAAACTCCTCGGTAAATAGGATGTATATAATAACATCACGAGCAACGTATACACTGATGGCTAAAAAAACCACAATAGGCAGAACCATTTTTGCCGTTTTATGTATTTCATATACAATACTATCTACACCACTCAAAGATGCTAACCTTGGCAAGTAGTATGTACTTAGAGCTAAAGTGATTACTCCTAAATAAACTTCAGATATTTTCCAAACTGCTTGCCATAAGCCCGCAACATCCCAACCAACTTGGTCTACAAGAAAGCCTCGAATTACAATTAATGAAATAGGTAGAGTTAAAGCACTAGTTAGAGCCATCAGCATATATCTGGCGATATCTTGTCTAGCTTTATTGTCAGTGTTTCCTATCCAAAATTTGACTTTCATCCAAGGTTGTCGAATATTAGCTATCAACATTACCAAACCAATAATGGATGATTGTACAGCTGATGCCAGCAATGCCCCTTTAATATGATATTGTGTAATCATAATGAGCATGATTGTCCCGCTAACAATAACTGATAGTATGCCCAACGTGACATATCGCCTGTATTGCTCCTGACCATTAATAATCGAGTTACATAGCACTCCTAGAGCAGAGAGAGGCAAGACACAAACTGTCGCTTTAACTAACCAAGAATAACTCGGGTCTTGAAACAACCAGTTAGCAATATTTTCTGACAATAGTAGGCCAACAGGTACAACGATAGATGATAATATGATTATCCATTGTATTGCAGCACGCCACCATACAGCACACACTTCAAGGCTTGAACCCTTATTTTCAGCTGTATAGCGAACGACACCACTTCCCGCTGGAGAGCTCACAAGCCCGTTCAGAACCGAAACCATACCTTGGATTTGCCCCAACATTGCCATGCCTGTAGGGCCAGTATATATAGCGACTACTTTCGCAATTACAAAACCTACCAGCATCCTTAGTAATGTCAGAATACCAGTCATGCCTGTTACTTTGAGTAGTCTTTTCACACATTAAAACCGTTAATTGCTTTTATAACTTTTATCGCGAATTCAACTGTCATCGTAGGACTCATAGGAATACTCATTACTTCCTCGTGAATGCTCTCTGTCAATGGTAGTGATAAGTGTGAAAAATCCGGATAAGCCGCTTGTTGATGGGGAGGTGTTGGGTAATGAATCAAAGTTTGTATACCGTGCTTATCCAAATGCTCCATTAGTGCAGGTCTGTCCGAAGTACGAAGAACGAAAAGATGCCAAACATGCCCTTCCTTTATTGTTAACTTTGGCAAGATAACTTTTGGATTACTTATGCCTTCAAGATACAATTGTGCAATCTGCTGACGATGTGCGGTTTCCTTATCCAAGTGCTGCAGTTTAACTCGCAACATAGCCGCTTGAATCTCGTCTAAACGAGAATTAACACCTTGATACTTATTCTCATACTTTTTATGTGAGCCATAATTTCTAAGTGCAACAAGTACCTCATATAGCTCTTTGTCATTAGTAGTGATCGCACCTGCATCGCCCAATGCGCCTAAGTTCTTTCCTGGGTAGAAACTAAACCCAGCAGCGTGCCCCCATGCACCACACTTTGTATCTTTAATCTGTGCTCCATGAGATTGAGCACAATCCTCTAAAACCAGTAATTGATGCTCGCTTGCAAGGCCCACAATTTCATCCATTGGCGAAATCTGGCCATATAAATGCACAGGTAAGATCGCTTTGGTTTTATCTGTTAATGCACTCTGAATATTCGAAGCATTGAGATTGAAGGTGTCCTCATCAGGCTCAACTAAGACAGGTACCAAATCATTTTCTGTAATCGCAAGAACTGAGGCAATATAGGTGTTCGCAGGCACAATCACCTCATCACCGGCTTGTAACCTTCCGAGCTCTTTCCACGCTCTCAACGTCAATGTGAGAGCATCAAGACCATTGGCAACGCCTATACAATATTGAGTACCACAATACGCTGCAAACTCTTGTTCAAATGCTGCGAGTTCATTGCCCATAATATACCAACCAGAATCAATAACACGCGCACATGCCTCTTTTAATTCTTGTTGATATTGTTGATTGATACTTTTCAAATCTAAAAATGGAATCACGGCTTACTGAACCTCAATATATCGAATAATTCTCGCAGGGTTTCCTGCAACAACAGCTTTTGAAGGGACATCTTTTGTCACAACAGAGCCAGCACCAATCATAGCCTTTTCACCAATTTTAACACCGGGTAAAATAGTAGTATTGGCTCCAATTGACGCACCAGAACCAATGTGTATCTTTGGGAAGTCACATGGGTACTGCTTAGAGCGAGGGTATTTATCATTAGTAAACGCGACACATGGACCGATAAATACGTCATCTTCCGCTCGAATACCATCCCACAGGTAAACGCCACTTTTAACTGTAACTCGATTACCAAGCACCACATCATTTTCAATAAAGGTGTGAGCACAAATGTTACAGTCTTGACCGATTTGGGCACCCTCTAATACAACTGAGAATTGCCAAATCGTCGTCCCCGAACCAATATGGGATGATGCTACATCACTCAATGGATGAATTTTCACTTTTGCACCTCGTTTTGAAACTGCTCGTAGCTTCGGATGTAATCAGCTTCATCATAGACATCGCTAGCAAGAACCAATAATACACAGTCATCAGAAAAGTTCTGCATTTCATGCCACTGCATAACATCGATGAGTAAACCTTTATCAGGTGAATCTAGCGTTACTATTTCTTTACTCTTTCCGTCATCCATTAAAATATCGCAGCGACCTTTAACACAAACGGCGACTTGAATCAGTTCTTTGTGAGCATGAAAGCCTCGGGGTATGTCTGATTGCAAATCAAAAAGATAATAAACGCGCTTGATAGAAAACGGGATGTTTTTAACCCCCTCCAATGCAACGAGGTTGCCTCTATCATCACTAATTTTGGGGAAATCAATAAAATGAATTAAACTCATATCCAATCTCTTTCAATCTTATTCTTCGAGTAAAGCAAGCAGATACTGACCATACTCATTTTTCGCCAAAGCATGACCAGCTTTCAAGAGCTGTTCCCTAGAAAGCCAGCCTTGGCACCAAGCTATCTCTTCAAGACTCGCCACTTTTAGGCCTTGAACATTTTCAATCGTTTGTACAAAAGACGAGGCTTCATGAAGACTTTCATGAGTGCCTGTATCTAGCCACGCAAAACCACGGCCCAGTAGTTCAACATTCAGCGAGCCGTCATTGAGGTACATTTCATTAAGTGTGGTAATTTCTAACTCACCACGATGAGATGGCTTCACTTGTTTCGCCATCTCCACAACTCGGTTATCGTAGAAATACAAACCTGTTACCGCATAGTTTGATTTTGGTAAATCAGGTTTCTCTTCGATTGATACCGCTTGCATTGAGTCATCAAATTCCACTACACCGAAGCGCTCAGGATCTTTTACTTGATAACCGAAAACTGTCGCACCTGTATCACGCTTTGCAGCTCTTTGAAGAATCGGACTAAATCCTTGACCATAAAAAATATTGTCACCAAGGATCAAACACACCGAATCATCCCCAATAAATTTTTCACCAATAACAAAAGCTTGTGCAAGCCCATCTGGCGTAGGCTGAATAGCAAACTCTAAAGAAATCCCAAAATCTGAGCCATCGCCCAACAAACGTTTAAAGCCATCTTGGTCTTCTGGCGTTGTGATAATGAGTATTTCACGAATCCCGGCCAACATAAGCACAGAAAGTGGATAATAGATCATTGGTTTATCGTAGACTGGCAATAACTGTTTAGATACGCCGCGAGTCAATGGGTATAGGCGAGTGCCAGAGCCACCCGCAAGAACAATACCTTTCATTACTTCTTCACCTTTGATTCTGTTGTCTCTACACCCAAACGTTCACGTTGGTAACTACCATCTTGTACATTTTGACACCATACCGAGTTATCTAAATACCATTGCACTGTTTTGCGAAGGCCGGTTTCGAACGTTTCTTCAGGCGTCCAATTGAGTTCACGCTGCATTTTGCTTGAATCAATCGCATAACGGCGATCATGACCAGGGCGATCTTGTACATAGGTGATCTGCTCTGCATACTTCGAGTCTTTCGGTACTAACGTATCAAGGATGTCACAAATAGTGTTCACAACTTCGAGGTTTTTCTTCTCGTTGTGGCCACCGATGTTGTAGGTCTTGCCTACTTTACCTTCCGTCACCACTTTGTAGAGTGCGCGAGCGTGATCTTCGACAAATAGCCAGTCACGGATTTGGTCGCCTTTCCCGTAGATAGGAAGGTCTTTACCCTCTAAAGCATTAAGAATCACTAATGGGATCAATTTTTCAGGAAAGTGGTAAGGGCCGTAGTTGTTTGAGCAATTCGTTACCATCGTCGGTAAACCATAAGTACGTAACCAGGCTCGCACGAGGTGATCGCTCGATGCTTTTGATGCCGAGTAGGGGCTTGATGGCTCATAAGAGGTTGTCTCTAAAAACATTGGCAACTTTTTATTGGCTGAAGGCTCTGTCCCTACATCCATGTCATCAGGATGTGGAAGATCACCGTAAACTTCATCAGTAGAGATATGATGGAAGCGAAACTCTGACTTTGCACTTTCTTCCAGCGTATTCCAGTATTCGCGTGTCGCTTCTAATAGCGTATATGTTCCAACTATGTTCGTTTCAATAAACGCCGCAGGGCCAGTGATAGAGCGGTCAACATGCGACTCTGCCGCAAGGTGCATCACCGCATCTGGTTGGTGATCGGCAAACACACGATCAAGCTCTGCCCGGTTGCAAATGTCGACTTGTTCAAATGCATAACGTTCGCTTGAATCCACCTCGATAAGAGATTCTAAATTGCCTGCGTAAGTCAGTTTATCAACGTTAACCACGCTGTCAGATGTATTCTTGATGATATGACGAATGACTGCAGAGCCGATAAAGCCAGCACCACCAGTGACGAGGATCTTCATAGTTTTCTCTTGTAGTATGTTTTTAGAACAACTCACGAACGTGAATATGTATAGCATTTTTTGAGGTTAATCTCACGAAAACGCCTCAGTCAATATTAAGCCACTGAGACACTTTTTATTCATTTTGAGACAGTCTATTTTTGACAGTCCCTTATAAAACCTAGATATTGCTACCTTTTTAAAAACCGCCCCAATAGGCCGCCAAAAGCAGCCTTTCTGTAGCTTGTAGCGCTTTTGAATTGCTATTACTTGCTAACGAGCGAAATTTGAGTACGCTACCGCCCTTAGGTTTGGCTCCTAAAGGCAATGGTAACAAATTGTTCGCGTTATGCGGTTTACTTACGATTTTTTAATTTGGTGGGCATTCTAGCAAAGTAAGTGCATATTAACCAGTTTGAATTTCACCTTGGCTGGTCGAGCAACTTACCAAGCATTTACCCAGCGAAAGCATTGTACGTTGTGTAGGTACTGGGTTCCTATGAAGTAGCGGTTTTCTTGTGCTGCATCGCAATAGCGCTTTTCTATATCAATGAAAATATTGCCGTTTCGGTATAGCGAAACAAAGCTTGGGTTATTGTTTACCGCCAGCAACGCTTTAATTTCAGTGCGTGTTAACCCCTGTGGGTAGTGGTGAACAAGTAAGCCTAAGAACTCGCCAATGCGCCCTTCAACCCGCGCTATCTCTTTTTCCAAAATCGTTACCTTCTCTTCCGTTGTCAGCTTTTTTAGGTTGGTCTCATCCATGTTGCCCTCTCCTAATAGTACTTTTGTTTCTAGACGTTTTTTGTCTGTGTGCGCTTTGCCTGGTTTGAGCCTGTCATTGGTTTGGCATTAAGGCTCTCACTGCTGGTTGTTGTACTCGTCGATCTCGATTGAATGAGAGCCTTGATGCGCGCTTCAAATGGGTTGGTGGTGCTTTTGGCTTTGTAGTCTGCGAGGGCCTGAGTGACCGGCGTTGGTTGTTTTGGTTCTAGCGATTTACTTTCAGCTTGGTCATTTTGGATTGAGTATGCGTGGTGTAGATCTTCTGTCGGTTTATCTGTGTTTGTTGGCCCAGTTGCGGTTATTGGCCTAGCTGCGTTTATTGAATCAAGGGCTTTGATCGGGTTGGCGGGTTTAGCGGTTCCTTGTCTAGACGTTTGGGTTTGTTTAGAGGCTTGGGCTTGCTTGGGGCCTCTTGTTTTCTTAAATACAGGCGTTAAACCTCGTTTGGTTTTAGCTTGGGCACTTCTTCTCAGCCAACCGTTTACAAAATGGCCGATGTGCTCAAAGGGTTTGCGTTTATCGGGGTTGATGTATAACCAAGCTTGCATGGCATGCAGCACATCTAGCTTTGGGCAGGTGCGTTTTAATATTTCATAGAACTCATGATAAATCGGGGCGCAGCCCTCTTTGGTGAGCAGGTCAATCACGGCTTCGTTCTTGGTTTTGGGTTTAGAGGTGGAGGTAGCCGTCTCAGGATCTTCAGAACCGCTTGGTGTATCAAGAATATCGGCGCCATCTACAATGCCATTTTTCAAGTTCCACTCTGTTTTATGTTCTTTATGAAAGATTATGTGTGCCGGATGGTCACTCTCCGTGTTGGATCTTGAGTCACCCTGATGAGTGTCTGAATGGTCACTTATAGACGGGTTTAGCTTAAGATCCGGATTTTGTTCATTTGGGTTTCGATCTTTGTCTTCTTGATCTAGCTTCTTGATCTAAAGCTCTGGCTGCTTGGTCTAGTTCGGCCTGTTGAATGTGGCTATCGCTGGGTACACGTAGCTGATATAGATTGCTGCGCTGGCGCCCGGAATCATCAAACCGCTTTATCCGCTTCACAAACCCTTGCCTTTCGAGTTCATTCACATGTCGTTTAACGGTTCTTACCGACACTTCACAATATTGCGCTAAATAATTTAAAGATGGAAAACACACGCCACGTGCGTCTGCGTTATCGGCCAATTTTAATAACACCAACTTACTTATTGGCGATCCGGTTTTTAACGGAATGAATGAAAGAATGAGGGAAACACACATGAGTAACGCTCCTTGTTAATTGGTCTACCTATCTGCATGGTTTTCGCTATAAAGGCTCATAGATAGGCATAACCATTGATAAAAAAGGCATTAACAACACTTTTTAGCGCTTTGGGGGCGAAGGTACGGCGATATAAAAAGTAACAAAAAGTGTTTTTCCTATGTGCTCTCACTGTTATGCAACAAGAACACTACTTAAGATGATTACCTTCTAAGCACCTCTCACTTTTTTGTGTTCCTCCGTTTTCGCATTATTACCACCAACCCCAATCAAAATTCTTGAAGTACATTGTTCTCCCCATACAGCAATAAGGTGCTTAATGAAGGCGATAGTTTCTCTTTTTATTCCAGCGTATCAACCCGGTATGGCGAGCATCGAATGCCGTTATTTTAAAGATCCATGTTTTGAAGAGCTGTGTTTTGAAGATCTGTATTTCGAAAACCGGCACCTTGAAGATCCCAACTATGAGGATGTTTGCTGGATGATCAACCGAGCGCGGCGTAAATCGCCACTGGGTTATTACGTGATGTATTTACGCTATGTCCGTCATCACTCTGGTTATGCAAAAACCGTAGAAGCAAGTTTGCGACAACACATCGCCTTACACCCTGATTTAAAAGATTCGTTATCCACATTTTTAGTCACCTGGTTACAACAACAAGAGGATTTATTTTGCCAAACACTCCACCAGCAACTGATCGAGTTTCACACCCGCCATTAGAGGCGTCTGTTTTGCCAGAGCAGGCTTGTACGGAAGAGCAAAATTGTTCACGAGATCAGGAAGGCTCGGAAGAACAGGCTAGCAAGGTCAAGCTCATCCCCTCGTTAGATCCTTGTTTGCCTTCAGCATCCTATTCTTTCAGCCTGGTTTCGGTTTTACTCCGCTTACCTCATTGCCCGCCATACTCTTTTATTACGGTGCATTGCAGCGCCACACCACCGGAGCAAGATGTTAACGTCGCCGAGATTCGCCGATGGCATAAAGAGAAAGGCTGGCGCGATGTGGGGTACCACTTTGTGATTCGTCGCAGTGGGGATGTCGAACTTGGCAGGCCGCTGTCGCAAACCGGCGCACACGTGAAAGGACACAACAAGAGCAATATTGGCATTTGTATCGTCGGTGGCTGTAATACCGAGCTGCAACCAGAAGATAATTTCACACTTTCGCAGCGTAAGGCGCTGTTTGGTTTGGTGGCTGCCTTGCAAGAGCAGTTCTTGATTTCAGATGAGAATGTGAAGGGGCATAAAGATTGGGGGGTGAATAAGGAGTGTCCGGTAGTGAGGCTAAGAGAGTAAGAGCAGATTCCAGATACCTCGTTCCTCACTTGTTGAGTAACAAAATGGCGGAATGACAATATGGTGGCATGGATAAGCTAAACGATGCTGCTAGAGGGTATTAATTAAATAAAAAGTCGTCATTCCCTACAGTGAGGAACGAGCGTGATAGGGAATCTAGTTTCAGGTAATGGCCGACGGAGGGAAGACAGTTCAAGGTTAGATAAATAGAGGTTAGGCAAATAAGGTTAAACAGTCAAAGCCAATCAACAAACCAAGGAGCTGTATGACATTGTTCGGAAGAATATTCGGGAGCCAGTCTTCCATTAACAAAGGGTTAGATGCACTCACCAACACAGGAGATGCGATGTTTTTTACTGATGAGGAAAAAGCGAAGCACAAACTGGCACTGCTTAAGGCGTATGAACCTTTTAAGTTAGTGCAGCGCTACATTGTGTTGTTGTTCACCATTCCTTATGTGGCACTGCATGTGATGGTGATCTTGGGTTGTATGCACGGCTACGATTGGAAGCCGTTGGGGGAAATGACCAATGAAGCGTTTGGTTATCCGGTGTTAGCGGCAATTGGTTTGTATTTAACAGGAGGGGTGGTTAAGAAATAGAAGTGCAGATAAGGGGGGACGAGTAAACGGAATGCGGCAAATAGAGATAGAGATAGAGATAGAGATAGAGATAGAGATAAAAGGCAGATTCCAGATACTTCGTTCCTCACTTCTTAAGTAACAAAATGGCGGAATGACGGAGTCGCGAGTGGTGCGAGTGGTGCGAGTAGTGAATAACGAATAGCGGAATAACGGGATGTGTCACCACATCCCATCTCTGCTTTCTTTACTTTTTATCACTCGAATAGGCGTAGTTGTAGTAACCGTAGCCGTATGAGCTTGATGCTTTCTTCTCGATGGCGTTGAAGATAACGCCTTTCACTTCGATACCTGATTGTTCAAAGCGGTTACGAGCTACATCGATCTCTTTAATGGTGTTTTGACCGTAACGCGCAACCATTAATGTGGTACCCGCAAAGGCGCCAACAATACTTGGGTCGGTTACCGCAAGTACGGGTGGGGTATCAACAATCACCAAGTCATACTCTTTCGATGCCCATTCCATCAGTTCTGCAAAGCGTGGGTGCATCAGCAGCTCAGAGGGGTTCGGTGGCACTTGGCCGCGAGTAATAATGTCTAGGTTCTCTACCGGTGTGGCTTTAATCGATTGAGCGAACTCTTGTTTACTGCTCAATACATCAGAAAGGCCATTATCCCAGCCCACACCAAAGCTTTGTTGCAGGTAACCTTTACGCATATCAGCATCAATCAACAGTACCTTTTGGCCTGTTTTGGCGGCGACTGCGGCAAAGTTGGTCGAAATGAATGATTTACCAATGCCTGGCGCAGGGCCTGAAATCATCAGAATGTTGTTTTTCGCCTCTAGCATCGCAAAGTGCAAGCTGGTACGAAGGCCACGCAGTGCTTCAACGGAAAGGTCGGCAGGGTTAGATTCAGCCAGCAGCGCTTGTGCACCCTTAGTTTTTTGTTTCTTGGATTTGAATCGGTTACTCAGTTCAATCTGCAAATCAGATTTTGGTACCGCTGCATATACAGGCAGGCCTATCTGTTCAATTTGATCAGGACTTTCAACACCTCGGTGGAACGCCGCTTTTACTAACACAAACGCAACACTGAGCATGCCACCCAGTAAAGTTGCTAACACAACAATCAACGGCTTCTTCGGTTTAACGGCATTAGCATACGCTTGAGCGTCATCTAGAATACGAACGTTACCCACGGTACCGGCTTTAATGATGCTTAGCTCTTGAACCTTGTTTAAAAGCTGGATGTAAATCTGTTGGTTTACTTCAACATCACGTGTCATACGCAGTACTTCACGTTGGGTTTTCGGTAGCTTTTGTACTTGCTTGTTTAGGCGATCTTTTTCGCCCAATAACGTTTTACGCTTATCAAGCAGTGATTTATAAGCTGGGTGATCTTTAGTGAAGCGTTGGCTGATTTCGCTCTCTTTAAACGTCAGCTCATTCAATTGCGCTTCAAGCTCAACCATTACCTTCAGTGTTGATTGTGCTTCTAGGCCCAAGTCGATCGATTCGTTTTCTTGGCGGTAGTTGTTCAGTGTGTCTTCGTAGCCCGTTAGCTCAGATTTAATGCCCGGAAGGTGGCTTTCTAAGAAAGATAAGCTCTTCTCTGCTTCCGCTGAATTGCGCTTCACGTTCTGTAAGAAGTAAATTTGGCTGATATGGTTGAGTATCTCAGAGATCTGCTGCTTGTTTTCACCTTCAAAGCTTAGCTTCAAAATCCCAGTTTGCTTACCTTGCTCAGACAGAGACAAAGAAGATTTCAGCCATTCAATCGCTTCTAATCGGCTGCGTTTACCAATGGTAAATTCAAAGCCATTACTTGATTCAAAACCTGCCACAAACAAGCTGTAATCGTCGGCTGTCGCGAGTTCACCTACTTTACCCTTTAAGATAACGCGTTCATCGTCACGCACGAGCTGGTAAGTGCCTTTTTCAGCATCAATAATCTGAATCGTATGTCCGTAATCGCTGGCATAGCTTGGCAGCGCAAAACGACTCACAACAATGTGGTTAATATCACCGGTTAGGCGAGCAAGCCCTTTACCAATAATTGGGGCATAACTCGGAGCGGTGACGGTGGTTAAATTGAATTTATCAACCGTTTCGCCCAAGATCATGCGAGATTTAATGATCTCAACCTCTGTCGTGGCAGAAGACTCTTGAGAGAACAATTCGCCCATATCACCGACCATTGATGAAATGCCGCCAGAGCTCTTCTCTTCAATTTGAATCAGTGCGTCTGCTTTATAAATTGGAGTCGAAAGTAGCGCAAACGCGATACCGAACACAGCAAAAGCAAATGTGGTGAGCATGATTAACCATTTAGCGTCCAACAGGATACCAAGCAGTTTCCCTAAATCTATCTCATCAGAGTTATCTGTGTGTGATTGCTGAGATGGTTGTGTTGTCATCAGATTGCTACTTCCTAAACTAATATTTTGAAGATAAGTGACGTACGGCTTACGTCCCCTTACCTCTTATGTGATTCTATTGGTGGTGCGGTACATCACTTATGGCGCGCTACATAACTTAGCGAGAGTATATCAAAACTAAATTACAGCTTTTTCGCCCAAGCTTGTGCCGCTTCGTCAATCAATTGATAGGCGTGTTCAAATGCTTCACGGCTTTGACGATACGGATCGGGAATGTCTTTCTGACCAATCCACTGACCAAATAGCATGGTTTTACCACGCGCTTCCGGTGATATTTGAGTGAGCGCTTCTAAATGGCCCTTCTCCATCACCAATATCAAATCATACTGAGCACAAAGCTGCGGTGTGACTTGTTGAGATTGATGATTTTCAACATCAACACCATTTTCAGAGGCGATCAAAATCGCCGTTTCATCTGCTGGCTTACCGATTAAACGACTTTTTTCGGCAGCAATACCCGCAGAGGCCACTTCTTTATTAGGAAGCAGCTTTTGAAGAACACGTTCTCCAGTCGGTGAGCGGCAGATATTACCCACGCACACCACCAAAATTTTATTAAACATAATTCACTTAATAACGTTAGTTTTTCATCAACCGAGCGTATTTATAAATCTGACGCGCTTATAAATGTAAAAAATCAGGTTACACGCAACATGCAACCTGATTATCAATCAGGGCTTATACCAGTGATTGCAAAGTACTAGTCATGGCTTATTACCAATTACGAACGCGCAACATGCCTTCGGTTAGGTCGTTGAAACCAGAAATGGTCGGTACAAGCTGACCAATCACACGGTTCCAGCGGCTGATTGGCGCGGCGGTGACATACACAATGTCGTAAGGTTTTAAATCAAACTCGGTGCCAATCACCAATGCAGAGGCATCTTCCATATTCAGTTGGTAGATATCGGCCATGCGTTCCGATTTATCATCCGAAGTGCGAATCACGAACACGCCTGTTGCATCTGCCGACAACTGGTTAATGCCGCCTACGTTGCTCAGTGCTTCCGTTAGGCTCATGCCGACACGGTCGATCTTCAACAGTTGTGGGTCATTCACTTCACCCATCACGAAGACTTTTTGATTATCGTTACGCGGTACGTGAACAATATCACCCGCTTGCAGTAAGCGGTTTTGCGTTAAGTCACCACGTTGCATCAAACCGTAAAGTGAAAGATTTTCTTCCACGCCATTACGCGTTAATGAAACATTACGCCAGTCGGCATCTTCAGACAAACCACCAGAGCGATTCACGGCATCCAGTAATGTTAAAGGGATATTGGTAATCGCTTGCTGGCCAGGGTTTGAAACCTCGCCGGTAATGTAGGTTTTCTTAGATCGAAAAGCTGCAACGTTAACATCAACCTGAGGGCTTTCGATGTATTTCGCTAAGCGGTTTGAAATATCAGAACGCACTTCACGTACGGTTTTACCAGCGACTTCAACAGTACCAATGTACGGGTAGAAGATGGTGCCATCAGCATGAACCCAGTTACCTGCTTCTGCACTACTACGGTAAGAACCAGCAGGAATGGTCAATTCAGGGTGATCCCAGATAGTAATGTTTAGGATATCACCGACACCCACTTGGTATTCATACTTCGCGATATCAACATCGAGTTTTGGGTTTGCTTGTGAAACCGATAAAGAGTCACTTCGGTAGTTTGATACCGATTGAGCGGTCAATGGGTAAAGATTAACCACGTCTGAAATATCAGACTCTTGTTGTTCCTCTGAAGGCTGAATCACATTCTTATTGCCAGTCGTAAGGTGGGTTCCTGGAGTCGTACAGCCTGCAAGCAGTGCAGGAAGGAGCGCTATAAGGAGACGATTTTTATTAATCTTCATGTTAACCAAGTTCATAGAAACGGAATGTGTCGTGATATCCCGAAGGATACCCAAAGGAAGTTAAGCGAGTCATTTTATCAGCTACGCAATATTTAATTGAGCCTAGGAGTGAAAGAGCTGTGATCTTGCTCCCATTTACGATTGGGAAGTGGGACGCTACCGCCCTTTGATATTCCGCGACATCACACTGCGTAGTTAATGTGCCTCTATCTATTTGGAATTGAGATAGAAGTTTTTTTGTCGTAAACCGTGTCAAAGACCGTACTTCCACACGGTTATTTTATTGCGTAAGCATTATCCACAATCTGTGCTTATTATCAACCTAGTTGAATGCTTTCAAGGTGAAAGAGCTTAAGGGCTGATGCGAGAGCCTAGGAGCGGATGAGAGTAGCGAGATGCGAATAGACGAAAGCGAAGAGCTCTTCAAATCTCGTTAATCGCATCTGTCTTTATTTCGTACCTGCCTTTATCTCGCATCAGCCTCTGTTTCGTATCGGCCCCTAAATCTACTTAACGCTACTTGGTCTTTGGAACCAAGGTGAGCGAGCATCAGTTTGATCGAACAAGTTGTATTGCTTATTCAACACTTGGCCGCCGTCACGCGTGATCGGTAACCAGGTAAAGCCTGCGCGGCTTGAGCTTGGTTTCACGGTAACAAGATCGAACGGAATTGATACATAGAAGCCTTTGGTATAGCTGCCTTCACCGTACTCTTCAGTTGTCATGTCGGTTAAGCTGACAAACGCACCGGCAATAACGCCACTCTTGAACTGCTTAGAGAAATCGACACGAGTCCCGATATCACCCGCCAGGAATTTACCGACACCCACTTTAAGCAAGGTATCGCTCAGGAAGTCCCATTGTGGGGTGTAGTAACCGGTGATAAAGCCCGTCGTGCCCTTATCAATCACTTTGTACGTTCGGCTGCTATCGTCTGGGTTGACTTGGATCTCTTGATCAAACGTGCCGAACCAACTTTCAGGATCGCGCTGGCTTATTGCTGTCATGTCTGCACCAATGGCCCAGTTTTGATTGAATGGTCGATACAGAATTTCGCCACCCACACCCGCAAACATGCTTTCAAGGTAGCCCCCGTAAGCTTGGGTGTAGACACCGCTACCGTAGTCTTCAAACCAAGTCAGTTGTAAGCGATCTAAGCGAACCGAATCGTCAACGTAAGAGCGGAACAAGGTTCTTACTCTTGGCGTTTGGTCAGTGCCGTCTGATGGGACGGTATAATTAAACTTGTCGTAGTTATCGACTAAGTTAACGTACAGAGAACCTGACAGTTCAACATTGTTTAACGCCCAGAACGAAGCATTGGTGTATAAACCCAAGCTGTATAAATAGAAGTTTTCAGCAGAACCGAACGATTGAGCGAGGTTTGGTGAAATCGATACATCGAATCGCTCACGCCCATCATGATAGACAACGGACTTCTGGCGTTCTAATTCGTGAGTGTGTGAAGCATCACGGGTTTGAGCGTTAAGATAATGGTTGTTCGCCGCCGCCTTGAACGCTTGGGCATTGACCGTTGTCTCGGTCAGTTCCAACGATTTATCGTTCTCAATGATTTTGTAAGTATCAATGTAACTTGGCACCGCATTCGCAATCACAGTCACACCGCGTTCAACGGCGATATCTCTGTCTCGGTATTTAACCTGAGTGCCCTTGACCACAATGCTGTTATCATCGACCGAAATTTGCGCTTGTTCATAGCCTGCTATCGTTTCAAGTTGGCTTGCAAGGGCCGCCATATCAATGTCATCAACCGTCTCTACACCACTCGGGCGCAACTCTGCTGTTTCGGTATCTCGCCACACGGAATACATTTCATTGAAATTAGTAGAGAGATCAAAACCAAGGGTTAGCGTATCACCTCGCTCGTAGCTGACTTTAGCCGAACCCCAATCGGTGAAACGGTACACCGCACCCACATTCCATGGCGTGTGTTGTGTCATGTCGACACCACCACGTACTACTGGGAAGTCTTGAGAGTAATCATTACCATCGTATTCAAGCTTCAAGGTTAACGGCTTGTAAGGGGTTTGGTATTCAAAGCCACCATAGATTGCCGCATCGCCTTTAAACCAACGTTCAAAATCGACACTGCCGCCATTGCCTTTATAATCTGATGGGCGTTCACAATACTTGTCACTGGCTTTACACAATGGGTTGGTGAAGTTGCCACTGGTGCCCATGTATCCCCAAGCCATGCCCAAGGTAAAATCAACAGGGCCAAAGCGTTTGGTCGCCGCAACAAACTCGCCATCAAATAAACCGGTACCACCAAAGTCACGCACACCGACCGACACTTCCGGTAAGTAATACCCTTCTTCGATTAAGCGTACTTTAAAGTCGATGCCTTTATCGGTGTGCTTAGTACAACCACTGAATGAGTTTTGAGAGCAGTCTTGATTGCCACTACCGCTATAATAAAGATCTTGAGTTTGTGTATAGCGAATGGTGGTTTCAAGCCAAGGCATCACCTGCAGGCTCACGTTATAAAAATGGTATTCATTGTTAAACGAAGCACTAAAGTTGAACTCACCTTCTGGAGCCATGCGCGCGGTAGGCATTTGCATTAAGCCGACACCGCCAAAGTTCATTTGCGATGTTCGGTATTCTGTGTCGTCGAATGATGATTTATCAGCTCTGATTGACGAGGAATCAATGGCTGTTTCTGCACGAACCGGGTCAGCAAAAACCGTCTCTGCAAAAACAGAAGCGCTGTTGGCCATTAACAAGGCGCAGGTAACCGATGTGCACACTGCCGATAGAGGGAATGATTTCTGTTTCAGCATTACAGGCCAACCTTATGACGTAGCAAATCGACAATATTTTGGTTCAACGTTGAATATTCCGATGGCAGAGAGTAGAACGCCATAAATACGGTAGCACCTGGCGCTAAGTACACCGGCTGTTCGTTCCAGTACGCATATTGAATGGTTTGCACCACGCCATCTGGCTGAACAACATACGCCACACTTTTGTCTGCAGATTCACCAATAAAGCCGTTCGGTAATGCATCGAGATAATCATTCAACGTGCCATGCTCAATCAGATTGACTGTGACCGACTCTTTCATTGCACCCATCAACTGAATTGACGTTGGTCGTTGTGGTAAGTACAGAGAAAAGGCTTGAGTTTGACTGTCTGACGGCTTGTTAGCATGAGAACTTGAAACAAGCAGTGGATTCTTATCTGATTGAGAGATAACGGCATTACGGTCTAAATCAATAAACACTCGATTGAGATATTGGAAAGAGGCTAATTGTTGGCGCACTAAGTTTGCTTCTGGCTCTTCTACTGCGAAAGCTTCAAGCTGGTTCAGTACATTGCGCTTTTTGGCTTCGATAGATTCATTAGCTTGGTTAGCTTCTTTAAATCCAGTAACTGCAGTCGCTTCAGTATTGGTTATATCAAACAGTTGAGCCGAAAGTGGGAAGTAGCCAATAGTACCGTAAGCGCTAGAGCTCGCATTCGCGTTTGCGTCGTCTAATACACGAAGCAGTCGAACGTTGGTTTGATACTCAAGCGTCACACCTTGAAGAGGAAGCTCGATGGTTGTTTTAACTGAAGAAGCGCTATTAGTTTTATCAATAGATGCAGCAGAAGCAGAGCTCAAAACAAACAGAGCGCTCAGCATCAGCAACCGACGCCCCGTCATTTTTGATGTATGACTCATATAATTGATCATTTTAGTTCACTACCCTGTTCGTTAGTTGCTTTGATAATGCTTAAGGACGGTTAACTCAAGCCTTGTCATATCAGGGCCTAAATACTGTATGGTTTTTACTACTTTACCTTTGCTGTCGACCCAATATTCGTTGGTGATATCTTGTTCTAACATTGGGAATTGAATTTTTTCTTGGAACTTCTTGGTATCGATAGACGCTAACGGAGTTTCAACCGTTTCATTTCCCGCATACGTTCGGGTGATGTTCGCTTTATAGCCGAATCGATAGTTAGGCTGCCAGTCGTAAACCGCTTGCCATTTTTGAGCTCCGGGGTTGGCAGACACATCAAACACAGCAGAAGAATCGGCTGACGAGTTGTTTTCAGACGAGAACGTATCTAACGGTTGGAATGCCAAACCAGAAAGGTTTTCGTAAGGAAGCCATAGTGTTTGTACGATACGTCCATTTTCAGTGACGATCATCGCTTTGTCAGAAGACATCCATTTTAACTGCTCTGCGCCCGTTTGCGAGTTTTCACCGACGTACGCTAAGACCATGAAGATTTTACCTTGGTCATTCACTTCTGCATAAATGCTCGAATAAGGTAAGTTTTGAATGTATTCCTTCGACAACTCAACATCAGAGCTTCCAAAAAAGGCTTCATCAAAAGTGGAATTGACGTCTTGAAACTGCTGAGAACAACCAGCAAGAAAAAGACCAAGGGATATGATTAGAGGTTTAAGCATGACGAATTCTGCTTCCTAGCAATTTGGTTGCTGATATCCAATATGAAAATCTGATATAAAAAAACCACTTTATGCTTTCACATAAAATGGTTTTAAACATACGTTAACTAAAACACGCACTAACCAAAAATTAGTTAGTTGTTGTTGTAGTCGTTGCACCGCTTTCGTTAGAAGCTACGGCTACCGCTGCCGCTGCTGCGACTGCTGCAGTCGTTACTGCTACTGTTGTTGCTGTGCCTGCTGCTACTGCTGATGCACCAGCGCCAGCTGCTGCGCCAGAACCTGCACCCGCACCCGCACCCGCAGTTTCTGTTACAGCAAAAGCACCGCCAGAGAAGCTAACAGCTAGTGCTGCTACTAAAGCCATTTTTTTCATAATGATTCCCATGTATATAAACGTTTATATGCTGAGGTTAATAATGCCCTCAACTGATTGCTCAGCTTAAACAATCAGCTAATGATATTAGTTAATAAGCGTGTTCAAGTAAATGCATAATTTGTAAACTGAAACCATTTTGTCTCTCGCCTGTATTTATAACCCTATGCCTACTCTGTATTCTCCTTACCTTTCTCGCTATACTCCTGACCTAGAGTTTTTCGCCCAATAACGAATAAGAGTTCAAGATATGCAAGAGTTAGTTCCATTTGTTCAAGAGAATATGATTTTAGCCATCGTATGGATCGGCTTGGTTGTTGCCATCATTGCGAACGTTATCAAGACATCAAACGCAGCTTATAAAGAGATCACTGCAGCGCAAACCACACACATGATTAACCGTGAAAACGGTGTTGTGGTTGATATTCGTACTAAGGATGAGTTCAAGAAAGGCCATATTACTGACGCAGTTCACATTTTACCGTCAGATATCAAAGCAAATAACTTTGGTAGCCTTGAAAGTCACAAAGCAGACCCAATCATCGTAGTATGCAAGACGGGTCAAACCGCTCAAGAAAGCGCGAACTTGCTGGTTAAAGCAGGTTTCGAAAACGTAAGCGTGCTGAAAAGCGGCTTAGTGGCTTGGAGCGAAGCTAACCTTCCTTTAGTTAAAGGTAAGAAATAGGTTAAAGGTAAAAAATAAGCTGACCGAGTAAAACGATATTACTTTAGGGCTTTGTTCGACTGATATGATGGACAGAGCCTAATTATAAATTTTAAGGACAAGAAAATGGCTGAAGCAGCACAACAAGACGCACAACAGAACTTCGCAATCCAACGTATTTTCCTAAAAGACGTCTCTTTCGAAGCGCCAAACTCTCCAGATATGTTTCAAAAAGAGTGGAACCCAGATGTAAAACTGGACCTAGACACTCAAAGCCGTGAGCTTGGCGAAGGTGTTTACGAAGTTATCCTACGTCTAACTGTTACTGTTAAGAATGCAGAAGACACAGCGTTCCTTTGTGAAGTTCAACAAGGCGGTATTTTCTCTGCAAGCGAAATGGAAGCTGGCCAACTGGCACATTGCCTAGGTGCATTCTGCCCGAACATCCTGTTCCCATACGCGCGTGAAACAATTTCTAGCCTAGTGGTTAAAGGTACGTTCCCACAACTGAACCTAGCTCCAGTAAACTTTGATGCTTTGTTCATGAACTACCTACAAAACCAAGCTCAACAAGCTGAAGGCGAACAAGCTTAAGTCTCAATGTAGTCTTAACGCTTAGCGAATAAATGACCAATAAATAACTAATAAACGAACGGCCAACAAACGGCTATTTTTATTAGAAGATTGCCTTTTATTCGATAGCTAGTTTTTGTGAAATAATTAGTTTTAAATGCACATCGCAGCTTCTGCGATGTGCATTTTTTATTTACACTGTACTTTGGTAGAGCGCTTTTTCTTCTTAGTAAAGGGTTTCTCCAAAACTCTTCGATTTCCCTCATTATTTTTAGGTGGAAGCATGACAGACACAACTCGCCCGACTAACACGCCAGATGCTTGCGGTAAAGGCAGCGCTTACGGTAAAGACATCGCCATGACAGTGATAGGCGCCGGTTCTTACGGAACCTCTTTAGCGATATCTCTAGCGCGTAACGGTGCCAATGTTGTTCTTTGGGGACACGACCCTGTTCATATGGCTCGTCTTGAATCTGAGCGTGCTAATAATGAGTTCCTGCCAAATATCGACTTTCCAGAAAGCCTAATCATCGAATCCGATCTTGAGAAAGCAGTAACAGCAAGTCGTGACCTTCTCGTTGTTGTGCCTAGCCACGTGTTTGGCATTGTTCTAAACAGCCTAAAACCTTACTTAGGTACGGATTCTCGCATCTGTTGGGCGACCAAAGGCCTAGAGCCAGAAACAGGCCGCTTACTTAAAGATGTCGCGCACGATGTGCTGGGTGCTGGGTACTCGCTAGCGGTTCTATCAGGGCCTACTTTTGCCAAAGAGTTAGCGATGGGCATGCCAACGGCTATCTCTGTCGCGTCACCAGATGAAGTATTCTTAGAAGAGCTGCAAGAGAAGATCCACTGCGGTAAAACATTCCGCGTATACGCAAACTCAGATTTCATCGGCATGCAACTTGGCGGCGCGGTGAAAAATGTTATCGCAATTGGCGCAGGCATGTCGGATGGTATTGGTTTTGGTGCCAATGCTCGTACAGCCCTTATCACGCGTGGGTTAGCTGAGATGAGTCGCTTAGGCGCTGCACTGGGTGCACAACCCGAAACCTTTATGGGTATGGCCGGGCTGGGCGATCTAGTACTAACCTGTACTGATAACCAATCACGTAACCGTCGTTTTGGATTGGCTTTAGGTTCAGGTAAAGACGTCGATACGGCACAACAAGAGATCGGCCAAGTGGTCGAAGGCTATCGCAACACGAAAGAAGTTTGGTTACTATCCGAACGTATGGGCGTTGAGATGCCAATTGTTGAACAAATCTATCAAGTGCTGTATCAAGGGAAAGATGCCCACTTAGCGGCACAAGATCTGCTTGCTCGAGACAAGAAGTCAGAGCGATAACATCGCTTATTAAGTCGTGGAATGAAATAGATAAAATGGATGGAAAAATGCAACACTGTGAACAGCAAAAGGTTTGGCAATGCATTGTGAAGGAAGCTCGACAGCAGTCAGAGCAAGAACCTATGCTTGCGAGTTTTTACCATGCCACCATTATCAACCACGAAAGCTTAGGCGCTGCGCTAAGTTACATCCTAGCAAACAAATTAAAGACGGCTTCAATGCCCGCAATGGCGGTGCGTGAGGTGGTTGAACAAGCATTTAAGCAAGATCAATCGATTATTGATGCGGCTGCTTGTGATATCTGCGCGACGGTAAATCGAGATCCTGCGGTCGAGATGTACTCGATGCCTCTGCTTTATCTGAAAGGCTACCACGCTTTGCAAGGTTACCGAGTGGCTAACTGGCTATGGAAGCAAGGGCGTATCGCACTTGCTACTTACCTACAGAACCAAATTTCGGTTGCTTGCCAAGTGGATATTCACCCAGCCGCTCGTATCGGTAAAGCGATCATGCTCGACCACGCCACCGGTATCGTGATTGGTGAAACTGCTGTCGTCGAAAATGATGTATCGATCCTTCAAGACGTGACTTTAGGTGGTACGGGTAAAGAAGGTGGCGATCGTCACCCTAAAATCCGAGAAGGTGTAATGATCGGTGCCGGCGCTAAAATACTTGGCAATATTGAAGTGGGTGAAGGCGCGAAAATTGGTTCTTGCTCTGTGGTTCTTCAAGCCGTTCCGCCTCATACGACTGTCGCTGGTGTTCCTGCAAAAATTGTTGGAAAGCCGAAAACTGACAAGCCATCTTTAGACATGGATCAGGGGTTTAACGGTCGCTCTCAGAACTTCATCCATGGTGATGGGATTTAAGAGCAGATTCGGGATCCGACGAATAGCCGATAGCCGAGATGCGAAAAGACTGACAGCAAAAGACTCGCAGCAGATGCTGATTATTAATAAGAGCAAAATGACGATAATGATGAAACCCATTCAATCAATGAGCACTGTTCTTTTGATATCTGCCAGCCTTGGTGTGGCTCTTTTGTCTTCCTCATCATTTGCTGCCTCTCAAGGGGAGCTGAAAGGCGTATCAAGCGAAATCTCTCGCCAGCAAAAAAACTTGTCCTCACAACAGAAAAAACTTGATAGCCTACAAGCAAGCCTCAAGAAACAAGAATTATCCATCGCTGCACTGGAAAAAGCGATTTTAGACAGCAAGAAGCAGCTCAATACCGCTAATGCGAATATTGCTAGCTTAGACACCAAGATCAAAGCCCTCACTGCACAGAAAAACGTCCAGACAGACAAGTTAGAGCAGCTTATTCAGACTTACTACATGACAAGTCGAGCTAAGGCTTCTTCTCACATTCTCAACACTGGTGTAGAAGAAGATCGCATCAGTCATTATTACCAGCACCTGGCCAAAGCTCGCTCCGCAACAATTAAAACAATTGAACAGACGCAACTTGAATTAGAAGAGAGCCACAAACAGCGTCAACTCGAGCAAGAACAAATCGCAACATTGTTAAAACAGCAAACCACCAAGCGTGACAAGTTGTCTCAGACTCAAACACAACGTAAGAAAACCGTTGGTAGCATTAAGAAGAATATTTCTGGCGACAAAAATTACTTGGCTGAACTTCAGCGAAATGAAACTCGCCTGAAAGCTGAAATAGCAAAAGCAGAAAAAGCGGCTCGAGAACGACGTAATGCAGTCCCAATGGATGGCCTAGCAAAACGTAAAGGTAAGCTACCTTGGCCGATCAAAGATAAAGTTCTACATAACTACGGTTCACGTCAAACGGGGCAAATTAACTGGAAAGGCATGGTGATCAACGCCAAGTACGGTCAGCAGGTTAAATCCGTTTACTCAGGTACGGTGGTATTTGCCGAGTATCTGCGAGGCTATGGTTTAGTGGTTCTTCTCGATCATGGTAAAGGTGATATGACGCTCTATGGCTTTAACCAAGCACTACTGAAGAAAGAAGGTGACAAGGTTAAAGCGGGTGAAGCCATCGCGCTTGCAGGTGACACTGGCGGCCAAACACGCCCATCACTGTACTTTGAAATTCGTAGAAACAGCCAAGCTCAGAATCCAAAGAGCTGGTTGGTTCGATAAAGAGCAGATACGGGATGCGAGTATCTTTCTTCGAATCCCGTATATCGCTTACTCGTCTCTTTCTATTTAGAGTTCAACGCCCTTACACCATCTTCCAATAATGTCAGCTGCTCAAAACCTTGAGCTGTCGCAATCGGTTTAACCGTCGCGATCATCTGCAGCATTCCTTGATGAACCACTTGCTCGGTAATTTGAGCTTTTGGAGACATCGCAGATTGATACGCCAACCAACCTGATGCAATCAAGTGAAGAGACGTCACCATCGACTTCATTTCTGCATCTGTTGCCTTGAGCAAGTTCAACTCAACGAAGGCTCGCATGATACCCACAAGGTTGGTTTGCAGCTTTTCTTGTACGGCCATGTAATCAAGGTGGAGCTTTTCATCACGAGACAGTATTTCAGGTAGGTTCGCATAGAAGAATCGGTACTTCCACATCAGCGTGAAGATAGAATCTAGGTAGCGCTTGAGTAGCGTGAGGCTTTCTTGTTGCCCTTGAATCGGTGTGAACCTTTCAAGCAACTCTGTCGAATAGAGAGTAAAGATATCACGGACAATTTCTTGTTTGTTGCGGAAGTGGTAGTAGAGATTACCAGGGCTAATTTCGATATGCTCAGCAATATGATTGGTCGTAATACTGCGCTCGCCGTGCTCATTAAAAAGCTCTAGAGCAGCATAAACAATCTTGTCACGTGTTTTCATTGGTAATAAGTGTCCCTATCCGTTTAGAGGTTCAGTATATCGCCACTAAACGGATAGATCGAGCTGTTAACATCTGGTCGAATTAGCAAACGCTAAAATTCACCTTCAACCGTCACACCTTTGATCAATCACATCTTTGATCAATCACAGCTGTCATTAATCGCTCGTTTCATTAATCTTAATCACTCGTACAATCAATCGCTACTGTAATCAATCGCTGCCAAACAGGTCTCGTGTGTACACCTTATCTGCTACGTCTGCGATTTCTTCTACCATTCTGTTAGATACAATCACATCCGATACGGTTTTAAACTCTTCAAGGTCAGAATAAACTTTAGAGTTAAAGAAATGCTCTTCTTCCAATACCGGCTCATACACGACGACTTCGATGCCTTTGGCTTTTAAACGCTTCATGATCCCTTGGATGGAAGAAGCACGGAAATTGTCAGAGCCCGCCTTCATAATCAAACGATAAATACCGACAATTTTAGGCGAGCGCTTAATAATTGAATCCGCAATGAAGTCTTTTCGGGTACGGTTTGCATCAACAATCGCACCCACAATGTTGTTTGGTACATCTTGATAGTTTGCTAATAGTTGCTTGGTGTCTTTTGGTAAGCAGTAACCACCGTAACCAAATGAAGGGTTGTTGTAATGATTGCCGATACGAGGGTCTAAGCCAACACCTTCGATGATCTGACGAGAATCCAAGCCATGCGCTTCCGCGTAAGAATCAAGCTCATTGAAATAAGAAACTCGCATCGCTAGATAAGTATTTGAGAATAACTTTACTGCTTCTGCTTCCGTTGAGTGAGTAAACAGTACGTCGATGTTTTCTTTTTCCGCACCTTCCACAAGAAGATTCGCAAACACTTTAGCGCGTTCAGAACATTCACCAACGATAATTCGTGATGGGTGTAGATTGTCGTACAGGGCCTTACCTTCACGCAAAAACTCCGGTGAGAACATGACGTTTTCGCAGTTCAGCTCTTGCTTAATACGCTCGGTATAGCCAACCGGCACCGTTGATTTAATAACCATTATCGCATCAGGATTGATCTCCATGACGTCTTTGATGACTGATTCTACAGAGCTGGTATCAAAATAATTGTTTTTAGGGTCATAATCGGTAGGTGTAGCAATGATGACAAATTCAGCATTTTTGTAAGCGGCTTTATCCGTTGTTGCCATGAAGTTCAGCGTCTTATTTGATAGAAAGTGCTCAATCTCATTGTCTACAATCGGTGACTGCTTATTGTTTAGCATTGCCACTTTTTCATCGATGATATCTACCGCAATGACTTCATGATGTTGTGCCAAAAGCATAGCGTTTGATAGACCCACATACCCTGTACCGGCTACTGCAATCTTCATGATAATACCTATAGTTTTGAGTAATTAACTCAACATAATTTATAACTTAGCTTGCCATATCATACTCTGGTTGGGGAATTATTCCACTAGCCCGCTTTATCCATTCCTTGCTATACTCGTGACAGTTTTGTATTCAAAAGAGTTAGAAAATTATGATTATCGTAACGGGTGGTGCTGGCATGATTGGCAGCAATATTGTTAAGGCGCTTAATGAAGCGGGCCACAACGATATTCTAGTCGTCGACAACTTAAAAGATGGTAAGAAATTTAAGAACCTTGTAGACCTAGACATCACGGATTACATGGATCGTGATGACTTCCTAACTCAAGTCATGGCCGGTGATGATTTTGGTCATATTGAAGCTGTTTTCCATGAAGGAGCATGCTCTGCTACCACTGAGTGGGATGGCAAATACATGATGCTCAACAACTATGAATACTCAAAAGAGCTACTTCATTACTGTGTTGAACGTGAAATTCCTTTCTTGTATGCCTCTTCAGCTGCAACTTACGGTGAAACCGACACTTTCATTGAAGAACGAGAGTACGAAGGTGCATTGAATGTCTACGGCTATTCAAAACAACAATTTGATAACTACGTTCGTCGCTTAACCGCGGATGCAGCAGCACACAACGAAACGCTTTCGCAAATCGTAGGGTTCCGTTACTTCAATGTTTATGGTCCACGCGAGCAACACAAAGGCAGCATGGCCTCTGTCGCTTTCCACCTAAACAACCAAATGAATGCCGGTGAAAACCCGAAATTGTTCGCAGGTAGCGAAACCTTTAAGCGTGATTTTGTGTATGTGGGTGATGTCGCGGCTGTAAACTTGTGGTTCTTAGAGAATGGGGTATCTGGCCTCTTTAATCTAGGTACTGGCAATGCTGAGTCGTTTGAAGAAGTCGCCAAGGCAGTTATCAAGCACCATGGTAAAGGCGAAATCGAAACGATTCCTTTCCCTGAGCATTTAAAAGGTGCTTACCAAGAATTCACTCAAGCAGACCTAACGAAGCTTCGCGGTACAGGTTGCGATATCGAGTTTAAAGCAGTAGCCGATGGCGTTGCTGAGTACATGAAGATCGTAAACGCTTAACGGTATATTTCAGATTAGGACCAATAATACACCCTACTTTTAGCGTGTATTATTGGGAATGTCTAACGAATATAATCATTCCCAGAGTGACCGATATTAAGTTAACTCTCTGATTTAAATAATGTAGTGAATGAATGACCACACAACGCAATGATTTTGATCCAAAAGCTTACAATCCTGAGTTTGAATGGGGTTTTCTAGCACCTAAATACTGGGGAACTTGGATTGCTGTTTTGTTATCGTCTTTAGTCTGCTTCTTACCTAACAGCATTCGTTTAGCATTAGCTAAGTTTATGGCTAAGCAAGCTGTAAAAATTAAGAATAAGGCTAACCGCCGGGCTCGAGTTAACCTTGAGATGTGTTTCCCTGAGCAATCTATCGAAGAGCGCGAAGAAACTCTCTATCAGTCATACGTTACTTCCATCTCATTTTTGATGGGATTTGCTTCACTGACACTCAAGAGTAAAACTTGGCTAGAGAATAACACTGCGATAAACGGCCTGAGCAACCTAACCGATATTACAGACAGTGGCGAGAATGTGATCTTGCTGGTGCCACACACATGGGCTATCGATATCCCAGCGGTATTATTAGCTTCACGCAATTTACCTGTATCTGCGATGGCGAAAGCACAAAAAAACAAACTCAGTGACTGGCTAATGCACCGACAGCGCGTGCAATACGGCGGTCGTGTTTATGATCGCAGCGGTGGTATCAAACCTTTCATCAAGTCGGTACGTGATGGGTACCTGGGTTACTACCTCCCTGATGAAGATCTTGGCCGTGAGCACAGTGTCTTCGTTGACTTTTTCGCGACTCAAAAAGCAACTATCTCAGGCCTTGGTCGCCTATCAAAACTAAGTAAAGCTAAAATTGTGCCCTTGTTTGCTCAATACGATAGCAGTACAGGCCAATACGCCCTGGACTTCTACCCTGCTCTACCCTTCCCAACAGGAAGCGAAGAAGAGGACGCCCGTATGATGAACCAATGTATTGAAAATTACGTGAGCAAAAACCCAGAGCAATATATGTGGATCTTAAGGCTGCTTAAGACTCGTCCTGATAGCAATATCAACCCTTATCATCGTTAGCATGACATTGAACAGCATGAATATTATTAACAGACAGCAGATTTATACAGCGCTCCTACTCTTACCTTATTTTTTTGCTGTTACGGGCATGTTAGTTTGGGATAGTGGCGATAAGAAAATGATCCCACTATTTTTGATTAGTATCATCGTTAGTATATTTGCATTCAAAAAAGAAACCATATTAAATAACATACGGAACCCATTTGTATGGCTCATTGGCATTTCGTGTCTATATACTGTGTTTAGCTATTATTATCATGGGTCCAGCTCTAGAGAACTAAGAGCACTGATTGGCGTTACTCTTTTTCTTATCGCTTTTCCATACCAAATTTTGACGAAAAAAGTCATTCAATGGGTCGTTTTGATCGGTAGTTTGGCAATATGTGCCAATAGCGTCTATTTCAACCTCTATATAGGTACGGGCCGCAATGCTGGTTATATAAACCCGATCCCTTACTCGACGGCGTGCGCATCAATATCCATAATCGCGTTCTCTTTATTGCTAGATAGCTCTCCTTTTAAGGGTAAAGTTCTTCCTTTAGTCGCTTTTCTGCTGTCGTTGCCTCCTATCATACTAAGTGAAACTAGAGGGATTTGGTTAGCGTTTACTTTAAGTGTCTTTATTATAATCGTAGCTAAATGTATTAAAAACCCGCCTTCGAGAAAATATATATTATTTACTTTTGTATTTACAGCCGTTCTCACTGCTACTGGCGCTTTCTTATTTAAAGAGAAAATAAATGAGAGATACGACCAAACTATCTATGAAATCAAAAAGATTCAATCGGGCGATTATAATACTTCCGTTGGGCTTAGGTTACAAATGTGGATGTTAGCTCCGGAATTAATAAAACAGAAACCAATGCTAGGACACGGCAAGGAACAACGGGAGATATTAAAAGATAAGTTAGAACATGGTGAAATATCCAGACCGCTATATCATTATGCTTCAGCCCACTTCCACAATCAAATTTTGGATAAAATGGTTAAATCTGGGATGATAGGCGTAATACTTGTACTTAGCCTTCTACTTTATCCACTAGTGATGATGAGAAAATCACCACCACTCGATGTGTATATCATAATTGGTTTGGTTAGTTTATTTTTTATCGCTGGTTTAACTGATGTTCCTTTTAATCATCCTCAGCCTCTGATGCTATATTTATTATTTCTAGCCCCTACATACTCAAGAATTCAGAGAGATCCCAATGACTAAAATTTTTGTCATAAACCTAGAATCTTCTATAGAAAGAAGAAAAAATATTAGTCATCAATTGAATGAATTAGATCTTTCATTTGATATTTTTAATGCTGTAGACGGTCGAACATCCCCTCCTCATCCACTACTTAACCGTTATAACGATTGTTTAAGCCAGACATACCGAGCAAAGACTTTGAGTGCTGGCCAACTAGGCTGCTATGCGAGTCACTACTTGTTATGGGAAAAGTGTGTTGAAATAAATGAACCAATAATCGTCATTGAAGATGATGCTCTTATATTTAAAGAGGCATTTCTTAATTTCATACAAGATATTCGTGACATACCTGAAACTGTAGAATGTGTGAGATTATTCAAAAATAAGCGCCGTAAATATGACTCTTATGAAGTGTTCGGAGCTAAATCAACGAGTATTCACAAGTTTACTAAAGGTCACATGAGCGCTACAGCTTATTTTTTAAGACCTTCTGGGGCTAAAAAATTCCTCCACCATTCGAATGAATGGTGTATGGCAGTAGATATTTATATGGATCGATTCTGGCAAAACGAAGTTGAGTGTTATGGGACTGCTGTTCCTTGTTTAACAAACGATCCTAAATTTGATTCTGATATCGGCTATGAAAAAAGAATAAGCACCAGAAGTTTATTAAAAAAATGTAAACGCGAGTGGTTTAATTTAAATGAAACCATCCAACGCCATCTACATAATATAAAATTCAAATACTCGAAGCGGTAACCCAATGAAAATTCTTGTTGCTAGTTCTTACTATCATGCTCAAAATAGCGTACGCCCTGAAGCTGAAATGTTTATAGAAATGGTAAAACAGGGCCATGAGGTCACTGTAATTACCCAAGGAGATGCCGAATATACGGAACGATTTAGAGCATGTGGTGTAAAAGTCGTTGATGCATATCCAACTAAAAAGATCTGCTTAAGCACTATCAAAGCTTATAGAGCCGAGCTGAACAGCAAAGCCTATGACATCTTTTATGCGTTTAATTCTAAAACTATCCCAAATGCGGCGTTTGCTTGTATTGGCAAAAAGACAAAATTAATTACATATCGCGGGACTACAGGTGGCTTGTATCGCCATGATCCTTCAGCCTACCTCACTCACCTGCACCCAAAAGTCAGTGGTGTTGTTTGCGTATCAAAAGCGGTGGCTAACGACGTTAAAAAGAGAGTTTGGTGCAGTAAAGATAATGTAGTTACCATTTATAAAGGTCATGAACTAGACTGGTATACCGTTCAGGCAAATAAGCCAGAAGAGTTTGGCTTAGACTCCAATAACGTCATTGCTGTTTGTGCAGCTCATGTGAGACCTAGCAAGGGAATCGATGTTCTAATAAAAGCTACACACTTTGTTGATAACCCAAACTTTCATCTTCTTTTAATTGGCAGTGGTTACGAACCTTATTTTGATATGGCGAAAGATAGCCCTATGTCAGAGAGAATACACTTCATTGGTCACAGAAAAGATGTTCCATCCATTATGGCTATGGCTGATTTTCAAATTCAACCATCAATCAGTGGAGAGGGGCTTCCAAGAACGATTGTTGAAGCCATGGCAAATGGAACACCGTCAATAGTGACAACAACGGGTGGCTCCCCAGAGCTGATCGAAGAAAACGAAACTGGCCACATTGTTCCCGTAAAAAATGCTCAGTTATTAGGTGAATCTATAAACAACATGGCAAAGAGTAAAGAACGATGTTCAGAAATGGGGCATAAAGCAAAGATCAGACTCCAACGCTACTTTTCGTCATCAGAAACAGTTAAACAACACATTCGCTTTTTTGAAAAATTAACGAACAAATAGCTTAGCAATCAAAGGGCAAGTAAGTGGATAAACCAACTTGCCCAAACAACCTACTTGTGGTCTTGAATAATTCTGTTTATCACTTCTTTTTGAGTCTCGACTATCGCATTCAGTTGTTCCAAAGAACTCAACTGGTAATTGCTCTTGTCATTGGCTAATGCTTCAAGCTTAGCTTTTAACGTGGTCATATTATCATTAGAGGCCAGTTTATAAACTGTTACTAATGACAACCACTTTCTTGATAAAGATGGCAATAATTTAGCCACAATTCTCTTATATGAGTTTTCTAATAATTTACCAATGGGCATCTTATTGACACTCATGAAAGGTAAGTCGTGTAAGGTCAGCTCTACATCCATAGATTCGGCAAAGTCATACCACTTTTCATCGTCAAATGCTGGAGAGAACCGAACGCCTTTCCAAGGGATGCGAAGTGCATCTGCAATAATGGCGCCGTGCATAGCCTCAGTCACAACGGACTCACACTCTTGAAGAGCCAACAAAAAGGCCTCTACAGGTTGTTTGGCTGTAATATAGGTTAAACCTATCTCCTGACAAACTTTTTCCCAATCAATAAAGTCTTCACTACGGTGATGAGGTATAAAGCCAATCTTCCCTTTTTGTTTTTCCGCTTTCGGAAAGTCAACTTCACGCAGCAGATAAGCACCATCTCCAACTACCAATTCGGGTTTTAACCCCAATTTTTTTGCCGTTCTTGGACCTCTCACCCCATACACTGTGCACTTATCATCCAGCGTCGGCACATTCCATTCCCAAGCCCCTGAGGAAAAAATAATAATTTCTTCTGCACTGGCTAAGTTTTTATTTATTCGCTTCTCCGTCAAAATAGTCCCGATACCTAAAAAGTAACGAGAGCTATCTTCTGCAATCAAGTCACCAAAAAGCTGTGGCCACAGCCAGGGATTTAGATCATCCCCTACATTGTAAGTATCTGACAAGCAGTACTCTAATTTAAAAGCCACTGGTTAGCTCCTTTCTTTTTCGATAAGCCATAAGCCAACATATTTATTGAAATTCACTTGAGCGTAGGTCATCGCCATAATGAAGCCGACGCTGCCATCCATAAAGCCACGACGAATAATATACACAAGAAAGAACGTCCATATTGCACGTAATAAAGCTAAAAATAAGCCGTGTGATTTCTTACCTTTGCGATGGTACTTTTGCGAGCCAAGCCAAGCGTACTGCGCTGCTTTGTCTAGGCCGTGACCATAATCACGATGGGTATAATGAAGTAAATAGCCCTTCAGGACACCAGTAGAACCTTGCTCCGGAATAATTGTCTCGTGAACCTCGTCCAACGTATATCGAGAGCCTTCTCTCTTAAACAGCCTTAATACTGCACGAGCACTGCGGCCGTATTTTAGAGTCGTGCCATACAGAGTCACTCCCCAAGGCAGTTTGTACGCTGTGTGTTTGATTTGATCTTGCTTTAATAGTTCAACTAAATTGTTACTTATTTCTTCATCTAACGCTTCGTCAGCATCAATTGATAGCACCCAATCACATGTTGCTTTATCTAGCGCTCGCTGCTTTTGCTTACCAAAGCCAGGCCAATCTGTGATGGTCACGTTATCTGTATATTTTTGGCATATTTCAACGGTTGCATCTGTTGAGCCACTGTCTAAAACAATCAGTTCATCGGCAATATCAACAACAGATTTAAGGCAAGTTTCAATTCGGTCTTCTTCATTCTTGGTAATAACAATGACAGACAGGGTATGTTTTCTCATTATTCAGCCCTAGAATTTCCAATAGTTTAATGATTTACGGATTTTAAAGTTACGAATCCAATTTTTTGGCTTGTTATCTTGCCAGCCGCTTTCTAGCACATCAGTAATAGCACTCAGAACTCTCGCTGAGGATTGCCCATCTAAATATGGTGTTATTGACGGTCCGTAATGAGCGATAGCGTTATCTCTTTCTTCATCAGGTAGCATTGCTTGCTTAATTGCTGACTCTAATTTCTCGGCTTGAGTAATGTTAATAAAGCTTGCTTGAGGGTCTCGATTATTTACCGTGACAACAGGCTTATTGAGCAACAAGAATTCCTGAAATATCGATGAGTTGTCACACACCATAACATCAGCACGATGTTGCATTTCAATCACTCGGTCATTATCGAAAAAGAGAAGGTTATCCCCTTCCAGTGCTTGATATTTCGCTCTCGTCTCTTGATTCATTTTAGGATGAAGAGTCACTAACCATTGCCACTGACTCAGTTGACTGAGGCGCTTAAGCTCTTCATAAACCAACTCTGCACACGATAAGCTTGGCGAAAAAGTGGAAGCGAACAGAATTTGAGGTCTCTCATGACGATTCTCACTAGCTTGATAATTAAACAAGCTATCGAGCTTCAGCCACCCGGTCTCTTTAACTTGAAAATAGCCGCGCTGCTTAGCTAGCGGCTCAAGCGAGCTTGTTCTTTCATGGCCTTCGGTGCAATACAAATCAAATAGACCACGTTCAGGGTATAAGTTCCCACGTTTGCTCTCGTTCAAACCATGAAATACTTGTACCTTCAACCCTGGAATAAACGCCGGAACACGATCACCAGGCACTAGAACGGCAGAAGGATTAAAGGCAATAGCTTCTGTCAAAGAGACGCTCTGCTCTTGATCCAGTAAAAGATGTTCAGAAGCGTCTTCACCAACAAGCAACCACTTAACCTCATGGCCGAGTTGCTTCGCGTAATCATAGAATGGGCGAAGAATAGCAAATGAATAATTTTGCTCGACGTAGAGCAAGAAACGATAGGTTTGATCGGTTTGCATAAGCGATGAGATAAAATTCACCATGTCCGTTTGAAAGCGCAACTAAGCATTTAATTATAACGCTCTTTACTTTCGAGATTGAAGAAAATACTCTTCTGAATATTGATTTTACCTTCTGGTGTCACTGTTCTTATGCTTATACGACTTATCTATACTCTCATATTGTCATTAGCTTCTCCGCTACTGCTGTATGGGCTTTATAAGAACAAACCTGGAAAGCCAAGTTTTGGTCAGCGTTGGAAAGAACATTTCGGGATCACACCGCAAACTCAAGGTAAGAATCCTATCTGGATTCACGCAGTATCGGTTGGTGAATCGATTGCCGCCGTACCGATCATCAAGCAACTGAAGCGACGCAATCCAAACCAAGCCATTATCGTTACCACGACAACCAGCACGGGTGCAGAGCAGATAGAAAAACTCGGTGATTTAGTCGAGCATCGCTACATGCCGATTGATTTTTCTTGGTGTATTCGAGGTTTTTTGAAGACTGTTCAGCCTAAACAGATGCTAATCATGGAAACCGAGTTATGGCCAAATACACTGCACTGCGTCGCGAAAGCTGGAATCCCCATTTCGGTACTCAACGCTCGCCTATCTGAACGCTCGTGCCAGCGTTATGCTAAATTCCAAGCCGTTTTTGAGCTCTTAGCCAAAAATCCCTCTCAAGTACTTTGCCAATACCCAAGTGATGCTGAGCGTTTTATACGATTAGGGTTAGATAAAGCATCTGTGCATGTGACTGGGTCGATCAAGTTTGATATTGAAGTTTCCGCTGAACAAGTATCAAAAGGCAAAGCGTTACGTGAACAAATTGGCTTTGAACGCTGTGTGTGGATAGCAGCCAGCACTCATCAAGGCGAAGATGAAATTATCTTAGACGCTCATAAACAGCTCCTTAAAGACAATCCTAATACTTTGCTGATGATTGTGCCTCGTCATCCAGAGCGATTTAATCAAGTGACGGAACTGGCTAAACAACACCAATTCAACACCATTACTCGAACGAGTCAGCAACCAATCACCTCTAATGTTGAAGTGTATATTGCGGATACGATGGGAGAAATGTTGGTATTACTCGGCGGATCTGATGTGTGCTTTATGGGAGGGAGCCTTGTGGGCGATAAGGTAGGTGGCCACAATCTTCTAGAGCCTGCGGCACTGCAGTTACCTTTACTCAATGGCCCTAGCTATTTTAACTTCAGCGAGATCACAGACAAACTACTTGAAGCTCAAGCTGTCACTATTAGTCAAAACAGTAATGAAATTGCAGGCCAGCTAAGAGAGCTATTCTCTCAGCCTGACTTGCGTAAAAACAGAGGCTTAGCGGCTTATCAAGTGGTTGAACAGAACCGAGGGGCGTTGAATAAAACCTTGGCATACATTCTTAGCTAATGGCCTTCTTAGCTAGTCACCACTCTTAACTAACAGCAACTAACCTTGGTAGCCTTGCAATAACGGTTCCCAATCCTGCTCTTGCCATTGAATCTGGCGCTTGTTCACTTCTTTTAAGAACGAGCGCTTTAAGCGATTCAAGTTATCTTCTTTCCAGTCATCACCCGCTTGATGACCACACTTATCAAAGTCAATAATCCACACGTTTTGTGAAGTATCAAGCAAGATATTATGAATGTTGAGATCGGTATGATTAACCCCAGCATCGTGCATCTTGCGTACCTCTTGCCCAATTCGACGATAAACATCCGCATCTATCGGGCCATTGACCAAGACATCAACCAGATCTTTGGCATTGGGAACTCGTTCAGACATTAAGTCCGCTCGATAAAGTAGTCCGCTTTTAATGGCTCTAGCAGCAATGGGCTTCGGTACATTCACACCTGAGTTTGCCAATGCCTTGAGAACATTAAGCTCCATCGCACAGCGCGTGCTTTCCCAATCAGAGAAGCGATATTGGTCTTCGACTAGCTTCCCAAACAATCCGCCACGGCGATAATGGCGCAATGCGGCCTGTATTCCATCAAGCTGAATGAACCATGTGGTACCGCGTCCTTGAGCACTGCCTGAAATGGCGTCTTGTTGCTGCCAATATTCAGCCTCAAAGATCTGAGCGATATCGCCCTCTGGTACCTGAGCCAAAAGTTCAGGGTCGTACCAAATTGTTTGGTTCTTGATGCTAATCGTTTCCATCTATGAGGCCTTTGGGTCGCTTTTCGTCATTGCTATTTTACAACTAATGCGAGTATCTGCATAATTCTGATGTTATTCACTTTTTTCGGGCACTTTATGTCACTGTTCTCAACTGCACCTCAATCTCTTTGCATACTTCGCCTCTCCGCGATTGGCGATGTTTGTCATGCTATTTCTGTGGTTCAAGCCATCCAGAAGCAGTGGCCTGAAACGAAAATCACTTGGATAACGGGCAAAATAGAAGCCATGCTGATCGGTGATCTACCCGGTATTGAGGTGATTGTTTTCGATAAGAAACAAGGCTTCAAAGGAATGCGTGAATTATGGCGTCAGCTATCTGATCGTAAATTTGATGCACTTCTGCATATGCAAGCCGCACTCAGAGCCAGCGTGCTATCTTGGGGGATAAAGGCGAAGTGCAAAGTGGGATTTGGCAAAAACCGTACTCGTGAAATGCAGTCACTCTTTACCAACCACCATCTACCTATTTCAGATAAGTTTCATGTGTTGGATAACTTTGCCGAATTTGCTCGCTACATTGGTGTCCCCTTCGATAAGCCTCAATGGGATATCCCTTTAACACCTGAAGATGAACAACTCGCAATTAGCACCATGGCAGACAAGCCGACCTTGGTTATCTCCCCAGCTGCAAGCAAAGATTCACGCAATTGGTTAACTGAGCGATATGCAGCTATTGCTGATTATGCTGTCGAACAAGGCATGCAAGTGGTGTTATGTGGCTCTCCGGCACCAAGAGAAGTTAACCTTGGTAGCGACATCGAAAAATTATGCCAGTCGCCAGTAACCAACTTGATTGGCAAAACGAACTTGAAGCAACTGACTGCCGTACTGAAACATGCAACGGTGGTATTGGCACCTGATACTGGCCCAGCCCACTTGGCAACTACGCAGTCAACGCCTGTAATTGGCTTGTACGCGCACAGCGATCCTCGTAGAACAGGACCTTACAACGATCTCGATATCGTAGTGAGTGTTTATCAACAGCACGTAGAAGCACAACAAGGAAAGCCAGTCGCAGACCTTCCATGGGGAACCCGTGCTAAAGGCGATGACCTGATGAAAGACATCACTCTCGATATGGTAAAGCAACAACTCGATAAGGCCTTAAACTCTAGTAAAGCACCGAATTCGAACACTACATTAAGCAAGGACAGCTAAAATGAGCACACACGTTATTTATCCAGGAACTTTTGATCCGGTGACCAATGGCCACCTTGATATCATTGTTCGTGCCGCTAGCATGTTTGACCATATCACTGTTGGAGTAGCAGCGAGCCCAAGTAAAAAAACCATGTTTGAATTAGATGAACGTGTAGAGCTGTTACGTGATGCGGTATCTCATTTACCTAACGTGTCTGTTGAAGGGTTTTCGGGGTTACTGGTCGATTTTGCTAAACAGCAGCAAGCGAATGTGTTGGTGCGAGGCCTAAGAACAACCATGGATTTTGAGTACGAGTTTGGACTCACCAGCATGTACAGAAAGCTACTTCCAGGCCTTGAAAGTGTATTTTTAACGCCTTCAGAGGAGTATGCATTCCTCTCTTCGACAATAGTTCGAGAAGTGGCCATTCATGGTGGGGACATTAGTCAGTTTGTGCCACAAAAGGTGGCAGCCGAAATAAAGCTGAAGACTGCCAAGTAATTCTCTTTGTCTACACAAAAAAATAGCGCTCATTGAGCGCTATTTTTTGATACAGATAAATTCATTGAGATCCTTACATATTAGCCCTGACACTGCAAAACCAATGAATTAGATCATGCTAACTTCAAACACTCTTGAGGTTCGTCACAACCATAACTTCTAGCAAAGCGAACAATCATTACAAAGAGTCAAGCGAGTGATAACATAATCTCTTGTGAACAAATACACCAATTATAGCTTTATGAAATCATACTGTATTACCTTAAAAGCGAACCATTGTAGGCAAAAATCAACAGCCAATGCCCTTAAGGATGCTCAGGTTGATTTTGAGTTTTTTATCGGAGTGGATGCACGAACCGATGAACACCCTCTACTAACAAGAGTTCACGATAGAACTTTTTTACACAATATGGGTAGACCGCATGCAACAGGGGAAGTTGGATGTTATGCAAGCCATTATCTTATTTGGCAAAAATGTATAGAGCTAAATGAACCCATTTTAGTCTTCGAAGATCATGTAGATATTAATATCGACATATTTCGTAATACTCTGGCTATCGCCGAGCAGCATATTGAGCAGTGTGGTTTTATTCGCTTACAAGACAGTAAGAATAGACTACATTATTCAGTTGATACGTACGATACACAACATCTTGTAAAGTATTTGAAAGTTCCTCAAGGAACCGCCTGCTATGCTATATCTCCTAAAGCGGCACAAGCTTTCATCGAACAAAGTTCAACTTTTAATTATCCAGTTGATGTATTCTTAAGGAATACTTGGATTCACAAACAGCCGATGTTTGGTGTCCGTCAAGCAGGCTTACAGCGAAGCCAACAACCGTCTATTATTGGCAACCGTAAGCATAAAGGTAAAAAAAATTACTTCGTAGCATTCATGAAAATTTTAAATAAAGTAAAAAGCATGACACTTAATCTAGCTACAAATATTTTCCATTTTTTTATTCTAAGAAAAGAGTACAGCCCTAAATTAAAAGGGTGGAACTAAAAATAGCGCTCAGTGAGCGCTATTTTTTATTCAAAGTTTATCAATGACTACAGCGAGTAATAGGCTTTATACCAATCCGCGAAAGCTTTCGCCCCCTCTTGGATCTTCACTTGAGGTTTATAGCCAACCGCTTCAAACAAATCTTCCGTATCAGCGTAAGTCGCGTACACATCACCAGGCTGCATTGGCATGAAGTTCTTTTTCGCTTCAACACCTAGAGCACCTTCTAATGCTTCGATGTAATCCATTAATTTAACCGGGCTGCCATGACCGATGTTAAACACGCGATACGGAGCAGAACTGGTTGCTGGTGACCCTTGCTCAACGGTCCAATCTGGTTGCTTGGCTGGAATACGATCTTGAACACGAATAATACCTTCAACAATATCATCGATATAAGTGAAGTCACGCATCATGTCGCCGTTGTTATAAATGTCGATTTCTTTGCCCGCTACGATTAGATTCGCAAACTTGAACATCGCCATATCAGGGCGACTCCAAGGGCCGTAAACCGTAAAGAAGCGAAGACCTGTCGTTGGTACGTCGTATAAATGAGAATAGGTATGCGCCATCAACTCATTCGACTTCTTAGTCGCGGCGTACAGTGAAATCGGGTGATCAACACTGTCTGCTGTATGGAATGGCATTTTTTGATTCAAGCCATAAACGGAACTCGATGAAGCATAAACGAGGTGTTCAACTTTGTTATGGCGACAGCCTTCCAAAATAGCTAAGTGACCAACAAGGTTGCTATCAGCATAAGCCATTGGGTTATCGATTGAGTAACGAACGCCAGCTTGCGCCGCTAAGTGAATAACGCGGTCAAATTTTTGCTGTGCAAAAAGCTCAGCGATACCTTCTCTATCAGCAAGATCCAGCTCGATAAAGGTTAGGTTTTCATGCTCGATACGTTTCAGACGGTCATGCTTTAAAGAGACTTCGTAGTAGTCATTTAGGTTATCAATACCAACAACCTCATCTCCTGCCGCACATAGTCGCTCTGAAACTGCAGAGCCAATAAAACCAGCAACGCCAGTTACTAAATATTTCATTCTACTATTCTCAATTCGTATAATTATTGCAATTGTAGCTACTAGACCGAATATCTACTAGCTTAAAAAGGTGAACATAGGTTCAGTTTTTCTATACCTGACATTGAGAGCAAAAAAACGTATTCCTTTGTCCTATCTTTTGCTCTTCAAGCTTCTCACCACAAGTAGGGCACTTTTCACCAGCTTTACCGTAAACTTGCAGTTCTTGCGCGAAATATCCAGGCTTGCCATCTGCTTGTGAGAAATCTTTTAGGGTAGTCCCACCTTGTTCGATAGCCGTCGCAAGTACTTGTTTGATCTCATCGGTTAACAAGATCCATTCTTCTTTTGTTACTTTGCTTGCAGGACGCAAAGGACTAATACGTGAAGAAAATAGCGCTTCATTGGCGTAGATATTTCCGACGCCCACCACTACTTTATTGTCCATGATGAACTGCTTTACGGCCACTTTACGTTTTTCTGCCTTCTCGGCTATGTAGTCAGCGTTAAAGTCGTCCGTTAACGGTTCAGGGCCAGAACCAAGCAAAACTGAATGGATTTCATCGGGTGCTGACCACAACCAAGCACCAAAGCGACGCGGGTCGTTGTAGCGCAGCACTTTGCCATTGGTGAGCTTAAGATCCACGTGATCGTGCTTTGCTGGCGGGAAGTCCGCATCTAACACGCGCAATGAGCCAGACATACCAAGGTGAACAATGGCAGTGCCCATATCGGTTTCAATCAATAGGTACTTTGCACGACGCGAGATGGAACGAATCACCTGCCCCTCTAGCTTTTTAAGCTTTTGTGGAATATCCCAGCGCAGCTTAGGTGTGCGAAAGGTAAGGGTTTTAATAGTCTCGCCGACTAAATGAGGCGAGATCCCCATGCGGCTTACTTCGACTTCGGGTAATTCAGGCATAGTTTAGTCGTCCGATTCTGAGGAGTTGTTCGAGCTGAGACTTGGAAACAGGTAGCTCTCTTCAATAGACACCGCCAACCACTGATCATTCCAGTTCTTTAACAACCAAAACTCCGGCAATTGATAATAGGTAATACGCTGGGGCTCTTCTTGGTCTTGATACCATACTTCGATGGTGTGTGGTGTATTTAATCGAGGTGTAAGGTCGGTGTAGGTCGGTGTGTCGACTTTGGTTCCCACAAGCTCTTTCCAGCGCTGTGACAGCTCTTTTGCAGTGGTGGTTTGAGGGAGGTCTGTTCCCTTGAACTGATAAACCCAATGATTGCCTTGTTGAATGACAGACCACTTGGCAAAGTGCAAGGCTTGAAGTTCTGCTGCTGGGTTAAGAAGATAAGGATAAGGGCTATCAACCTGCGGCTCAGGTTCGATAAGGTACGCTTTGATCAATGTTGGGAGGTTCAACACCCCAATAAAAGCGATCACGCTTAGCATGAGTATATTGTTCCATCGGCGTCCACGATATCTCATCTGATTCTGCTCATCTAACCTATTGAGTAATCAGTATATCGTGAAAGTAGGAAGACTTTCTATGTTGAGTGGTTTTCTGTCAAATATGTCCTATACCCGTACGCCCTCTACTCATTAGGTGCGATATCAGCCAAGGATTGTTGAGTAGCTCAAATTTTAGATATAAAAAAACCCAGCGATTAAGCTGGGTTTTTCAATTCTTTCTTCTACTGAAGAAGAGCAAAAAAAGCATCAATTACTTGATTTTAGCTTCTTTGTACATAACGTGTTGGCGAACTACTGGATCAAACTTTTTGATCTCAAATTTGCCTGGCATGTTACGCTTGTTCTTATCAGTTGTGTAGAAGTGACCAGTACCTGCAGAAGATACTAGACGAATTTTCTCACGAATGCCTTTAGCCATTGCTTAATTCCTCTTAAACGTTTTCGCCACGTGCACGGATATCAACAAGAACAGCATCGATGCCTTTCTTATCAATGATACGCATGCCTTTAGCAGTTAGACGTAGTTTAACAAAACGTTTTTCGCTCTCTACCCAGAAACGATGAGTTTGTAGGTTCGGCAGAAAACGGCGCTTAGTAGCATTGCGTGCGTGTGAACGGTTGTTACCCGTTACTGGACGCTTACCAGTTACTTGGCATACTCGGGACATGAATGTCTTCTCCAATCGTTTCAGCTCGATATCAACCTTGGTGGCCGAACCTCTCTATCAATTAAAATAGAAGGTAAAAACCGTTATGGAAAATCCATACAAGGCTATCAAAGGTCGCGCATTATACTAACTTGACACGCATTGCTCAAGACCCGAACAGATCCTTTTTACGGATTTCGTGATCTTTTTTTGTGCAGCGCAGCTTGCTTGAGTAATCAGAGCTGATTTTAGGTCTAAAAATGTGGGCGGAATAATAGCAGATTTAACGCAACTAACAACCTAAAATGTGAATGAACTACTTATGTGTAAAACATGAGCTTCCAAAAAGCAGCTTTAGCCGCTAATTTTTCTTTTTTGACGCTTCATGAGCACAGCTAGTCGAGCTTTTGACTCGGCCAGTCTTACGATTGCCTCCACATCCACTATCTGACTTAGTTCGTAGAACTCCATCATCAGACAACACCGTTCCAGTGTCTAAAATTAAGTTAATTGCCCGTTTCTTAATAACCAAAGATGCGTTGTTATCTGCATTGTCAGTGTTGCCACAGTTACCGCACACAAATAAGTCTTGCGTTCTACGGTTGTCGGGATGAGTGTGACCGCACTTAGCGCACTCCTGACTGGTATAAGCTGGGTTTACTTTGAATACGGCTTTACCTGCTTGATAAGCCTTGTATTTGGTATAGGTTTCTATGATGTACCAACCAACGTTAAGGATAGACTTGTTCAACCCTGCCTTTTGTTTGGCTTTGTTAGATACATATCTGCCTTGTACGTCTTGCTTTGCCTTTGGCTTGCGCGTCATGCTTGAGACTCTCAAAGCTTCGAACACAATGACCTTTGCTTCACTATCGACTAATGAGCGACTAGTTTTATGTGCAAAATCATTACGGATATTGCCCTTTTTAGCATAATGCGTAGCAATGCGATGCTTGGTTTTATTTCTTCGGTTTGAACCTTTGATTTGACGTGCTAGCTTACGTTGAAGTCGCTTTATGTACCGATCAGTTTTGGTCATGTTCTTTTTCTGATTATCAGAAAAATCGAATTCTCTTGAACCAGTATGTACCGGAATAGCAACACCACGGTCTACTCCTATTGTGTGTTCCTCCAGAAACTCTTTTGTTGAACCTTGCAGGAACGCCAAATGCTCAGCATTGCTTGATAACTCATCCTCACTCTTACTATCCTCATAACAGAAAGACACATAATATTGACCACGCTCTTTTCTCACATACAGCGATTTCGGGATCTCAAATTTGCTATGCACCTTAAAAGATAAGTAGCCGATATTATTAGTCTTAGTCCCAATGAATAGGCGCAAATTACCATCTTCGCAGCGGTCGAAGCGGAACACTTCGCGAGTAAGATAGATACTACCGCGATCAGTTTTAGGTTTACGCTTAGGTCGCCCACACGTGCCTTTCATGAACTTCTGATAAGTCTGATACCAGTTCACTGCGCTATTGCGGATAATTTGACTAGGGCATAGGTAGAGCCAGGGAGAGAGTTCTTTTGATTTAAATTGCGATGCTTTCTGATCGATTGGTGCATAAGTACCAATTGGGTAATACTTACTTGCAAAAGTACGGTAATACTTTTCTTCGTCTACCTTGGCATTCCAAATACTACGCGCACAACCCATCCACTGACTTAATACCAGTTTTTGATTTGATGTAGGGTTGGCGCGTAGCTTGATGCCGGTTAACAACGAATTTTCACCTCAGCCCTATGCTGTGTATATAAACAGTAATTTATCATAAGATTGAGTGAAGGAAAATAGGCCACTTTGCTACTCGTGAGCTCTTGCTTTACTCACTCCTAATGACACGAGATTGCACAAGCATCATCTTCAAATCCATCCACGCTCTGCAAAAGAGACAACTTCGCCGTCTCCAACCACAAAATGGTCGAGAACTCGGATGTCCACCAGCGCTAATGCATCGGTTAATCTGCGTGTAATTCTCCTATCGGCTTGGCTTGGCTCCGCGACTCCAGAAGGATGGTTATGCGCTAAGATTAATGCCGCCGCATTATGATGAAGTGCCCGTTTAACCACTTCTCGTGGGTAAACTGATGCGGCATCGATGGTTCCTTCAAACATTACCTCATCTTTTATTACCCTATTTTGGTTATCGAGGAACAATATATAGAAGGCTTCTCGCTGGCGGTCGCGTAATATGCTCGAAAGATAAAGCTTTGTATGACTCGGGCTAGTGAGTGCATCACCTCGAGATAAAGTCTCTGCGAGATAGCGCTGCGTCATCTCTAACACAGCTTGTAACTGAACATACTTGGCCTGCCCCATCCCTTTATGAGCACAAAACTCTTCCTCGGTTGCAGAAAAAAGTTGGCGCAACGAACCAAAATCTTTGATCAACTTGTCAGATAACTCTAAAACGTTCATCCCTTGTGTGCCCGTTCGCAGAAATATCGCAAGCAGTTCCGCATCACTCAAAGAATCAGGCCCTCTATTTAATAGCTTTTCTCTCGGCATCGATTCGGCAGGTATTTTATCTATTGGCATATAAAAGCTAATCACTGGTCATGAACACGACCCACCACCCTAATGAGATCGTAATAAGAGATCCTTCGATAGAGATAGAAGTGGACGAGTCACTAGCAAAACCATGTAATTGATAAGTTTGATAACACCAATTTGATGAGCGTCAAATCTGTTCCGGTTCTGCTTCTAGGCACTCATCCTTTGTTCTGATATCGTAAGTCGCAGAAAAATTAAGGAACAGAATCATGCAAACACAGGTTAATCCACTGAGTAACGCTGACCAACAAGGCCTAGCAGGGAAAAAAATTCTACTTGGCATTAGTGGTGGTATCGCTGCTTATAAATGTGCCGAACTGACTCGCCGCCTCATTGAACGCGGAGCACAAGTACAGGTCGTCATGACGAATGCAGCCAAGGAGTTCATCACTCCCCTCACCATGCAAGCCGTCTCAGGAAGGCCAGTGTCTGATAGTTTGCTTGATCCTGCTGCTGAGGCTTCCATGGGACACATTGAGCTCGCAAAGTGGGCTGACTTGGTATTATTAGCACCAGCAACGGCTGACCTGATTGCACGTATGACAGCAGGCATGGGTAACGACCTACTGACCACTTTGGTTTTAGCAACCGATGCGCCAGTTGCGGTATCTCCAGCAATGAACCAACAGATGTACAGCCACCCTGCCACTCAAGAGAACATCGCAACGCTAAAACGTCGTGGCTGTGAGATCTGGGGGCCTGCGGCTGGTGAGCAAGCGTGTGGTGATGTCGGCATGGGTCGCATGCTAGAACCTATTCAGCTGGTGCACCTTTGTGAAGACTTCTTCCAACCTAAACCGCTTGCTGGCCGTTCTGTACTTATTACTGCTGGCCCGACTCGTGAAGCCATTGACCCTGTGCGTTACATTACCAACCACAGCTCAGGCAAGATGGGTTATGCACTGGCTGAAGCGGCGGCTAAACAAGGCGCAAAGGTGACGCTAGTCAGTGGCCCAGTATCACTTGCGACACCAAGCCAAGTGACTCGTATTGATGTCGACAGCGCTCAACAGATGTTTGATGCGGTTACAGCAAGCGCTTCTCAACACGATATTTTCATCAGCTGCGCCGCGGTTGCCGATTATCGCCCTGAGTCCATCGCAGACCAAAAGCTCAAAAAGGTTGATGGTAAAGACGACATGACCATTCAAATGGTTAAGAACCCTGATATCGTCGCTTCTGTTGCTGCAATGACTGAAGACCGCCCATTTACTGTTGGGTTTGCGGCTGAAACGCAAGATGTTGAAAAATACGCGCGCGGTAAGTTAGAAAGAAAGAACCTCGACATGATTTGCGCCAATGATGTGTCTGTCGAAGGCCAAGGCTTCAATAGCAGTAACAATGAGCTGCACCTTTATTGGAAAGGTGGCGATAAATCTCTGCCGTTGGATAGCAAAGACACCCTTGGTTTCCAGATCCTCGATCAGATCCAACAGCTTATTGATGCATAAACGCACAAATTTGCTCTGACAATCTGCTGACACCTCTCGATTCTGTTGACCTAGGGCTTACAAAACTAGGAAACAGAATTGAATGGTGTTTATAATCCTTCTTCACTCAATCCTCATCTTTAGGAAAGGAAGTAAATAGATGGCTGGTGCTCGAAAATCAAACCGTCGTGAAGAAATCCTACAAGCTCTCGCACAAATGTTGGAATCGACCGAAGGTGCTTCTCGTATCACAACGGTAAAGTTGGCCAAGCAAGTGGGTGTTTCTGAGGCTGCGTTATACCGCCACTTCCCAAGCAAAGCTCGCATGTTTGAAGGCCTAATCGAGTTCATTGAAGAAGCGTTGATGTCTCGAATCAACCGCATTCTGGATGAAGAGAAAGACACGCTAGAGCGCATACGCCTAGTGCTACAACTTATCTTAGTTTTCTCAGAACGTAACCCAGGCCTGACTCGAATTTTATCGGGCCATGCTCTAATGTTTGAAAATGAACGCCTGCGTGATCGCATCAACCAACTTTTCGAACGCATTGAGACGCAACTTCGCCAGATCCTGCGTGAAAGAAAGCTTCGTGAAGGGAAATCATTCCCGGTTGATGAGAAAATCTTAGCCGCTCAGCTGCTCGGTCAAGTTGAAGGCAGCTTGAATCGATTTGTTCGCTCAGACTTCAAATATCAACCGACAGAAAACTTTGATGCTTATTGGGCTCTGCTAAGCGCTCAAATTAAGTAACAATCAAATTAAGTAGCAATCAAATTCTAAGTGATGGTTATGACGACGAAAACTTCTCCGACAAACAGCACTGCACAACACGTTATTACTAAGCCACCTTTTACTCTGGCGCTGCTCCACCCTAAATATTGGGGAGTGTGGTTCGGTTTTGGGTTATTGGCGCTTATCGTTAACGTTCTCCCTTATCGCCTCTTACTGCTGTTAGGCCGATCGTTAGGTTCTTTGGGCGCTCGTTATGGTAAAAAGCGTGTAGCTGTGGCAACACGTAACTTAGAACTTGCCTTCCCAGATAAGCCAGCAGACGAAGTCGCGGCTATGGTCAGTGAAAACTTTAAAAATACCGGCATGGCACTGATCGAAACCGGTATTACCTGGTTTTGGCCAACGTGGCGCTTCAAAAGAATCCTAGTGGATAAAGACACCCAAACGCTGCGTACACACAAAGCCAACGGTAAAGGTGTTCTACTATGTTGTGTACATGCCTTGAACCTAGAGATCACCGCGCGAGCAATGGCGGTACTGGGTATTTCTGGGTTAGGTGTTTATCGCCCACACAACAATCCGGCTTATGAATTCATTCAATACAGAGGTCGAACTCAGAACGGCAATCGCCTGATTCACCGTAAAGACGTGAAGCGTATGATTCGAATCCTGCGTCAGGGGGAGATCCTTTTCTACCTACCGGATCATGATTACGGCCGTAATAAGTCTGTATTTGTGCCTTTCTTCGCAGTAGAAGATGCATGTACCACCACAGGCACCAGCATTCTTGCGTACACCAGCCGATGTGCCCTTGTACCGGGTTCTGGCTTTAGAAATGCCGATGGCAAGTATGAGATCATGGCTGACGAGTCGATAGAAGATAACTATCCGCAAAAAGATGAGAAAGCGGCGGCGGCTTACATGAACAGCTACCTAGAGAAGATTATCTTAAGAGCACCAGAACAATGGATGTGGCTACACAAGCGCTTCAAGACAATGGAAGATCCAGAAGCTGAACGCGGTATTCGTTATAAATAGAGTGGTCGCTATAAATAATTGAACCAAAAGAAAAGGGGCTGATGATTCATCAGCCCCTTGTGCATTCTATAGCTATAACAAACTCTATTAGATGCCGTACTGAGCGCGGTACGCTTTTACTGCGTCTAGATGTGCTGCATCTGTACCTTTCTCTTCAAGGAAAGTCACAAGGTCAGTTAGGCTAACAATTGAGATGATTGCACAACCGAAATCGCGTTCAACTTCTTGAATTGCAGACAGCTCGCCTTTGCCTTTCTCTTGACGGTCGATAGCAACAAGCACACCCGCTAAATCCGCACCGTTCGCTTGGATGATTTCCATCGACTCACGAATTGCAGTACCTGCAGTGATCACATCATCTACCAGCATGATGCGGCCTTCAAGTGCGCTACCAACTAGATTGCCACCTTCACCGTGGTCTTTCGCTTCTTTACGGTTAAAGCAGTAAGGCGTGTCCACATCGTGGTGATCTGCCAATGCTACGGCTGTTGTCGTTGCAATTGGGATGCCCTTGTACGCAGGGCCAAATAGTACGTCAAACTCAATACCTGAATCTGCCAATGCTGCTGCGTAGAAGCGACCTAAACGCGCTAAGTCACGACCTGTATTAAACAATCCAGCATTGAAGAAGTAAGGGCTCTTACGTCCAGACTTTAAAGTAAACTCACCAAACTTAAGTACTTCTTTCTCTAGTGCAAATTCAATAAATTCACGTTGATATGCTTTCATGCTCATCCTCTAAATTAATTTACTTTCCAATTCCTAACTTCCAAACACTTCGAAAGCTAACGATGATGTATTTTCTAAATAGATAGCACTACAACAAGGCAGCAAGGTTTTTCAGCCCTATGAGCATAGGGGACCTATGTGATTAGGGTGAAAAATTGTAGCTAACACAGGTGTAGAGTTATATATGATGAAAATAAAAAATAGCCCCCAAATGGGAGCTATCTAAAAACTATTCTGCTAACGCCGACTTCTGCGCTTCAACAATATCGGCAATGCCCTTATTCGCCAGAGCTAAAAGCTGCATCAGCTCTTCGTGGCTGAACGGTTCGCCTTCTGCGGTGCCTTGAATCTCAATCATCTTACCGTCTTCCGTCATGACAACGTTCATGTCGGTATCGGCTGCTGAGTCTTCAACGTACTCAAGGTCACACAATGCTTGTGCACCAACGATGCCCACTGAAACTGCCGCTACGTGGCCTTTCATTGGGTTCTTTTTCAGTTTACCGCTTGCTAATAAGCTGTTGATAGCATCAGCCATCGCAACGCTTGCACCTGAGATAGAAGCAGTACGAGTACCGCCGTCTGCTTGGATAACATCACAATCGACAGTGATCATGATTTCACCCAGTACTTTCAGGTCAACAACAGCACGTAGGCTACGAGCGATCAGACGTTGGATTTCCATCGTACGACCACCTTGCTTGCCGCTCGCCGCTTCACGACGGTTACGAGTGTGCGTTGCACGTGGAAGCATACCGTATTCAGCGGTTACCCAACCCTTTCCTTGGCCTTTTAACCAACGCGGTACGTTTTCTTCTACCGTCGCATTACATAGAACTTTGGTGTTGCCGAACTCAACTAATACAGAACCTTCAGCATAAGCTGTGTAGTTACGAGTAATTTTAATTGGACGAATTTGATCTACAGCGCGGTCATTTGGACGCATTGGTATCTACCTTATTAACAGTCTGAAGTGATTAACTATCGAAAGAGTGCATCACCTAAGAAAGGGGTGAGACAGTTTTGATTGGGGCAAGATTATATAGCAGTTTACCTTTCAAATCTATTTACTGTTCGAAGCTATTGGTTATTAGGAGCTATTAGTCATTAAACGCTATTGCTCATTAAAAGCGATTGGCCATTAAAAGCTAATCTCCATGAAAGGGGGAGTTATCGCAAAGGCTATCGATAGTGAAAAGCGACAGGCTTCGGGAGTACACCATATCGTGATACTATTCGTGCGCGTTATTTTCAGAATGATAAAAGACAGGAAAATTCGATGATTTATAGTATGACCGCGTACGCGCGTAAAGAAGTAAAAGGCGATTGGGGTACAGCAGTATGGGAAATCCGTAGTGTAAACCAACGCTACCTAGAAACTTACTTCCGTATGCCTGAACAGTTCCGTGGTTTAGAACCAATCTTACGTGAGCGTTTCCGTAAGCGTCTAGCGCGCGGTAAGGTTGAATGTAACCTACGCTTTGAGGCAAACCCAGCGGCAAAAGGTGAGCTAAGTATCAACGAAGGTTTGGCTCAGCAAGTCATTAATGCAGCTAACCAAGTTATGACCATGACAGGTGAAAACAGCCGTTTGAACCCATTCCAAGTCATGAACTGGCCTGGCGTGATGGAAACGCCAGAGCAAGATATGGATGCCATCAACAAAGACCTGCTAGAAGCATTCAACGATGCGATTGCAGAGTTCATTGATGCTCGTGCTCGTGAAGGTGAAAACATGAAGGCGCTCATCGTTCAGCGCTTGGATGCGATCACTGAAGAAGTAGTGAAAGTTCGTGCACGCATGCCTGAGATCCTAGAATGGCAACGTGAGCGTCTACTTAACAAATTTGAAGAAGCTAAAGTTGAGCTTGAAGGTTCTCGCGTTGAACAAGAGCTTATCCTGCTAGCACAGAAGTCAGACGTCGCAGAAGAGCTAGACCGCCTAGACTCTCACGTGAAAGAAGCCAATGCAGTATTGAAGAAAGGTGGCGCTTGTGGCCGTAAGCTTGACTTCATGATGCAAGAGTTCAACCGTGAATCAAACACGCTAGCGTCTAAGTCGATCAGCACAGACATCACAGCATCGGGCGTAGAGCTTAAGGTTCTTATCGAACAGATGCGTGAGCAGATCCAGAATATTGAGTAAAATCCTATCAGATCTTGATAAGCCCATAAATACCAATAAAAGCAAATATTTATGGGCAAAATCTTTCCTAACATGTCCTAATAAATCCTATTACTACCCATTTTATTGGGGGAGTGATATGGGTAGAGCTTCATCAAAACTCTTTCCTAAACAACAGTTTCATCACTTTACTACCCACCACTATGGAAGCTATTATTGGCATATCTTCTTTTTGCTCAGGATAGCGGTATGGGAAAGCTAAAGGTAAACCAAATTAAGTCTCTGGTTAGCAACAATAAAGTTGGTCGTCATAGTGACGGTGATGGCTTGTACCTGATGATTCCTAAATCTGGTCAAGCTTATTGGATGCTCAGATATACAATTATGGGTAAGCGCCGTGAGATGACTATAGATAAGGTTCAGCACCTCTCTCTGGCTGATGCTCGATACAAGGCATTAGAGTTGAAGAAGAAAATCAGTAATGAAGAGGATCCGTTAGCAGAGCGCAAACAGCATCAAGCCATAACTATTAAGCTGGTCAATCATCTATATGAAGATTGGTATGCAGATCTAGCTAGCAGATTGAAGCATCCCAATATCCCTCAAAGGATCTACCAACGAGATATAAAACCGATTATTGGCGGAAAAAAAATCACTTCCGTAACCCCTCTTGATATCCGAACAATCATAAGAAATGTTGCAAATAGTGGACGTCCTACCGTTGCCAATGACACGCTCATGTATTGCAAACAATTGTTTAATCATGGCGTTAAGCTAGGTTTAAGTGATAAAAATCCAGCATCGGCATTTTCTGTGAATGACGCAGGAGGTGTTGAAGCAAGTAGAGAGCGCAAACTTACTCTTGATGAGATTCAAATAACCTTTGAAATTTTCCAAGCAAACGCAACAAGCTTTGGGCGGGATAACTATTTAGCTTGCGCTATGCTACTTTCTCTCGGAGTACGAAAATCAGAGCTAACAGAAGCTAGATGGTCTGAGTTTGACCTAGACAATGCACTGTGGCACTTACCTGATGAAAGAGCAAAGAAAGGAAGAGGAATAACCATACCACTTACTGAACAAGTAATGACATGGCTGAAAGAGCTACATATTAGAGCTTGTGGATCTGAGTACGTGTTTCCAGCAAGAAGATCTAGCAAACTCCCTCACATGGGAAAAGACACCTTAAATAGAGCAATATCAAAGCTATTTGGACGAGAGCCCGGACGAAAAGTGCAGCCACCAAATAAAATGGGGGAAATGGAGCTTTTCACCGTACATGATCTAAGAAGGACTTTCCGAACTCTGCTTTCTCAATGTGGTGTTGCTCCACATATTGCAGAACGATGCTTGAATCATAAGCTGGGAAAGCAGATTGATACTTATGATAAGCATGACTTCTTAGAAGAGCGGAAACGTGCTTTGGATAAGCTATCCAAGTTACTCGATTCATACATCAAGTAAATTCAACTCAAAAGGCTGACCGCATTGCGAGGATAATCTTTAGCTTGAGCAAGCAAAGACGTCCCAACTTCTTTGAGAATTGACTGTTTAGTTAGATTGGTGGTTTCTTTTGCAAAATCCGTATCTCGAATTTGGCTTTTGCTGGCTACTACATTCTCTGATGATTGGGACAAGTTATTTATGGCATGAGATAATCGATTTTGGACTGTTCCTAACTTAGCTCTTTCCGAGTCGACTAGGTGTAATACCGCATCAAGTTTATCAAGGACAGTGTCAGTACTTGAAGCTTCATATAGGTCAGGTACAACAAAGAAAGATTCTTCTTCGATGTCAGCAGCGTACTCTCCTCCTTCTCCTCTAAATGGGCCACCGAAATATGCAGGTGCATCTATACCCCGCCACAGCACTCTTGAATTATCAGCTAGTGCGTAATAGCTTAACCTCGGTCCTTTAGAAGCAAGTCTGCCATTATCAAAGAACAAATCTTCCTCATCAATAAACGCTCTCATTTTGTCACCATGTTGATCGTTTATTTCATCCACAATATCATTCAGAGAGGAGCCCTTGGGTAACTCTATTGATATAGGTTCATTCCCATCAAGAGTATAGTTACCTTCAAATACTTCAAAATTGATAGTAAAATCAGTAAAAGCACGCCAATTTTCTAACGAGCTTGGTTTAACAGCTCTAAACCTAGTTATCTTGGAGGCTACCTGATTTTCTTCCTCTTGAAATTTTTCAAAATCGGGTATGGTTAACCTGATAGCCTCTCCTGCATTAGCTCCAACTTGAAACATGCGCTCAGAATTTTCTCCATTGAGTAGCTTTTGTCCCGCATAGCTAGTTGTTTGAATTATACGGTTTAACTCATCCTTTAATGCGCTATATTCCTGACTAATAGCAGTGCGGTCTTCTGTTGCTAAAGAACCATTGGCATATCTGAGTGTAAGATCACGCATACGAGTTAGGTTCTCGGTATATTCATTCATCGCACCTTCAGCAGTCTGTAGCATAGACATACCATCGTTTGCATTTCGAATAGCAACATCCATTCCACGGCTCTGTGCATGCAATCTATTAGAGATCTGAAGACCAGCAGCATCGTCTTTCGCGTTATTAATCTTCATACCTGACGACAAGCGCTCCATCGAAACAGAGTGACTATTCATCACTCGGTGTAAACCTTGTGAACCCTTCATTGCAACTATGTTTGTATTAACGCTTAGCATAACTAGATGAGCCTCATTAACTACGAAATAACTGAACAATTAACCTATCGGCTGCATATGCATTTTGTTTAGCAATTAGTGCTTAGAAAGCTAGATTAACAGTGTCAAAGCTAATCCAGCTCGTTGCCTCTTCGCCTAAAACTCTAGGTTAAAGCTAAATAAAATGCAGTGTTGTTAAGCTACTTTCGTAGAAGTTAGGTCTAAATACTTAAAACATAACCATATTTGGTTCTATGAGATAATGATGAAATCAAAACTCGGAGCGTTTTATCTTCTTCCATTCTCTTGCACGATATTGAAACAAGAATTTTCTTCTACCTAGTTCATTCATCCAACATAAGTAGTCACAAAATAGTAAAGTATCTAATCTGTACTTCTTAGTACAACGTCTAAAACCATTCGTTTTATAGTCTCGAACTTCGTTAAAACCTAATTTGCATAAGTAACTTAGTTGTTTTACTGGATTACCTATCTTTTGAACCATGAAAGGACGAGCAGTAACTCCACTCTTAATATGCTCGGGGTGAAGACGTTTTATTTTGTCAGAAAGACGTCCTAAGGCTTGTTCATTTCCTGTTAGCTTGGTCAAAAGATGGTAGTGACTCAGCCATTTTTGCGGTGACTTATGAAAATCCATCTCTAAAGATCCTAATACCGGACCATCAATACCGCTGCTAGAAAGCAATTTACGTAAACGGTCTTTATCTGCTTGAACGTCATAATTGAGAAACTCGTATGCCTCGATGTTTCTAGAGTACTGAACCAAATGTAAAGCACAGTAGCGTATACTAGTTCCCATATTTAGCTCAGTTAACATGGCTTCTAATATCGATGTCACATGCTCAATTTGATGCTGACGTGTACAGCGTTTGCAAGCTGGGCTTCTACATTCTTCTCCGTCGATACAGTTTTCAAGCATATCCGCTAGGTTATGCATATCCGCATTCGTGTACCTTCTTCCACGAACTTGAAATAGATCATTTGCCCTAGATCTCAATGTGTCGATCCTAAAAATGTCTTCCTCGTAAGCTTGGTGTTCATCGTATATCCATTCCCAATTTTCAAGCTTCAGATCGTATAAAAAATCATGAAGTTCCATTTTCTACTATCCTCTCATTTTCCCGATGAATCACACGAATCAATCCATTTTTGAACATCCGAGATTCGCCAAAAAACTATACGACCACACTTCTTCGTGTGTTCTGGAAACTTCCCTTGAGAGATCCACAAGTACAATGTTGAGTTAGAGATGCGTAGCTGATCCAAAATCATTTCACGTCGAATCAAACCTAAATCTGTCATGACATTCTCCTTATTTTTTATGTCACAACTCGATTTACAGTTTTCAAAAATACCCTATTCGAACATAACTCAAACCTTGTGAGACTCACAAAGAACACTCTCAAACACCAAAACTCGTGAGACTCACAGTCAAAAAGCATATATCTATCAATCAATTAAAACCACCACTTCATCGTGAGACTCACAAGTATGAAATTATTCATTGAATTTTTGTGAGTCTCACGGCATAGTGTGGTTGTGTATAACTTTTGTGAGCCTCACAAAATGAAGAAAATGGATACTGAAAAAACAGAAGAAGAAAAGAAAGAAGAACAGAAAAAAGCAGCTAACGAGCGTAGGAAGAAAGCAGACCGTATTCGCAAACAATCTGGACTAAAGACGAAGAGAGTTCATCTTCATCAAGAAACTCTGAATGACTTAAAAGCACTTGCTGAAATACACGGTTTTAGCACATCTGATAGTGATCTTGGTTACGATGAACTATCTTGCTTAGTTACACTACTAGCAGATCTCTTGTGGGATAAGAGCTCGTTTAACGCTGTGGATTATGAAACAGCCATGCTTAAGCGGTTGCATCTTACGGTGAAGCATTGTCGGTATGAAGATGGTTTGATTTTTGCTATGGATGAGTACGAAATATCTGAACTACTTGGAGAGTACAGTTACACACTGCAAGAAAAAACAATTGAGCTTCTACTCGGAAGAGAAGCAACATACTTAGATTTTGATTGGTCAAACGATGTTATAAAGGCATTAGCCGATGAAGAAAAGGTAAAAAAAGTCATCTTAGAAATGCTGTGTTTTTAGTTCAAGTTAGAGATAGACATTAAGAATTAGTCGTATGTGGTTGGGAAATCAGCAAAAAAGCAGTAAAATTGCCATATAAGAATGGCACTGTAAGTCGACAACGAGTGATCGTATGAAAATTCATGAACTACGCCTTAAAAATTATAGAAAATTTGTTGATGCACGATTTTGCTTCAACACTCAAACGAATGTGACTGTACTTATTGGTGATAACGCTACAGGTAAGTCCGCCATCCTCAATGCACTTTCCATCATGATGGGTAGCTACTTACTCGACTTCAAAGTCCCACAAGCAGCAAGGCACATTAGAAAAGACGAAGTTAGAATTGCACAAATCAAATCAGGAGAAATCATTAGCTTAGAGCCACAATGGGCTGATGGTATTGAGGTGTCATGTGTTGGTTCATTATCTGAAGCTACTTCAAAAGATAATTCTCTAAGTAAACCATTTACTTGGTCAAGATCACTAACGTCTGAAGGTGGAAAAACAACCAGAATCAATGCGAAGAAGATCTCCAAAGCAGGACGAGATGCTCGTGTAAAAGTTGAAAATGGTGACTCAATAGTCCTTCCAGTACTATCCTACTATGGGACAGGAAGGCTATGGCATAAAAAGCAGGACATAAAAATATCAAAACCAGACTCTAGAACGGTAGGTTATCGTGATTGCTTAGATCCTGCATCCAATCATCGACTTTTTTATAAATGGTTCAGCCGATTAGAACAAGCCAGCATCCAGAAAAGTAAAAAATTCAATGTATTAGAATCAGTTAGATCTGCTGTAAAGACATGTATACCTGACTGTGATAGCTTTTATTTTGATATAGAACTTCAGCAATTGATGGTTGAGTTTAAAGACGGGCGACTATATAGCTTTGACAACCTAAGTGACGGCTATCGAAACCTGTTAGCTATCGTAGCAGATATAGCTCATCGAGCAGCAAGGCTAAATCCTCATTTGGGTTCTGACGCTGCTAAATCAAGCCCAGGAATTGTCCTTATAGACGAAATAGATCTGCACCTACATCCAAAGTGGCAACGAGAGATTATCACTTCTCTAAGAAGTGCATTTCCAAGTATTCAATTTATAGTGTCCACCCATTCTCCATTTATAATTCAGTCCCTAAAAAGAGGGGAAGTTATCGACTTAAATAATGGTGAGTGCTTACCTGTAGATTTTGAGCTAGACAGTAACAATGATGAAGTAGTAAGCATAGCTAAGCCCTCACCAAAAAATACCTACAGTGAGCGTAGTATCGAAGATATCGTTGAAGATGTAATGGGGGTAGGTATACCTTCAAGAAGTGCACGTTTAGAAAGAATGTATGAAGTAGCTAAGAAGTACTATCAAGTTCTAGAGCGCAGCGATTCTGCAACACCAGAAGAAAAAGAATTACTTAAAGCAGAATTAGATGAGTTAAGCGCTCCTTTTAGTGAAAGTGGAGACATCGCATACTATGCATTTTTAGAAATGGAGCGGCTCGCTAAAGGCTTAGGTAAGTCGAATAAAAATAAATGAGACCAGTAAACCGCGGAGCGGTCCCCCAGAAAGATGGCGTCGATAAGATATACAGCACATACCAAAAAGCTAGAGGTGACTTGATCAAGCGGATTGGTGAGTACTGCTCATATTGTGAAATGCAGTTAGACACCAATCTAGCTGTTGAGCATGTTTTGCCAAAAAAACCAAAAGGTTCCGGTGCTATTATTCAAGAAAGACTACTTGATTGGGATAATTTCTTATTAGCATGTACAAATTGCAATTCACATAAAGGCAACGCAAATATCGTTCTTGCTGATTTTGTTTGGCCAGATACTCACAATACTTTTAAAGCTCTGACTTATAAAGAAGGTGGTATTGTCGAAGTAGCTGGCTCAATCAATTCTCCAACCAGAGAAAAAATTGATGCTCTCATAGAACTAGTAGGGCTCAAAAAACGTCCATCCCTAGATCATGAAGCAAGTGATCGCCGTTGGAATAAAAGAAGAGTTGTATGGGACAAAGCTCTTAGAGCACGAGATCGTCTACAATCGTGCGATAGTGAAGAAATGCGTGAGCAAATCATCGAACACGCAGAGGATAGTGGTTTTTGGAGCGTTTGGATGACGGTTTTTCAGCAAGATCCAGATATGCTAAGAAGGTTGCTATACACAAACCTTTATAAAGGAACAGCTACTGAGTATTTTGACCATAATGGCGCGGCTCTCGTTCGAGTGGCTTCAGAGGTATAAGTAAGCGTCAAATCATTGGAAGTAAAATTCTTATTGGGTAGTGCATTGGGTGGTTAAATCAATAAAACCACCAAAAAAAACAACAAATAAACTTTAAATACAACAACTTAAATATTGAAATCCACATTCAGATCCAGAACATTGAATAACAGTTTGTCAGTAATACGCTGTGAATAGCCATTAGCTGAATCAGTGTTGATTAACTAACAGTGTTAATTAAATCAAGATAAGCTCCTAATTTTAGGGGCTTTTTTTATGGATAAAATAATGCCAATCAGGATGACTAAGTGAGCAGATTATTACGCAGGAGATTTGTTTGGAGCAAGAGATAGAGATAGATACAGCTATAAATAAAACAGAGAAGCGGATGTAACAAAGGATTTTAGAATATTTTGAGGGGGGTATTACAAGGGGAAAGATTTAAGGGAGAAAGTGGCGCAAGTTGCTATTGCAACTTGCGCCGACTTAAAATCTTATAGAGCTACAACGTTTGCAGCTTGAAGACCTTTTTGGCCTTGCTCTACTTCGAAAGACACTTGTTGGCCTTCTTTAAGAGTCTTGAAACCTTCAGATGCGATAGCACGGAAGTGAACGAATACGTCAGCGCCGCCGTTGTCTTGAGTTAGGAAACCGAAACCTTTCTCTTCGTTAAACCATTTTACTACGCCGTTTGTTTTGTTAGACATGATGTGTCCCTTATATAAAAATAAAAAATTAATCGCCAAAAGTGCGATGCGCTGAAAGCTTGAATTATTTAATGTATCTATGAAGCCAAGGGAAACACTGAGAATAACAATGAAGCAATACTAAGGGTTTTACTTTACAACTGGATGTTTCATTTAATAACTCTGAAAACAGAGCGAGGCCATTCTTGGTGATCTAGGCCCGGTTGTAAAGCTTTATTTGAAAATAATTGATGTTTTTTTGTTCGGTTGGCTTTATTTCAAGCCCAGCTAGGTCGCCGGGCTTGATTTGTAAGATTTTGATCTCAAAAAATTTACTCGTCTGGCTGCTTAGTTCTGAGATCGACATATGGCCAGTAATGGTGACCAACTCGAATCAACAGAGTTGCTGCAGCTAAGATAAATGCCGCTAAAGATAACCAAACAATCAGTACCGCATCCAACTCTTTCATACCCAAGGTAATGTAACGTGCTATCGCCATCATCGCGATATAGATAGGGTATCGCACTGGGATCTTACCGTTCATCACGAACTGCTGAACCATGGCTAGCACTTCTAAGTAGATAAACATCAGCAGAATGTCGGTCAGTTGTACTCGACGTTCAGCAAAGACGTGCATGAACTCTTCCATCATGGCAAACAGTGTCGCCAGTGTGATCGCCACTAATAGAACGGCTTCAAGAATGTGGAAAACCTTAAGGAAAGGCTTACTAAAAGACTTAGGTAAGTGAGAAGACATAGTCACTCTTCAAAAATAATTAATCCAACCTCTACAATAGCATGCATCAATATAAGTCGCGCATTCTAAGAGATAACAGATACAAAAATGGCCCCACTTTCACTGCAGAGCCATCTATTGGTTTGTTATTTAACGACTATTGCTTAACAAACGTTACTTCGCTATTAAGCTTATAGCAGGATTAGGTAAGTTAAGAACACCACACACAGTCCGTAGATAAGCGGGTGTACTTCTTTACGCTTACCTGCCACAACCATGGTGAATGCGTAGCTGATGAAACCCATCGCCATACCATTAGCAGGAGAGAAGCTTAGTACGGTGAACATGATAGTGAAGAAAGCTGCAATACGTGACTCTTTCTTTTCCCAGTTAATCTGACCAAGACGACCCACCATGTAGATGCCCACTACAACCATCGCAGGCGCAACCATTGCCGCCGAGAAGATAGAGAAAAGTGGGTATAGGAAAAGCGAGATTAAGAACAGACCCGCCACCATGACTGCTGCCAAGCCCGTTTTTGCACCTTGAGAAGAAGCAATACCCGATTCAGAGAAAGCCGTAATCGATGTGGTACCTAGAATTGAACCAATCACTGTACCGCCCGCATCGGCGACTAACGCTGATTTTGCGTTTGGTACCTTGCCGTCTTTGTCAATGATACCTGCATCGCGGCCCACACCAACAATTGTGCTCAAGCCATCAAAGAAATCGACAATCAGGAAAATAAGGACGATGAACAAGAGGTCAAACATTTTCTCTGGCGTAAAAGCAGAGAAATCAAAAATAGCACCGAAGCTACCTGCCATGCTTGGTGGCATAGCAATGAACTGTTCTGGGATTGGTGCATTTGAAGTGCCCATGAAGACATCAGCAAGAATGGTCAGTGCAATAGCAGAAACGAACGAGATAAAGGTTGCTAACTTAATATCACGAACCATACAGCCTAATGCAATGAAGATGCTCACATAAGCGATGATCACTTTCGGATCGGAAATGTCACCTAAGCCAACCAAGACGAACGGGTTAGAAACAATGATGCCCGCATTCTTGAGGCCTAAGAAAGCAATGAACAGTCCGAGAGACACGGTAATCGCCAACTTCAAATCTTCAGGAATCGACTCAATCATCGATTTACGGATATTGGTCAATGAGAACGCGAGGTAAAGGATACCCGATAGGAAGATGCCAAACAGCGCTTCATTCCAAAGCACCGCAACAGAGCCACTTAATAATAAGCCTTTGAAGAAGCCGTTCATGCTCATGCCTGGTGCAAGCATGACTGGGTAGTTGCCCCAAATGCCCATAATAAGCGTTGCGATAGCGGCAGACAGAGCGGTTGCTGTAAATACTGCCTCTTTGTCCATACCTGGGATATCCCCCAAAATCGCTGGGTTAACCGCCAGAATGTAGCTCATCGCTAAGAAAGTAATAAAACCCGCGTACAGCTCTGTGCCAATCGTGGTTTTTCTTTCAGTGATTTTAAACATCGAATCAAGCGAGCCAGAGGTGTTCTGGGCTTTCAGGGTGGAATCGGTACTCACAACAAAACCTTTGCAATAAATTAAGAATTTGAGATTCAAATGCTGTGAGAATAGAGAGGTCTCTACACTAAAAACTGTAGTCACCAAGGTAGGCTTGGTAGTAGAAACATCTAGTCAAGTAGGGTCTGTTAACCCTAGACATATACAGCATTTAATCGTTTGCGCGGATTGTAAGGGTTGGGATTAAAACTTCAACAAATTTTGCCCAGATCACATAAAAAAGTGAACATGATGAGTCATTACATTTATACAAAGATCCTTGATAAGATCATTCGCTAATAAATAACGATCAAGTCAGTTGTTCTCAATCATCTAAATATGCTACTCTTCGCCTCCATTTTTCTGACCTAATTTTCACCAGTTGTCTCTATTAGTTTCACTCGTTATCCCTTTATAGATGCAGCCATCGGTATAACAATTAAGGTCAGTGCTATCTTTTATAGTGTCGGTTTATCGCCTTCACTCTATCCAACCAACAGTGGAAATATACAGATGGGCAAAGGTACTCTTTACATCGTATCTGCACCTAGTGGCGCAGGTAAGTCGAGCTTGATCTCAGCAATGCTAGAAACCAATCCAACCTACGCAATGAAGGTATCTGTTTCACACACCACTCGCGGTATGCGCCCTGGTGAAGAAAATGGTGTTCACTACCACTTTGTAGAAAAACATCATTTTGAAGACCTTATTAGTAAAGGTGAGTTCCTAGAGTATGCTGAAGTATTCGGCAACTACTACGGTACGTCACGCGTTTGGATTGAAGAAAACCTAGACCGCGGTATCGATGTATTCCTAGATATCGACTGGCAAGGTGCTCGTCAGATCCGAGAACAAATGCCTCAAGCGAAGAGTGTCTTCATTCTTCCACCATCAAATGGTGAGCTAGAGCGTCGTTTAAATGTTCGCGGTCAAGATAGCGACGAAGTTATTGCGAAACGCATGAGCGAAGCAAAATCAGAGATTTCTCACTATGCAGAATACGATTATGTGATCGTGAATGATGACTTTGATGCAGCCCTAATGGACTTCAGAGCAATCATTCGTGCGGAGCGCTTAAAAGAAGATAAGCAAGCAGCAAAATACAGCGGCATGCTTACAGCACTACTGGCGGAATAATCTCTGATACCAATCGTAGTAAACAACTGGTCATTCTAGCTTGTGAAAAAGCCTGATAACGTCGTTAGAATTTTTGATTGTAGGGTCACTACTTATCGAAAAATTCTTCCTTGTTCTCAAACTTTTTTCCGACGCTATCTCTGAGCACTTATTTACTGTGATTGGTATAACTGGATTTTCCATTGAGATAAGTATACGGTGAACTAGAAACTATCTAGTTAAACTTGTATACTTTCTCGTCATAAAAAATTTATTAGTTAATTACTATTTGGAGTCCTCATGGCACGCGTAACTGTTCAAGACGCTGTTGAAAAAGTTGGCAACCGTTTCGACCTAGTTCTTATTGCGGCTCGCCGCGCACGTCAAATGCAAACTGGCGGTAAAGATTCACTAGTGCCTGAAGAAAACGATAAGCCAACGGTTATCGCTCTTCGTGAAATCGAAGAAGGTCTTATCACTAAAGACGTACTAGATGCTCGTGAGCGTCAAGAGCAACAAGAGCAAGAAGCGGCTGAACTTGCAGCAGTAAGCAGCATCGCTCACACTCGTTAGCTCACAGTCGCTAATAGCGCCATTCGAACTAATTAACCTTCCGGGCCTTTAATTTGTATCTATTCGATAGCCTCAAAGACGTTGCCCAAGAATACCTAACAGAGCCTCAAATTGAGGCTCTGCGTCAATCTTATGTGGTAGCGAGAGACGCCCATGAAGGGCAAACCCGCTCAAGCGGTGAACCATACATAATCCACCCTGTAGCGGTTTCAAGAATCCTGGCAGAAATGCGTCTGGATATCGAAACCCTGCAAGCAGCCTTACTTCATGACGTCATCGAAGACTGTGATGTCACTAAAGAAGACCTTGAGGCTAAATTTGGCAATACTGTTGCTGAATTGGTAGATGGTGTATCTAAGCTGGATAAGCTTAAATTTCGTGATCGCAAAGAAGCGCAAGCAGAGAACTTCCGCAAGATGGTTCTCGCCATGGTGCAAGACATCCGCGTTATCTTGATCAAATTAGCTGACCGTACTCACAACATGCGTACGCTTGGGGCACTTCGTCCTGACAAAAAGCGTCGTATTGCTCGTGAAACCCTAGAGATCTACTCTCCACTGGCTCACCGTCTTGGTATTCATAACATCAAGACCGAACTAGAAGAGTTGGGCTTTGAAGCCCTCTACCCTAACCGTTATCGCGTACTTAAAAACGTAGTGAAAGCTGCGCGTGGTAACCGTAAGGAAATGATCCAACGTATCCATAGCGAAATCGAAGGCCGTCTTGAAGAAGTCGGTTTGCCTGCTCGCGTACTTGGTCGTGAAAAGAACCTGTTCTCCATCTATAACAAGATGAAAACCAAAGAACAACGCTTCCACACCATTATGGACATCTACGCTTTCCGCGTGGTGGTTGATACCCCAGATACTTGTTATCGCGTACTTGGCCAGGCTCACAGCCTGTACAAGCCTCGTCCTGGCCGCATGAAAGATTACATTGCGGTACCAAAAGCCAACGGCTACCAATCTCTGCACACGTCAATGATCGGCCCTCACGGGGTGCCCGTTGAGGTTCAGATTCGTACTGAAGATATGGATCAAATGGCAGACAAAGGTGTCGCAGCGCACTGGTCTTACAAAGGCAATGGGGCACGTAGTAGCAACGGCACGACCGCACAGGTTAAAGCACAACGTTGGATGCAGAGCTTACTTGAGCTGCAACAAAGCGCAGGTAACTCATTCGAATTCATTGAAAACGTTAAGTCTGATCTGTTCCCAGATGAGATCTTTGTGTTCACGCCGAAAGGTCGCATTGTCGAACTTCCTGCGGGCGCAACAGCGGTCGATTTTGCTTACGCGGTACATACCGATGTCGGCAACATGTGTGTAGGTGCTCGTGTAGACATGAACCCTTACCCACTGAGCAAATCGCTGAAGAATGGCCAAACCATTGAGATCATCAGTGCTCCGGGCGCACGCCCGAATGCAGCATGGCTCAACTACGTGGTGACATCGCGTGCACGTACTAAGATCCGTCAGGTTCTGAAAACGATGCGTCGTGAAGAGTCGATCACGCTAGGCCGTCGTCTACTGAATCATGCACTTGGCGAACACTCTATTGGCGATATCGGCCAAGAGAATATCGACCACGTATTGTCTGATCTTCGCCTAGACAATGTTGAAGACTTACTGGCATCGATTGGTCTTGGTGAGCTGATGAGTATTGTTATTGCTCGTCGTCTACTGGGTGATGCTGACGAACTGACTGAAGTGGAAAACAACAGCGACACACCAAGGAAGAAATTGGCTATCCGTGGTGCTGAAGGTCTACTACTGACGTTCGCTAACTGTTGTCACCCAATTCCAGATGATCACATCATTGCCCATGTATCGCCAGGTCGTGGCCTTGTGGTTCACCGTGAAACGTGTCCAAACGTTCGTGGTTACCAGAAAGAACCAGACAAATACATGGCGGTTGAATGGTCTGACGATTACGACCAAGAGTTCACTGCTGAACTTCAGGTTGATCTGCAGAATCACCAAGGTGCACTGGCTGAGTTAACTAACGTTATCTCGAAAACAGGCTCGAACATTCACGGTATTTCAACTGAAGAACGTGATGGACGCCTGTACACAGTGACTATCTTGCTGACCACCAAAGATCGTGTTCATCTTGCAAGTATTATGAAAAAGCTACGTGTGATGCCACACGCGCTGAAAGTAAGACGTCGTAAGAACTAACGTTTAAACTTGATAATAGTTTTGCCAAGAATTTAAATCCCCTTAATGCTTTATCGCTTAAGGGGATTTTTATAACCGTAATCCTAGTATTTACCGCGCTCCCTCCCATTCCTGCCTGTACAAAAATCCAGTAAAATGCTTGAATAGATCATCTCTCTTACGTTTATGAGCCTTGTTATGTCACAGCTTTTATCTGCTATCCCTCTCAACTCTTTATCTGGAGTCGGCGCTAAAGTCGCAGAGAAACTGGAAAAGGTTGGGCTTAACAACGTACAAGATCTGCTTTTTCACCTCCCTTTGCGCTATGAAGATAGAACACGTATCTACCCCATCGTAAAACTGCACGCGGGCTTATGGGCTGCAGTGCAAGGCAAGGTCATGCATGTCGATACCATTTTCGGTAAACGTAAGATGTTGGCGGTAAAGATCAGCGATGGTAACGGCACTATTACCCTACGCTTTTTCAACTTCACCGCAGGTATGAAGAACAACTTTGCTGAAGGCAAACAAGTGCATGCCTACGGTGAGATCAAGCGCGGTAACATGGGGCTGGAGATTGTCCATCCCGACTACAAATTCTTTGCGCCTAGGCAACAGCCAGATGTTGAAGCCAATCTGACTCCAGTGTATCCAACCACGGAGGGGCTAAGACAAGTCACGCTGCGTAACCTCACCGACCAAGCATTAGAACTGATCGACAAAGCCGCGGTGAATGAGCTGCTACCATCAGGTTTATACGATCACCAAATTACCCTCGCGCAAGCACTGCATACCATTCACAGGCCACCTCCAGGCATTGACCTAGAGTTGTTTGATGAAGGTAAACACCCTGCGCAGCTACGCCTGATTATGGAAGAGTTACTGGCTCAAAACCTGTCGATGTTGTCTGTTCGTAGCAAAGGGCAGCAAGACAAGGCAATGCCTTTTCCTCCGGTGAACACCCTCAAAGATAAACTGTTAGCTCAGCTGCCATTCTCGCCAACCAACGCACAAGCACGAGTAACCAAAGAGATCGAAGCTGACCTTGAAAAGCCGCACCCTATGATGCGTTTAGTGCAAGGTGATGTGGGCTCTGGTAAAACCTTAGTGGCTGCACTCGCGGCTGTTCGCGCACTCGAACACGGTCAGCAAGTGGCACTGATGGCACCAACTGAACTACTCGCAGAACAGCACGCGATTAACTTTGCCAACTGGTTTGAGGCGATGGGCATTCAAGTTGGGTGGCTAGCAGGTAAACTCAAAGGCAAGGCTCGCGAAACCGAGCTCGTTCGTATTGCCAGTGGTGAAGCACAAATGGTGGTCGGTACTCATGCTTTGTTCCAAGAACATGTCGAGTTCAAAAACCTTGGTTTAGTGATCATCGATGAGCAGCACCGATTTGGCGTCCACCAGCGATTAGAGCTGCGTGAGAAAGGTGCAAAGCAAGGTTATTACCCACACCAATTAGTCATGACGGCAACACCGATTCCACGAACGTTAGCGATGACGGCCTATGCCGACCTCGAAACCTCAATTATTGATGAGTTGCCACCGGGTCGAACACCAATTCAAACCGTGGCGATTCCTGATACCAAGCGGGATGACATTGTCGAACGTGTGAAAAATGCGTGTCTTAATGAAGGCAAACAAGCCTATTGGGTATGTACGCTGATTGATGAGTCCGAAGTATTAGAAGCTCAAGCTGCGGCTGATACTGCTGAAGAGCTGCAACGCAAACTGCCTGACGTCAAAATTGGTCTCGTGCACGGCCGAATGAAGCCAGCCGAGAAGCAAGCAGTAATGCAGGAATTCAAAGAGAACAAACTGCATTTGTTGGTCGCGACTACCGTGATTGAAGTCGGTGTGGATGTGCCTAATTCAAGCTTAATGATCATCGAGAACCCAGAGCGTCTTGGCCTAGCACAACTGCACCAACTAAGAGGCCGTGTCGGCCGTGGTTCGGTCGCAAGCCATTGTGTATTGCTGTATCACTCACCACTGTCTAAAACCGCTCAGAAACGCTTAGGTGTGCTACGTGAAAGTAACGATGGCTTTGTCATTGCACAGCGAGATTTAGAAATTCGAGGGCCCGGTGAGCTGCTTGGCACTAAGCAGACGGGCTTGGCAGACTTTAAGATTGCTGACTTGGTACGAGACCAACGTTTGATCCCTGAAGTGCAGCGTATTGCGCGTCATATTCACGATAACTACCCAGATAACGCCAAGGCGATCATCAACCGCTGGCTAGGCGAGCGCGATGTTTACTCCAAGGCTTAGCTAACGCTGAGACTGCATAAAAAGACAAAAAGGCTTCCCTTCTAGGAAGCCTTTTTACTGTGCCTTACTCTCATCAAGCAAAAGCGAGATTCCCTATTCGCTCGTTCCTCACGATAGAGAATGACGATCAAAGTAAACTTTCACCATCAAAGTCCATGGTTAGCAATTCGTCATCCCCGAGAGGGAAAAGTGACCGAGTCAGGGATCTCTAAGCCGAAACCCAACCGACTCGCCAAACCATTAAACTGAACTTACGGCTTAACAGGGAAACTGATCTGCGCTTTTAAGCCACCTTCACTACGATTATTCACGACTACCGCACCTTGGTGTTGGCTGACAATACGTTTCACAATAGCCAAGCCTAAACCGGTCCCTTCACTGCCTCGGGCAGTATCGCCACGCGTGAACGGTTCAAACAACTTCCCGATCTGGTCCTGTGGGATACCTGGTCCATTATCTTCCACCGTTACCCAAGCAAGTTTGTTATCCGCTGTCATGCCGGTCGATACCTTGACCCAACCATTACCATAACGCAGCGCATTGACTACCAAGTTACTCACCGCACGCTTCATCGCAATTGGGTTACCAAGCGCGGGCTTCATTGATTCAGGAATATCCGTTTCAATCTGTACTTCGTATCCACCTTCAGAGCTAGAAACCTCACGAGCAATATCGTCAACAAACACCGCTTGAAATGAATCTCGATCAACGGGTTTTAAATAATCCATAAACTGACTGATGATCTCGTTACACTCTTCGGTATCACTGATGATGCCTTCCGCTAAGTAACTGTCTTCTGGTGACATCATCTCAGTCGCTAAACGAATACGCGTTAACGGAGTACGTAAATCATGACTGATACCTGCCATCAACAAAGCGCGGTCTTCTTCGAGTTCTTGGATACCTTTCGACATCTGATTAAAGGCTCGGGTTACTGAACGAATCTCTTGCGCACCTTGTACTGGCAGGGGTGGTGGAATATCACCTCGCCCGACACCTTGCGCGGCTTTCTCCAGCGCAATCAACGGACGGTTTTGCAATCGGATAAATAGCCAACCACCTGCGACAATCAACAGCGCCATGATCAGACTGTTACGAAACAGTGGTGCAAAATCCTCTTCTTGCAGCTCTGATAACGGAATACGAATTAAAGAGTTGGGTAACTGCGCAATGTCCATCCACAGTACATAACTCTCTTTCCCCAAGATCAGCCGCACTTCGGTTTCAGAACCCAGCTCTTTGGTCATCTCCTCGCTCATCAAGTCAATCGCAACGGCGTGGTAATACTCACCCGCCGCTTCACTGTTTTTCGCGTGAACAGTTACCCCTAATTGCTCAAGTACACGCTGACGTAGTGGCGCATCAATTTCGATATCCATGTCAGTGCCTTGGTCCAACACAAGGTTTAACTCATGAGCCAAGATCTTATTAAACTGCTGCAAACTCGGCATTAATGCGTAGTTGAACACTGCGTAATAAGAAAAGATTTGGCTAGCAACCAACAAGGTTAAGAAGAGCACTATCGACTGAGTAAAGGAGCTACGTATGCGCATAGGAGACCTAAAGTGAGGGGTGATAAAATGTTTTATATGGCTATGACTATAACCCTAAACCCTTGTGCTGAATACAAAACGGGCCATCACATATTAATGAGATGACCCGTAAATATAGAATTCTGATTCACAGAACCGATGAAGCTGATATAGAGCTTACAAAACCGGCTTAGACTACTTTGCCATCTGGAACGAATACGTAACCCAAGCCCCACACCGTTTGGATATAACGAGGTTTACTTGGATCTTCTTCCACTAGACGACGCAAACGAGAAATCTGAACATCGATAGAACGTTCCATCGCTGAATACTCACGGCCGCGCGCCATGTTCATCAACTTATCGCGAGACATTGGCTCACGCGCGTTAGTCACTAGTGACTTAAGAACCGCAAATTCACCTGAGGTAAGAGGCATCGGATCTTCACCGCGGAACATCTCACGCGTACCTAGATTTAAGCGGAATTCACCAAACTCAACCACAGATTCTTCTGTGCTTGGTGCGCCCGGCGCTTCAATCACTTGGCGACGCATTACCGCTTTGATACGAGCAAGCAGTTCACGTGGGTTAAATGGTTTTGGCAGGTAATCATCCGCACCCACTTCCAAGCCCACAATGCGATCCACTTCATCCCCCTTTGCTGTCAGCATAAGGATAGGTAGCGAGTTGTTTGCGTTTCTTAGACGACGACAGATCGAAAGACCATCTTCGCCCGGCAACATTAAATCCAATACCATCAAGTGAAAATTTTCACGGGTTAACAGGCGGTCCATCTGCTCACTGTTTGCCACGCTACGCACTTGAAAGCCTTGCTCTGACAGATAGCGTTCTAACAGTGCACGTAAACGAGCATCGTCATCGACCACTAAAATTTTGTAGTTTTCTTGCATGTAATGGTTCCACCTATTAAAGCTTAAACCTGAGGTTAAGCATTCTTGGTAAATTGTATAAGACATTAAAAATGTAACATTATTGAGGAAAAAGTCGCCTAAATAATTGTTAACGTATGTTGCCTTTCTATATATTCTATCTTAGATCATCATTTCATTAAGTCAGATTTATGAAAACCAAACTTATCACCCGAGAAGGTTATAACAAGCTCAAAGCAGAACATGACCACTTATGGCACGAGAAACGTCCTGAAATTACTAAGATAGTCACTTGGGCTGCAAGCCTTGGAGATCGTTCAGAAAACGCAGATTACACCTTCAATAAGCGTTTGCTTCGTCAAATTGATCGCCGAGTGCGTTTCCTACGCAAGTTCTTACCTGATGTAACTATCGTTGATTACTCGCCGCAACAAGAAGGTAAGGTATTTTTCGGTGCTTGGGTGGAAATTGAGAATGATGATGGGGAAATTAAGAAGTTTCGTATTGTCGGCCCTGAAGAGATCTACGGCGATGCTAAAGGCTATATCTCTATCGACTCACCTATGGCTAGAGCTCTGCTTAAAAAGGAAGTCGACGATGAGTTCGAGGTGAAGACCCCGGAAGGCATAAAAGAATGGTTTATCAATTCAATTCACTACACAGATAACGCTTAGAACTGACTAGACAAGCGCAGTTAACTGGCCATAACAGCCCGAAACTGGCAAAAACCAAATTCCAGATAAAAGAAAACCCCGCAAGGCTTTCGCCTAGCGGGGTTAAGTCTCTATCGCAGCAATCCGGCTACTGTTTATCTCTTCGAGATAAGGTGCTCCCTGCATCTTTCCTTGATAGTGGCTAAATCCTTTAACCAATTTCCTTTTTGTTCATCGCCATCCTAGCGGTGTCCATTCTAGCCTGTCATCCTGACTGGCGAATCTCATCCAGAGATTATCACTTCCTTGCTGACCACTCATCCTAAGTAATCAAATCTTCATCCTGAAGATACCTAGTCCATTAGGCTTTTTCCTGTTCCTGCCAACTCCTTGTCGACAAGTTAAATATTACGGTAATTGAGCGAGTTTCCTAGATAGTCCCAAAAAACATTTCAGGTGAGAAATACGCCCACAAACACACAAACAAATAAAATCAGTAACTTAGATTTATTTTAAGACGATTTCATCGGTTTAAAGTGACTTAGTCGCACACCACGTGTAAGAGATCTCGCACAAAGCGGGTATCACAAACGGAAATTCGGCTTCTGACAGGATAATTACACAGCCAAAGCTAGAAAAAGCGTACGCTAACCCCCATGTATTTGTCATGATATTAAATAAGAGATTCATCGGATGAGCCAAGCTATCTGTCGACTGATTGCTGAAGAACTGAATGTTCGTTCAGAGCAAGTCACCGCCGCAGTAAACCTAATTGACGACGGTAACACCGTTCCCTTTATTGCCCGCTACCGTAAAGAAGTCACGGGTGGCTTAGACGATACCCAACTACGTAACCTTGATAGCCGCCTTTCATACCTTCGCGAGCTCGACGATCGTCGCCAAACGATTCTTAAGTCGATTCAAGATCAAGGTAAGCTCACGCCAGAGTTAGAGCGGGATATCACTCAAGCCGACAGTAAGACGCGCCTAGAAGATCTATACCTGCCATACAAACCAAAGCGTCGTACCAAAGGTCAGATCGCGATTGAAGCGGGCCTAGAACCCCTAGCCGATACGCTATGGAATGAACCACAGCACGATCCTGAAACTGAAGCCGCTAACTTCATCAGCAGCGATAAAGGCATCGCCGATACTAAAGCCGCACTCGATGGTGCACGTGCGATCATCATGGAACGCATTGCTGAAGATGCAAACCTGCTTGAGAAAATTCGCCAACACCTAAACCGCAATGCTGAGCTAGTGGCTCGTGTCGTTACGGGGAAAGAACATGAAGGCGAGAAATTCAAAGACTATTTCGAACACAACGAAACACTCAACAAAGTGCCTTCTCACCGTGCGCTTGCTATGTTGCGAGGTCGAAATGAAGGCTTCCTAACGCTGGCAATGAATGCAGACCCAGAGCAAGAAGAAGGTGTACGTGGTTCTTACTGCGAGAACATCATCTCTGATCACTATGGCATTACTCTAAGCAGCGCACCTGCAGATGCATGGCGTAAGCAAGTGATTAGCTGGGCATGGCGCATCAAGGTTTCTATGCACATGGAAACCGAATTGATGGGTGCGATGAAAGAGCGTGCAGAGATCGAAGCGATTGAAGTGTTCGCAACTAACCTTAAAGACCTGCTGATGGCAGCGCCGGCTGGACCTCGTGCAACCTTGGGCTTGGATCCGGGTTTACGTACCGGTTCGAAAATCGCGGTGGTAGATTCAACCGGTAAAGTTCTGGCGACAGAAACCATTTACCCTCACCCGCCTCAAAAACAATACGACAAATCTGCGCACGTTGTTGAGCAAATGGTTCGTAAATACAATGTTGATTTAATTGCGATTGGTAACGGTACGGCTTCACGCGAAACCGACAGCTTTGTTGCTGATGTAATTAAGCGTAGCAACCTAACAGCACAAAAAATCATTGTCAGCGAAGCCGGCGCATCGGTTTACTCTGCTTCTGAGCTAGCGGCAAAAGAATTCCCGAACATGGATGTATCGATTCGTGGTGCGGTATCTATTGCGCGTCGTCTGCAAGATCCACTGGCAGAGCTGGTGAAGATTGACCCTAAATCGATCGGTGTGGGCCAATACCAACATGATGTTAGCCAAACTATGCTCGCTAAGCGCCTAGATGCGATTGTCGAAGACTGTGTAAACGCGGTTGGTGTTGATGTGAATACCGCTTCTGCTGCGCTTCTAACTCGTGTTGCTGGTCTTTCTAACACCATCGCTCAGAACATCGTAGATTACCGCGATGAAAATGGTCGCTTTGAAGCGCGTACTACGCTGAAGAAAGTTGCTCGTTTAGGGCCAAAAGCCTTTGAACAGTGTGCTGGCTTCCTACGTATTATGGATGGTAAGAATCCACTAGACGCATCTTCGGTTCACCCAGAAGCTTACCCATTGGTGAAAGCCATCGCCGAGAAAAACCACAAAGACATCAAATCTCTGGTCGGCAATACAGATTTCTTACGAGGTTTACATGCGATTGATTACACCAACGAAAGCTTTGGTGTACCCACAGTAACCGACATTATTAAAGAGCTGGATAAACCGGGTCGAGATCCTCGTCCTGAGTTCAAGACTGCGACCTTCGCTGATGGCGTGAATAGCATATCTGACTTAGAACCTGGCATGATCTTAGAAGGTGTGGTTTCAAACGTGGCAAACTTTGGTGCGTTCGTGGATATTGGCGTACACCAAGACGGCTTGGTGCACATTTCAGCACTGACCGATCGTTTTGTTTCTGATCCGCGTGAAGTGGTAAAAGCCGGTGACATCGTGAAAGTGAAGGTAATGGAAGTTGATGTTCAACGTAAACGTATTGCGCTAAGCATGCGCATGAAAGATGAGCCTGGACAAGACAACCGTGCACAGCGCTCAAGCGCGCCTCGCACGCAAAACCGCCCGAACCAAAATTCACAAGGCGGACAACGCCGTCGCGAAGAGCCGCAACAAAACGCTGCGATGGGTGGTGCGTTCGCTGCTGCTTTTGCAAAAGCGAAAAAGTAATCCGTTAGCTCATCTGAAAAGCTGATTCGCCTAAAACAAAAAACCTGCATCCCTTAGGGTATGCAGGTTTTTATTATGTGTTCAAAAAAGACATCGAAGTTTGGCAGGGTCATAAGTTTTCGACTTACAACACGACCAGCATCTCTGATGGAGCATGAGGCGCAACAGCATGACCATAATGATATTTTATGACCTTACGTCGTTTCTCCATCTGTCCCTCTTGAATCGCCGCATCTAAAACATGCTTTGGCAGGCGAAAACGCATGGTATAGCCCTTTCCTTGATCAGCACTGTATGTTCTCAGTGCCAATAAGCTGAATAACCTCTCAAAAGGATCTTGTGGCTCTTCTTGGCTAATCGAATTGGCCTCTGACTCGTTCTCCATTTCATAACCAGGATGGTCTGAAGGATCCCAAGCCGACTGCTGCCTTCGCTTATCGTCCGATTTTACCTTTCGCTCTGCATTGGTTTTCGCCAATGCTACGGCAGGAGCTACGGGTTCTCGAACTCTATTATCACGCGCAACTTGCTCTGTTTGCACATTAACGGATGGAGCGATCAGTGGCACACTCACTGCAGTTGCAGGTGACACAATCATCGCGAACTCTCCTCAAGAATCGCCCATCGTTATTGCTACAACGCTGTTGTACTGTGAGTCAGCACAACAGGCATAGCCCAACTTATCGCAATCCACTCTGGAGAGAGTGAGGTCTGAGTATCATGCAATGCCTTGGTGTTATACCAATCGTAGTAAATAACTGCTCATCCTAGCTTGTTAAAATGCTCGATAACGGCATTAGAACTTTTGATTGTAGAATAACTACTTATCAAAACTACTTGTCAAAAAAAAGCAGCCTTGTTCTCAAGCCTTTTTCCTACGCTATTTTTGAACACTTACTTACTGTGATTGGTATTAGGTTATATATCGACCAAGCCAGCGATAAATTTAGCGATTATTTTTGCGCGAAGCTGACCAGTTCACTGCAAAAGGCATCGGCTTCTGTCATAAACGGCGCATGGGACGACTGTGTGAAGATGTATTGCTCGGTATCGGGTAGCGCATTTCTCAGATCTTTGACCACTTTCACTGGCACCAATCCATCTAATCGACCGTATAAACGCAGCATAGGCACTGAAATCTCAGGGAGCTGTTCACGCAGGTCGACGTCCGACAGCATCTTTAGGCCCGCCAATAAAGAATCTGGATTCGGCAACGGACGTGAAAGCACTGCTTGCTTGAGCTGTTTTACATCTTGCCTTGCTGAAGGGCTGCCCATGGCTTGCAATGCCATAAAGCGTTCGATGGTGGTCTGAAAGTCTTCCACTAACTGTTCAGTGAAAGCCGTTAATACATTGGGTTGAATACCTCGCCACAAAACAGGTTCTTTTGCAGCGGCGAATTTGGGAGAACTGGCGACCGTCACTAATTTGCTTACATAATCTGAATGATGCAGAGCCATATGCGTCGCGACCAAGCCACCGAGTGACCAACCGACCCAAATAGCTTGCTTAGGGGCATCGGCCAACAGTTGCAGAGCTATCTCTTCAAGATCTTGAGCGTGGCAGTGAGAGCTGTGTCCATAACCCGGCAGATCGACAACATGAACTCGGAAATCAGACTCTAACGCAGTGACCGTTTGTTGCCATACCGCACCGTTCATTCCCCAGCCGTGAACCAGAACCAAATCAGGACCTTGCCCTGAAACATGCCAATACAACGCGTCACTCATTCTCAATATTCCCTACTTTTTCCATCAGCTATAATCCGCGCTTTTCAGTATGGTGAGCAAAAGGAACACCCTAACCCAAAAGCATCACGAGCTATGTTATCTGATTGGCTACAAAAAAACACACCACGCCTGGTCACATCTCAGTGCCACCTATGCAAGCTAGACAAACTCCCCAATGATACTCATCCTCGATGGTGTCAGTCTTGCCTCGATCTCTTTTGCCAACAGCCACGCTGCCAACGATGTGGGTTAAAAACACTGCTCACAGTCGAGCAGTGTGGTCAATGCTTGTCTCAGCCTCCACCTTGGCATCATCTCTATTGTGTAGGTGACTACACCTTTCCAACGGCGCGTTATATCCAACAAATGAAATACGCCGATAAGTTCTGGTTCGCTCGCGATCTATCAAAATTGTTAGCGCCACATATTCAGCACCCAGCGCCTTTGATTACCGGTGTTCCCTTACATTGGACTCGATACCTTCATCGAGGTTTTAACCAAAGCCAGTTATTGGCACATTACACAGCTCAGGAGCTGAATGTTAAAAGTGCGGTTTTATTTCGTCGAACTCGATCAACCGCTTCGCAGCAAGGGTTAACCAAATCAGCAAGGCAGAACAACCTGGAAGACGCTTTCACGCTGCGCAATACGAATTTTTCAACGAACGATGACTCTCACGTCGCGATAATTGATGATGTTGTAACCACAGGCAGTACAGTGTATCAATTATGCCAATTACTACTTGAAGTGGGCGTGAAAAGGATTGATATTTACTGCATCTGCCGCACTCCTGAGCCCTCTGGATAAAAGCTGTGGATCGCTACTTGTACAGCAATCCAACAAAAAAGGGCTGAATTACAAATCTGACAGGAGTAGAATGGCGCTAATAACCTACAAATCTACTCAGGTATTCGTCGTGTCAAATATTACTATTACAGAAACAGCTCAAACTCACTTTGCCAATCTGCTGTCACAGCAGCCTGAAGGTACAAACATTCGTGTGTTCGTGGTAAATCCAGGCACACAAAACGCTGAGTGTGGTGTTTCTTACTGCCCAACAGATGCTATCGAAGCATCGGATACAAAGCTTTCTTTCGACGCATTCTCTGCATACGTTGATGAGCTAAGCCTGCCATTTCTAGACGAAGCTGAAATCGACTTCGTGACCGATAAAATGGGATCTCAGCTCACACTGAAAGCACCAAACGCTAAGATGCGTAAAGTTTCTGATGATGCACCACTTGTAGAACGCGTTGAATACGCAATTCAAACACAAGTTAACCCGCAACTTGCAGGCCACGGTGGTCACGTAAGCTTGGTAGAAATCACTGAAGATGGCGCTGCTATCGTTGCATTCGGCGGTGGCTGTAACGGTTGTTCTATGGTTGATGTAACGCTAAAAGAAGGCATCGAGAAAGAACTTCTTCAACAATTCGAAGGTGAACTGACTGCAGTTCGCGATGCCACTGAGCACGATCGCGGTGAGCACTCTTACTACTAATCACTCAATTAGTATGATTCAATGATTAAAAGGTTGATGCGCAAGCATCAACCTTTTTTGTTTTAAAAACGGCAAAAACACCCTCTATCCGTATATATCCCGTGCAATCACAATAATGACGGCGGCGTTACCATTTGCAGTAAGGTATTCAAGTGATCACAATCGGTTCCTGATCTAATAAATCTAGGATATGAAAACTCGGATCTAGGAACTCAACGTCATTTCCCCTATATTAGAATGACTTTACAAGAAAGAACCTCAATGAGTTAAGGAGCGAGCGCAATGACAAAAAGGACCAAGCCAGAGATTTTGGCTCAGCAAACTGTCGCTCAATCAAAACTATTCTCTATCGAGTCTCTCGATTTACGCTTTTCAAACGGTGAAGAGCGCACTTACGAACGCATGAAGCCTAGTGGTCGCAATGCAGTAATGATGGTTCCGATTACTGAGCAAGGCGATATTCTATTAGTGCGTGAATACGCCGCGGGTACTGAGCGTTATGAATTAGGCTTTCCAAAAGGTCTCATTGACCCAGGAGAGCAGCCTAATGAAGCCGCCGTTCGCGAATTAAAAGAAGAGATAGGCTTTGGTGCCAACAAGCTTACCCCGCTAAAAGAAGTGATTCTCGCGCCCTCTTACTTCTCTAGCAAAATGACACTATTCATCGCAGAAGAGCTCTATCCAGAGAAATTAGAAGGTGATGAGCCTGAGCCGCTGGATATTGTTCGCTGGCCACTTGCTCAAGCTGAAGAGCTATTAACACATCTCGACTTCTGTGAGGCTCGCAGTATTACCGCCCTACTATTAACCCTTCGAGTCTTAAACAATTAGAACAAACAGGCTCGCTCGAAGAGTAAGAGAATATTTATGCCAATAACAAAAGATTTATCTCATCTCCTTCCCTCTGTCATTGAGATTGCTCGCTCTGCAGGGCAACTCATCTTAGAGATCTATGAGAAAAAAGATTACGAAGAGTTCACCAAAAGCGATGACACACCTGTCACCAGTGCCGATCTCGCCGCACATAAGCTGATCTCGAAAAAACTCACTGAACTCACACCTGATATTCCCGTTTTATCTGAAGAAGCCGCCGACATCAGCCTAGAGCAGCGTTCTCAATGGGATCGCTACTGGTTGGTTGACCCACTCGATGGCACGCAAGAATTCATCGCTCGAAGTGGCGACTTTGCAACAATCATCGCCTTAATTGAGCACAACAAGCCAGTAATGGGCGTGGTGTATGCGCCAGTTTCAGGGGTGAGCTATTACGCTTATAGCGGTAAAGGCGCTTGGAAAATTCCAGACCTCAACGACAGCGTGAAAATCAAAACGCATCATCACGAGCTACCAAACCAATCGATCGCGATGGCGATCAGTCGTCGTCAAGACATCAACCGCATCACTAGCCGTATGAGCTCAGCTTGGAACTATGACTTGGTTCCACTAGGTTCCGCTGCACTTAAGGCATGTTTAGTGGCGGAAGGCGCTGTGGACTGTTACCTAAGAATAGGCCCAACCGGCGAGTGGGATACCGCAGCAACGCAATGTATTGTTGAAGAAGCGGGAGGCCGAATCCTAAGCACTCAATTAGAGCCGCTTTCTTATAACGAAAGAGATACGCTTGAGAACCCGAACTTCATTGTACTTGGTGATGCAGACTTACCTTGGGCTGAGATACTGAAAAATAAGAACTAGTAATTCCCAACCGACTGCCTTTCCAAATAAATCACACTATACCGTAAACTTTGTTTACGGTTTTTTTATATCTAACACCTCCTCCGCTTAATAAACCAAATATTAAGTTAGTCTAAGTTCAAAAAAAAACAAATTGATGAAATTATCATTAATAATCAAAAGATTAACGAGTTCTTATTTTTTGAACTAAGTTAAAAATTATTGTTTACAAGCGCCCTCAGTTTCATAAAAATACCATTCAGCAAATCTATACATAATAAAGTTACTAAAGGAAATGGTAATCAACATGAACAAACAGTGGTCTAGAAAAACATTAATCGCAACTTCGGTTGCATCTATACTCCTTGCTGGGTGCGGCGGTGATGGTAGCTCCTCAGATAGTTCATCAAGTGGAGGGGCTGTACAGAAAGATGCATTAATTTCTACGTTAACTCTACCTGTTGGAGATTCGGAATGTACTAATGGTGGCTTGAAAGTTATTGCTGGTTACGATGATAACGAAAATGACGTACTAGAAGATAGTGAACATGTTTCCAACAAAACTATTTGTCACGATGGGACAAATAATACCCAGCAAGAAGGTAGCGATATCTTCAATCAAGCTCTAGTGTCGGTTGCTTTAATAGCTAAAACGGACACCAGATGTGATGTAGGAGGGCAACTTGTTACTCTTGGGGTAGATACTAACAATAATAGTATTCTTGATAGCAGCGAAGTTAAGTCGTCAGAAGTATTGTGTAGTATAGGGGCTGATTTCGCGCCAAGTGCCGTAATCAACTCAATTACAGCTAATCCGGCCATCGTTGCTGCAAGCGCACAAACAACGCTAACCGCAACCATCAGTAACCTTCAATCGAGTGATAAAGTCACTTGGTATAACGGAAATGGGGATGAATTAACCACATCCGACCCACTCCAAATCACTGTTCAGGCGGGAGCTGCTGTCGGCCAAGAGAAGTATCAACTCAGCATTGAAACGACCAACGATCAAGGTCAAATCGTACTACAAACCAAAGAGATCATCATCACCGTCGCGGAAGCTCCTGCGCCAACACAGTCTGTCGTTCTCGACAGCCAACAAGTGTTCTTACCTGAAGGTTATACAACCAGTGCTCTTACTGGTGATGTAACAGGTACTATTATCTACGCTGAGCCTGTGACTACTATTGCGGCCGCTTCGACAAAAAGCTCACTTCCAACACCAGATAACACTGAACTTGCAGGGTTTGTTGCAGAGAGAGGGGCATTAACGGGACAAACAACAGCTCAAGAAATCCTTGTTACTGGGGTTAGTGCTTTTGCATCTAAACTAAATAGTGCCCAAGTAGTACAAACCTCTCTAACCACTTTGGAAAATGGTGATGTTAATGCAACCTACAAGATCACATTACAAACTGGGTTAAAACTCACGGACATTCTGAATACTCTAATAAATCAAGTAGCCGTGAATAAAGTTGGGGGGACAGCTAGTGCCCTGGTTCCTGCGGCTTCTGAAGTAATACAAACTGAGTACCAACTTGATATTACAACTAGTTACAACAAGGTTGCAGACAGTGCAGTTATTACCAGTACATTAGTGCAGAACGACAAGGTTTTGAATTACTCAGATCTGATTGTCTCAACGACTTCAGAAAGTATTCAGGCATCTAAAGATGCAACACTGCAACTACAAAATGATACGTTTACCGCGCTTGATCAAACGACCTCTAAGGCAGACTTCCTGTTTGTTATTGATAATTCAGGCAGCATGGGCGATGAGCAGCAAGCGATCAGTGATTTGACTGTAGCCTTTACAGACACCATTCAAAACGCGGGTGTGGACTTCATGGTTGGTACCATTACCACAGATTCAGATAAACTTCGCGGGAATGGCTTTACTAATGACTTAGAACAGATTGCAAAAGACTTTAAACCTGGTACATGGGGAAGTAGTAATGAACGTGGGATCTATAATTCAGAACTTGCACTCCAAAAAGGAGGTACGGTTGAACTTGCAGGATACCCAAGAGCTGGCGCTTCACTCTCAGTCGTCATCATGAGTGATGAACCAAGTCACTACAAACAGTACAATACTTCAGAATTTGACCCTAACAACAATTTGTTCCTTGATAACGGCTATCGAGTTTACTCTATTGTCAATCCGTCGGATGCCGCTCGCAGTCAATATGATGACCTCGCGACAACAACTTTAGGTAAAACTCTAAACATCAATGTCACTTCTGAGTACAAGGCGTTTGTTGAGGTGATGGCCAAAAATGCAGGGGCTTCAAGTGCAGGTTATAAGCTTTCTAAAGCTGAAGCACAACATATTCTTTCATCATCGATTCTAGTCACCGTTAACGGCACGAAAGTAAACCGTAACTCTTCGAACGGTTGGCAATATTACCCACTGTCTGAATCTATCGTGTTTACAGGGGCTGCCATTCCAACACAAGGCGCTGATATTGTGATTGCTTATCAATATGTGGATGACTCAAAGTAACAACTAATCCATAAACAAAAGGGCGATAGAATTTAATTCTATCGCCCTTTCTTTTACTCGTTCACTTTTAAAATCGACCTTGGTAGGTAAATTGATACTTACCTTGGTTATCTGGATTCCCCAACCATTTAAGCTGATTTTGCATCGTTGGCGGGAATTCAGCCCCCGGTTTAAACCACGTTGCAGATGTGTAGCGCTGGTTAGGTGTTAGACTCGCCGAGAACTCACTCTCTACTTGAGTGCTCTTCTGAACGCCTTTGGCTGCAATTGTACTGTCTTCACAGCTGATGTCAGCAATCACAGGGCCGAGATCTAGCGCACCCACAGGGGAATCAACGGCAGCGCCAGACCAAGCAAGCGTGCCTTCGCCCGATTGGCACCAAGGTTGAGCATGAACCGCATGCTTAATCGTCAGTTCAACTTGTCCGCCAATAGCAACCGGGACTGGGATCACTGGTGCGTATTTCATCACGTTCATAGCAGGCATTGAAGCCACTAAGTTTTCGGCATACGCGCCGCTCATGCTGTACCCGACACGTCCTTTGCCTGATAAGTTCATAGCGCTATTACGACCAAAACGAACCGCGAGCTCAGCTTTAGCCTGTAGGAGTTTAGAAAACTGGAAGTCCCACTGTACTGAGCCGTAATTAACACGCTGCCACACGATATTGTTAGCACTGCCTTGCCAAACGGTACCTTCAACACCTTCGATACTTAAACCGCGTACCACAGGTGCATGTTTGAGAGCAAAAGAAGCCGGTAAGTGCAGCAACAAACTTACTGAGAAAAAAACGATAAAGATGCCGCTGAATAGCAGGCTGTATTTTAACGATATACCGCGTTTCACACTAACCTCGTTTAAACTGTAGTCGGTTGACATCAATAACCCCAGGGCTATCAGAGCGATCAATATCCATAAATTCAACCTCAACACCCTGCTTTTCTTTCAGGTATGTCAGCCAGTCTACGAACTTATTAAATGGCACCGGCTTTACCCACACTTGCAGCATCTCGCCACGTGGTTGTACACGGATCAGCTCGATGTTAAAACGACGCATAGAAGCGGGTACCGACTGGTTTAAAGGCTGGCTCGCACTGATGCCGCCGCTGCCTCTTAATTCAACCACTTCATTGGCTTTATTCGTAACCCAAGCCAGCAATTGCTTCTCACTTTGAATACGGCTCTGCGCCAGCTCAGCTCGTTGGCTAAGTGGTTGTATTAATCCCCAATAGACAATACCCAGTATCAATAAAATAGAACAACCAATGACTAATCGTTGTTCCCTCTGACTTATTGAAGTCCACCACGCTTGGAGTGGTTCAATCATATTTCTCATCACTGCTCTCCTTGCGTTGGTTATTGACGGGGTTTAAGAGTAAAACTGCCAAAGACAGCATCACCATTGCGATTTAGTGGGCCTTGTTCCACGGAAAATTTCTGTTCGAGTTTCTCTCTGGCAGTCTCAAAGTGCTGAAAATTCGAACTTTTCGCCTGCAGTCGAACCTCAGAGCGGTTACCGTCGTAACGAATACTTTCAACTTCGATCGATGTCACTTTGCCTAAGGTCTCTGGCAGCAGCGCTAACCAGCCGAGTAAGGAATCGCCCTCACCCGAGCCACCGTATTTCTTAGCTTCATCGTTCATTTGACGCTTGAGGTAACTCACGGTCGGAATGCGTTGCTTGCCTGGTAGTACGGCTCTAAAGATACGTTCACTCTCCATGCGGTAAGCTTGTGCTTGCGCTTCGTATTGCTGAACCTTTAACACTTGTTGAGTCACAATCACGGCCACCAGCAAGCAAGCAGCAATCGCTACTTTCTGCCATACGCGCCAATATTTACTGAATGAAGATTTAGTTTTAAAGGTGCCAGTCAGTAAATTCACACTGCTTGCGATCGCTTGTTGGCTCAATAGAGACATCACCAACTCAGCAGGCTTAGCTTGCCAATTCACACCACTTTGCTGTTGAACATCGTCACTCGGCATCGCTGTATAGCTGAAGATAGTCGTAGGTTGTTCTGCATCGTCAGCAACCCAGTCACTTTGCAAAAACATCGGCAACCATGCTTCGCTGATCGATACCGCTTGATAGTGACCTTGGCGTTGAGAGTTACCTTGGCGTAACAGCCAATGTTGGTCTATCTGCAATGCACTAATGCCGTGCTCTTCCAAAGGCACAGCGAGTGTATCTGGCAAGACCTTGCGAAAGATAATATTGGCTTCACGAAAATTACCTAGCGCTTGTCTTAACCATTCATGCTCAACACCACATACCGTGGCATGAGTGGTATCTTTATCTAAAATGGTTAAGTGCAAGTCTTCGATATCTTGTGCCACTTCGTCTTCTAACAAAAATGGCAGCATAGAGTCGAACTGGCGAGCAGCACCTTTCGGGATCTCAACACGCTTAATTAAGCACTCATTTCCCGGCAATAAAGCAATACAACTGCGCTTTTCAGCGTAAGGTGTTAATTCACCAAGCTGTTCCCAGCTCGACAATTCACCACTTGCTATCACTTCTTGTTGGCTTGTCGACCAAACTAACCACTGCACAGGGCTTTGTGGTTCGCTACTCAGTCGAACGGTCAGAAACTCGCTCACTGATTCCTCCAAAACGACGGCGTACTACCGTCACTGTTTCTCGATTACTACTATAGAAAAGCGACCGTATACGTACACGTGACTGCTCAACTAATACCTCTGCATCTAGCTCAAAATAGGCGCTATCTACAGTTAAATATGCTTTCGCTTTCTTGCTAACTTCGGCACTCACACCGACAATGGCAGACTCCGCCATAAATGCATCTACCGTATCCCAACCATCAAATGGGCGTTTATCTATCAGCTGTTTAGCATCCGATTCACTTAAGCCCGGCGCGAACATCGCTTCCAATAAAGGCGCCTGATTTTCCGTGAGTGTATTCACATTCAATCGGAAGTCGTCGGTTGGTAAAGCGCAAACCAAAGGGCGAACTTTATTCATCACATCACCGGTAACCTGATACACCGCTCGTAGCTCCGATTCATCGGCCATTAAACCATTGGCCGCCAAATACGATGGCTTCATCGCTTCATAGGTGCTGTCTTCTACGCCAGACGAAGAAGTGGTTCGGGTATCAGCATCAACAAACTCCCAGCTTGAATTCGCGATAACCTCAGCCTGATAAGGGTCAATATCTTGGTTTTCCAATAAGGTTTGCCAAACTGTCACTAAATAAGGTGTTTGGTTACTTGAAGTTGTCGTAACACCCGCTAGCGCATTAAGATTAAAGCAAGCCTGCGCATCCACGATACGGCCTTTGACTTGCCCATAATCTAATGGATAGACCTGCTCCTCTAACGCCCATGGTTGGCTTAGATTCACAGTATCACTGTCTTTATAGCTTTGCCTAATACCGTCTTGTACAAGCGCTTCTACACCAATGCTATACCAGTAAGCTTGTTGGTAATTTAACTGATTACCAACGCGTTTGAATTGAGTAAACAGACGCTCAGACATACTGCCTGCAATGGTTGCCATGATCGCCAATAGCATCAAAATAACGATCAATGCTACACCGCGTTGTTTACGCCCTATGACCGAACGTCTCTTAGCAGGACGATTGATTCGATTAGCCATTGCTGTCCTCACTACTTGAAGAGTCATCAGCTTGGTCTAACGTACCACTAGGCGTAAGATAAACACGTTCTATCTCACCATAATCTTTCAATGTTAGCTTGAGTCTTACCGCTTTAGGCAGAGACTTATCAGTTTGCCACTCTTTCCCCCAACGACTGCCGTCATAAAACTCGAACTCCAAGCTTTCGACATCATCAAGTAAGGGAGTCATCACGCCTTGCTGGCCTGCTGGTGTATCTGGGTAGCGCCACCATACTCGCTCAAGCGTTTCTTCTTTGATGCGGTAACCCACTTTAGTCACCTCACCTCGAGGGAACTGCTGCTGCGGGTTATGCCAACCCAAACGAGTAAACATGATGCCAACACTGTCGGAATCCAGTAAATACTCTTTCAATAAGATCAGCTTAGATGATGCTTCTTCACCATCGGTGCGAAATTGTCTCGCTGCCATCTGACGAAAATCATTATCTAAAATGACCAAGCTACGCTGTAATTGATTCAAGCGCGCACTGCGTTCAATTGAGATTTCATTACTTCGTTGAACTTGGTTTACCACTTGATAAGCCGCCATGCTTAACGTGGCAAAGATAGCGATCGAGACCAAAACTTCGATTAAGGTAAAGCCTCTCCCTTTCGAGGATAGTCTTTGTTTGCGTGACAGACACTTAGATGAAGCCTTAGCTGATGGCTTGACCCTACTTAACGACATGCTCTTATTTGACAACATAGCTGCGCACCGTAACCACTGGAGAGGCCTTCTTACTGGTTGCCGCGCTTACATCAAACGCCTTTAACAAATCACCGCTAGTATCAATTGGCGTCACTTTCCAGAACCACTCTCTTCCTGCTAACTCTTGCGTGCCCTGCGCTTTTTTAAGCTTGTCAGGATGCAGCATGACGAGAGCCATTTGATTGTCTACTACCATAGCTGCGAAGGTTTTTTCTTCTAGATAGCTAAGGGTATTAATGTGCTGAGTGACGGCACGAATAACACTGATCGCTGCCGTTGCGAAAATAGCGAGCGCAACTAATACTTCAAGCAGGGTCATTCCTCGAGAACCAAGAGTCATACCACGAGAACGATAAGGAGAGCCGTTATTCCTCTTCATCTTCTTCTCCTGGCTCAAGCAATCGAATAACGCCATTATCCAACACTCGAATGCGCCAACCATCTTGTATGGTGTCACCTGTATTTGGATAAAACGACAGCACAAATGGTGTCATTTCAGCACTCGATAAGATGTAGATCTGTGGTGGCTTAGGCTTTTTTTCCTCTTCAAGATCAGCAAACATATCTTCATCAAACAGGCTTCCTGGATTGAATAACCGATCATCGTCTTCCCATGCGCCACCACCTAAGGTCAGTGACAATGCGAGATCTTCTGGTAATTCAGTTAAAGAGGGGATTTTTTCGAACTCAGTTTCTTGCCAGCCATCAGACTTCAAAGTCATCAGAACGTAAGTCGATTTCTTTTCATCAACACGAACACCAAAATCTAAGCCACTCAAAATAGCCTCTTCATTAAGCAACTGAATTCGTTGATAAAAGCTGTGGGCATATTTTTTGGCGACGTCTTTACTATTGGTAGGTATGGTCGCGATCACTGCGACCGCCGTTACTGACAGTAATACCAACACCAAAAGAATCTCAATCAAGGTGAAACCTGGCTGTGTTTGCTTAGTTTTCACCTTGTAGACTCCATCTGTTTACGTCCAACCATCAATAACGTTTCAAGCTCAATAACTTATCAACCAACAGGAACGAATCAAACAACAAGCCGAAGCTTATTGGAAATCCTGCATGTTCCAGTTGCCGATATCTGCAGCAATCCCTTCACCACCTTCTTGGCCATCAGCACCAAGTGTGAAGATATCGATAGTGCCGTTATCACCAGGGCTTAGGTATTGGTACTCGTTACCCCATGGGTCGTTTGGCAAACGCTTGATGTAACCGCCGTCACGGTAGTTACGAGGCTCTGGGCTGCTTGGCTTGGAAACCAATGCATCAAGGCCTTGATCCGTTGTTGGGTAAACGCTGTTATCCAGTTTGTACATATCCAGCGCGTTCTCTAGCGCCACGATATCAGTGATCGCTTTCTGTTGATCAGCCTTCTCTTTGTTACCCAATAGGTTAGGTACAACAAAGCTCGCCAATACGCCGAGGATAACCACAACAACCATCACTTCTAGTAGGGTAAAGCCTGATTGTTTCTTCATTTTATTTTTCATTGTTTTCTCCAAATTACAGACAACGAGTGAAGGTAATAGTGTCCTTGTTCTCGCTCATCCAAAAACTAACGTCTTATGAGCAGTTGGTTAACCACTCATCAAATTATTCATTTCAAGCATCGGCATCAGCGTCGCCATCACAATGAACAGCACTAAGCCTGCCATCAAAGCGATAAGTGCTGGCGTAAAAATACCTAGCGCGATATTCACGGTCGACTCAAAGCTTTGGTCTTGGTTATCCGCCGCTCTTGTCAGCATCTGTTCCAGCTGGCCACTCTGCTCACCACTGGCAATCATATGCAGCATCATCGGTGGGAAGAGTTTGGTTTGATCGAGCGCTTTACGCAGGCTTGCCCCTTCTCTAACACTGTCTGATGCCTGCAGTACTTGTTGCTTCACATGGTGATTCGACATCACATCCACCGCAACCTTCATCCCTTCAAGAATAGGAATCGCACTCGAGGTACAAATAGAGAGTGTTCGAGCAAAACGAGAGGTATTGATCCCTTTCGCTATTTTACCAATCAGCGGGATACTCAATAATTTTCGATCCCAACTCATACGAACGCCCGGCTTTTTCAGTGCCGTCTTAATCAGAACAATCACACCAACAGTTAACAACAGTAATTGGATGCCCCAATCCTGGATAAATTCACTCGATGCTAATAAAAATTGTGTCGATTGCGGAAGTTCTTGGCCCATTTGAATAATGGGTTCAACGATCTTAGGTACTACCGTTGCTAATAGGAAAGAGACAATCGTCACCGCAAACACCACCAGCACAATCGGGTAGATCATCGCTTGCAGTAACTTAGAGCGCATCTTTTGACGATTTTCCGCGTAATCAGCTAATCGCTCCAATACCGCATCTAAGTGCCCTGATTTTTCGCCCGCCGCAACCATGGCTCTGAACAGTTCATCAAAGATATGTGGATAATCTGACAAGCTATCGGCTAACGAGTAACCTTCCGTCACTTTAGAGCGGACGGCAAGTAACATAGTTCGAATACGTGGTTTTTCCGATTGCTCGGCGACCGCTTTTAAACATTCTTCCAACGGCATACCAGATTGAACAAGCGTTGATATTTGACGCGTAATCAAAGCAAGATCAGGTGTACTGATACCACGCTTAAAACTGGTCGAAGGTTGAGAGCCTTTGGCATTTTTTGCCTTGGCTTCAGTCATCTCAACCGGCATTAAGCCTTGCTCTTTTAAGCGCTGGCGAGCCTGGCGAGCGTTATCCGCTTCAATAGACCCCTTTTTACTTTTACCTTTAGCATCCAGCGCTTTGTATTCAAATGCCGCCATACTAGACTTCCTTGGTAACGCGCATCACTTCTTCTAGGGACGTTATCCCTTTCAGAACTTTACTTAAGCCGTCATCTCTAATGCTTGGTGTCGTGCTACGAATAGCTTTTTCAATCGCCTGTTCACCTGCTTCGCTATGAATCAGCTCTTGGACTGAATCATCAATCATCAACAGTTCATGAATACCGGTACGGCCTCGATAACCTTTATGGCCGCACGCTTCACAACCTTTCGCATGGTAAAGCGTCAGGCTCTCTTTCTTCTTCAATCCAAACAGTTTTTTCTGTTCTTTGTCGGCTTCATAAGGCTCTTTGCAGTCGTTACACAAAGTACGAACCAAACGCTGAGCCAAAACACCCAGCAGCGAAGAAGAGATTAAGAAAGGTTCAATGCCCATATCACGTAGACGCGTGATCGCACCAATTGCTGTATTGGTGTGAAGGGTCGACATAACTAAGTGACCCGTCAAAGAGGCCTGAACAGCGATCTCAGCGGTCTCTAAGTCACGTATCTCACCAATCATAACCACATCGGGATCTTGACGAAGAATGGCACGTAAACCGCGCGCAAAGGTCATATCAACCTTAGGGTTCACTTGGGTTTGGCCAATACCATCAATATCAAATTCGATTGGGTCTTCAACGGTAAGGATATTTCGCTCATTGCTGTTGAGCTCTTGCAGGCCAGCATACAGGGTTGTTGATTTACCCGAACCCGTAGGGCCGGTCACCAAGATTATGCCATGTGGGCGCTGAATCAGCTTACGGAAGTTCTCGTGGTTTTCTGCGGTCATGCCTAAGCTGTGCAAGTCTAAGCGAGTCGCGTTTTTGTCCAACAGACGCATTACCACACGCTCACCATGTGAAGAAGGCATGGTTGAGACACGAACATCTACCGCACGACCACCGATACGCAGAGATATACGGCCATCTTGTGGCACGCGTTTTTCCGCAATATCCAGTTTAGCCATAACCTTTACACGTGAAACCAATAGCGGAGCCAGTTTACGGCTTGGCGCTAGAACATCACGCAACACACCGTCAACTCGGAAACGGATACAGAGTGACTTTTCAAAAGTTTCGATGTGTATATCCGAAGCGCCTTCTTTGATCGCCTCTCCCAACATCGCATTGATTAATTTGATGATAGGTGCATCGTCTTCCGATTCGAGTAGATCTTCATCTTGGGGCAGTTCTTCTGCCAATGAGAAGAAATCATCACTGTCAGCACCGATGTCTTCCATTAACTGCCGCGCTTCTGACGAATCACGTTGATAAGCATCGGTCAGTTTTTTATCAAACTCTTCTGCTGTAATAGCTTCTGGAGTAAAGCCATTTTTGACAACGCGGCTTACTTCAATGATCGCAGCTGATTTCAGTGGCTCAACATAATAAAGCACTGGCGCACGTTCAGGGTGCTGATATTCCAACACCATCTTGTAGCGATTCGCAAAGCTAAACGGTAAACGCTGATAAGTGCGTGCCGCCCCTACCAATTCAGACATTATTCTGTTTCCATTTGATCGATGAAGGCTTGGATTTCAGCCGGGTGATTCATATCGGCACCAAATTTAGGCAATACCGGGATATTATCGTCATCCAGCAGCTTCAAACCTTGTTCAGACTTGTATAACTGCTCAGCACGAATGAAGTTGTACTTACGCTGAGTGATACCGTCGGCTGTCATGCCATCACGGATGATGGTTGGCTTGATGAAAACCATTAGGTTCTTTTTCTCAACCTGAGTACTGGTTGATTTAAACAGGTGTCCAAGTACTGGGATGTCACCCAAGAACGGCACCTTAGACTCACTTTCCAGTGCACGCTCATCAATCAAGCCACCCAGCACCAACATTTGACCGTCTTGAACAATCACAGACGTGTTCAGTTGACGCTTAGCAAAACGAACATCAACTGCACCATTGGCGCCCAATACGTTAGAGACTTCTTGTTCTATTTGCAGCTGAACCGAGTCACCTTCGTTGATTTGTGGCACCACTTTAAGCTTGATACCCACTTCTTTACGTTCAACCGTTTGGAATGGGTTGTCGTTGCTTGAACCTGCGGTAGAACCGGTTAGAACAGGCACTTCCTCACCCACAATGAATGAAGCCTCGCCATTGTCCATAACCGTGATACTTGGAGAAGATAGGATGTTTGAGTTTGAGTCGGTCGCAACCGCGCTGATCAACGCTGTCCAATCACCCATAACAACACTCATTGCGGCGCCATTAACGCCAGAAAGAGCAGATGCCAAGGTAGAATAGTCACCCGATTCAGTGGTGGTTTCATTACGTTGGAAGTCACCATTGTCATCATAAACGGCAGTGGTCGTTTCAGTGTCTTTGGCTTCTTCCAAACCAACCATCACGCCACCAATCGATGCACCAGTGTTACCATACTGAATCACGGCACCAGTATCTAGGTTGCCCCACTGCACGCCAAGGTTAATGCCGTCACCTTCAGCCATCTCGACAATTAAGGCTTCGATCAACACTTGGGCACGACGAATATCCAACTGCGCGATAACGTCTTGCAGCGCGTTCATGATGTCTGGTTGTGCGGTAATGACCAACGAGTTGGTATCACTGTGGGCTGAGATCATGACTTGATTACGTTGCGATGAACTGCCTTTAGTTGAAGATTGTTTCTCTGACTGCAAGTTGTCCGATACGCCTTTCAACACATCGACAAGATCTTCCGCTTTTGCGTATTTAAGGTAGATAACTTGGTTGTTACCTTTGGTCGCCATCTCTACATCAAGCTGTTCAATCAGCTTTCTTAAACGGCTACGTACCTTTGGGTCACCGGAAATAAGAATTGCATTAGTACGCTCATCGGCAACCAATTTAGGCTGTAGGAATGCAGGTGTGTTTTTAGCATCGGTGGTTTTACTCAGAGCATCAACAATACGAACCATTTCTGCCGCCGATGCATTCTTTAGCTCAACGACTTCAATCTCTTTATCACCCGCTTGGTCAACACGCTTGATGATTTCTGCTAAACGGTTCACTACCGCCGCACGACCGGTAATCAAGATGATATTGGCAGGATCGTAGTGCACAACGTTACCCGCACCGGCATTATCGTTCAATTGACGAAGCAAAGGAGAAAGTTCACGAACCGAGACATTACGAACCGTCACAACACGCGTGACTACACTGTCGCCTGTGATCGAATCACGATCACCAACAACGGGAATTGCTGAGGTTTTAGAATCTTTGGCTTTGATGATCTTAAGAACGCCTGAGTCCATTTCAACGACCGCGTAGCCATACACTTCTAATACGTTTAGGAAGAAGCTGTAATATTGCTCTTCATTGAGTACGTCATAGCTACGTACATCAATTTTACCGCGCACCGATGGGTCAACGATGATCGTCTTCTCTAGGTTGCGGCCAACAATATTAATAAACTCTTGAATGTCAGTGCCCTTAAAGCTGGCACTAAAATCACTAGCGATGGCTGCGGGTGTGCAGATTAAGCTTCCTGCCAGTAACCATGCACTTTTCTTAAACCAATGCTTCACGTATTTCTCCTACACTTTCGTCTGTCTTCAGACGCAAAGTTTTAAAATTCAATAAACACTTCATGTTGTTGTCCATCTCTCTCGACCACGAGGTTTAGCTCTGTCAGATCGGAAATGGAACGGAATATGTTGCCCATCGCTGCGGGGTCTGTCAGGTCTTGCCCATTTAACTGAGTAGCAATATCTCCGTTTTGGAGCCCAACAGAGTTAAAAAGTTCTGAATCTTTGCCAGGGCTCACACGATAACCAATAACTTTATCGTCACGCTTCACCTGAGACAGTCGAACATATTGGAAGATTTGTTGTGGATCTTGCATTATCTTCGCTTTAATTTCGTCTAGCTTCTCTTCTTCGGAAGCGGGGTTATTGCCACGAACAGAAGAAGTGGTACGAGGTGGCGCAGGTGCTGATACCGCTAAACGCTTGTACTCAATCCCTTCAAGCATCAATGTTTCATCTCGCCCTGAGTTATCGATGATCACGCGATCCACTAATACCGCTTTTAACTTAGCTCGCGTACCTTCAATCTCTTCGTTAATGCCGTAAGTTGCTTGCGTGCCACGATTCGCGATCACCGCTAAGCTCAATTTTGGATTAGAGCTGGCGACAGCGCCCACCAAAACTAGGTTTAATCGTGTCTTAGGTGCATCTTGGATAACTTGCTGTTTAACAACAGGAGCTGTGGTTGGGTTATAGGCACCAAACATGTTGCTCTGCTGTAGGGAAGAAATATCGAGGGTCGATTGAGGAGAGGAAGACGATGAAGCTGTTGCTTTCCAAGGCACAACGGTTTGCTCGGCAGGTTCAATAAACCACGCAAGCTGTCCTAAAATCCATGCTGAAGCTGCAATCAACAAACAACACGTCACTAGGCTTAGTTTTTGCTGAAATACAAATCCATTCTCTAATAAGCGGCTCAACACAGGTGAATTTCCCATGCGACTTTTGAGCTCTAAAAAGTTCACTTCCCTTGCCCCTTTTCATGACGACAAACGCTGCAAATCATTAAACTTTCAGCCTTTTTATTCATTCGTTCGATACCGAGCTTATTTAAGCATAAGATCTCGAACTATATCATAGCAAATCGATAAAACGGCATTACATGGCTATTTTGTAATATGACTTGAAAAAAATGCCAACCGCCTCCACTTTAAGCTTCTACTTAATGTGATAAGCATCATCAAAAAAACATGTTGCGCACTGTTCATTACAGTTAAACCGCATTCATTTCTCACTTAATAAGGCACAGCCCTATATGAAAACTGCTAATGAAGCTGTCAGACTCGATAAATGGTTGTGGGCAGCTCGTTTTTACAAAACCCGGTCTATTGCTCGCAACATGGTCGATGGTGGCAAAGTCCACTATAATGGTCAGCGCAGCAAACCAAGTAAAATTGTCGAACTTGGGGCCGTGATTACACTGCGTCAAGGTAATGAAGAAAAAACGGTGACAATCGAGAAAATCTCGGCTCATCGTGGCGGAGCTCCGATCGCCCAAACCCTCTATGCAGAAACCACCGAGAGCGTGGCAAAAAGAGAAGAGTTTGCAGCACAACGTAAGCTGAATGCTCATAGCCCAGCACCTGAACGTCGCCCAGATAAAAAGCAACGTCGTGACATTATCAAGTTCAAGAATCAATAAGCTAGAAGGAATAGCCAAATGGCAGACCCAATGTCTACAAGTAATGTTTTAAATCGCTACCTATTTGAAGATCTATCAGTACGTGGTGAATTGGTACAAATCGATGAAGCGTACCAACAGATTATTTCTAGCAAGGAATACCCAGCGCCAGTTCAAAAGCTACTGGGTGAGCTATTGGTTTCAACGACGCTATTAACAGCGACCCTAAAGTTTGAAGGCTCTATTACCATGCAATTGCAAGGTGATGGCCCAGTATCTCTAGTTGTTATCAATGGCGATCACGACCAAAAGATCCGCGGTGTCGCTCGCTTTGAAGGCGAGATTGCTGATGATGCTGGCCTACACGACCTAATGGGTAAAGGCCACCTAGTGATCACCATCGATCCTAAGAAAGGTGAACGTTACCAAGGTATCGTTGGTCTGGAAGGCGAAACGCTTGCTGACGTTCTTGAAGGTTACTTTGCTAACTCAGAACAGCTTAAGACTCGTCTATGGCTGCGCACTGGCGAACATGAAGGTAAAGCTCACGCTGCAGGTATGCTTTTACAAGTTATGCCTGACGGCACAGGTACGCCAGATGATTTCGAGCATCTAGAGCAACTAACCGACACCGTTAAAAACGAAGAGTTGTTCTCTTTAGAAGCTAACGAACTGCTTTACCGTCTATACAACCAAGAGAAGGTTCAGGTATTTACACCTCAACCGGTTGAGTTCTTCTGTGGCTGTTCACGTGATCGAAGCGCTGCGGCTATCATTACTGTTGCTCAAGAAGAGATTTACGACATTCTAAGCACGGAAGGTAGTGTGGGACTACACTGCGATTACTGTGGCACAAACTACTCGTTCGACAAAAATGATGTAGATGCTCTTTACGCAGAAGCGGCAGATAAAGGCAGCAATACGGTTCATTAATTTACGGCGTACCAAAAACACGTAATTTACCCCAAAAAGGTCAGCACTCAGCTGGCCTTTTTTGTGATCAAAATAGCGCAAACTCCGTAACATCTCGTAATAAAATCACCGCTTAATTTTAATCAATTAATAATGTTCTCGCCCCTAGCGCAAAGGTTTGCGTACAGGATAGACTAGTTGGGCCAATATGTGACGAGGCGCTTAAAACCCCAAGGTTAATATGGATATTTTTTGAGCTGTATCCCTGTTTCCCCCGAGCCTCGTTGCTAGCATGGTGAGCAGATAACAATAAAAAATTATTACAAAATCCCTACAAAATATCCTACAAGGAGCACCTATGACCGTTATGGAACATACTAAGGCTGCACAAATTGATCTAACTAAGCACGGACTGACTGGCGTTACCGAAGTTCTTCGTAATCCTAGCTACGAGCAGTTATTCGTTGAAGAAACACTGCCGGGTCTAGAAGGCTACGAAAAAGGCGTAGTAACGGAACTAGGCTCCGTTGCGGTTGATACTGGTATCTTTACTGGCCGCTCACCAAAAGATAAGTACATTGTTAAAGATGACACAACACGCGATACCATGTGGTGGTCAGATCAAGGCAAAAATGACAACAAACCGATTACCACTGAAGTATGGGACGAGCTGAAAGAGCTTGTAACAACTCAGATATCTGGCAAGCGTCTGTTTGTCATCGACGGTTATTGTGGTGCTAACCCAGATACGCGTTTAAGTGTGCGTATTATCACTGAAGTAGCGTGGCAAGCGCACTTCGTTAAGAACATGTTCATTCGTCCAACCGACGAAGAACTAGCAACGTTCGAACCTGATTTCGTGGTAATGAACGGTGCTAAAACAACCAACCCTAACTGGGAGAAACAAGGTCTAAACTCTGAGAACTTTGTCGCTTTCAACCTGACTGAACGTGTTCAGATCATTGGCGGTACCTGGTACGGCGGTGAGATGAAAAAAGGTATGTTCGCAATGATGAACTACCTACTACCTCTACAAGGTATTGCTTCAATGCACTGTAGTGCAAACGTTGGCGAGAAAGGCGATGTCGCTATTTTCTTCGGTCTATCAGGCACTGGTAAAACAACCCTATCAACCGATCCTAAACGTGAGCTAATCGGTGATGATGAGCACGGTTGGGATGACGATGGTATCTTCAACTTTGAAGGTGGTTGTTACGCGAAGACAATTCGTCTATCTAAAGAAGCTGAACCTGAAATCTACAACGCAATCCGTCGTGATGCACTACTAGAGAACGTAACGGTTCGTGGCGATGGTTCTATCGATTTTGATGACGGTTCAAAAACAGAGAACACTCGTGTTTCTTACCCGATTCATCACATCGACAACATTGTTAAACCAGTATCAAAAGCAGGTCACGCTCAAAAAGTTATCTTCCTGACCGCTGATGCATTTGGTGTTCTACCGCCAGTATCTAAACTGACTCCAGAACAAACGAAGTACCACTTCCTATCTGGCTTCACAGCGAAACTAGCGGGTACAGAGCGCGGTATTACTGAGCCAACTCCTACGTTCTCTGCTGCGTTCGGTGCTGCATTCCTAACTCTTCACCCAACTCAGTACGCTGAAGTGCTTGTGAAACGTATGGAAGCGGCGGGAGCAGAAGCTTACCTAGTGAACACTGGTTGGAACGGCACAGGCAAACGTATCTCGATTCAAGATACTCGTGGCATCATTGACGCTATCTTAGATGGCTCAATCGACCAAGCGGATACTAAGGTTATCCCTATGTTTAACCTAGAAGTACCGCTAGCGTTGCACGACGTAGATCCTACGATTCTTGACCCGCGTGATACGTACACTGATCCATTGCAGTGGGAAAGCAAAGCGAAAGATCTAGCAGAGCGCTTCATCAACAACTTTGACAAGTACACAGATAACGCTGAAGGTAAGTCACTGGTTGCTGCAGGTCCACAACTAGACTAACCCTAAAGTCTGCTCGGGGTTGAGCGAAATGCAAAGACCCTGTTTCAAAATGATATTTTTGTAGCAAGCCCCTCTTTTGAGGGGCTTTTTTGTTGCTGCTTACCCATTTTTGTTCCACTCTGTTTTAAGACTAGTGAAAATTAAGGCTTTCAAGGAATGAAAAAGGTATTCATGGTGCTCGGCATTGTGCTTTCCATCGTCGTTGCACTTCTCGCGGCGCTGCTATTAAGCTTACAAACTCAATACCGAGCTGATGTTGCTAACTTTTTTATCAAGCATACGATTGAACAACCTGTACTCATTGAAGATATTGAGTATCAGGCGCCGTATCACATCACCTTGATGGGCATCACCCACAACCAACCTAAACAGCAAACGCCTCTTTATATCGATAAGATCGATATCTGGTTCAGTTCAGACTCTCTTATTGAAGCCAAGCTGGTTTTAGACTCGGTGTTAATCAGCGGACTCCAGTTAGAAGCTGACGATCGGGAAACACTCACATCGGTATTGACTCAACCAAGTCTCAAACTCCATCAGTTGGCCATCAATAATCTAGATTTCTCGACTCCAGACTTTAATACACGAGGCATCAACCTCCAGATCTCCGAACCCATTTGGGGGGACAACCGTTCACTGCTGCCCTATGGCAAAACCCAACTCTCCGTCTCGCAATTGTATTGGCAAGGTGAAGCATTCGATAATCTGTTGATAGACTTAGACCTAAAACCGAGTGATAGCACCCTTTATGGCGCTTCATTTGATTGGCGTGGAGCCAAAATATCTGGACAGGCAGAACAATACCAACGCGATTGGTCATTGGTGAATGTCACAGTCGATGGCTTACGATTAAACGAACAACAGACCCAAAGCCTGTTAAACAAAGATTGGGATGTCGCAGGCATTCAGATCAATCACATCAACAGTCTCGATATTCTACGCAGTGACGTGCAATGGCAAGATGGCCACTTAACCGCTTTTGATGCGTCACTCGAAAATATCCAACTGCCTTTTAGATGGTGGGAGCAACAGCAAGCGACGCTCTCTCTGCAAGCAGAAGGTGTCATTTTAGATGATGACAGGTTCATCGACCCAAGCGTTAAGTTGAACCTCCAACCAAACCAGATTCTGATTGAAGATTTCTATACTCAACTTCTTCAAGGCAGTATTCAACTGAATGGAAAAGTAACTCCGAGCACCGTTGAATTAACACAACTCGATGTTCGCGGAATAAAGTGGATCAAGGAGAGCCTAGATGAACATTTACCTGCAGTTCGCCTAACGCCTTGGTTTGAAGAACTACAACAGATCTCTATCAAGCAACTTAACGTCGAACGCAGCCAACTCATTCAACTCGCCGAGAAACCTTACTGGCAAGTCTCAGGGCTACATATCGAGGGGCGTCAGGTTCAATTACTTCAAGACCGAAAATTAGGTCTATGGCAGGGCAAGTTGATGGCCAGCGCCAACGATGCGAGCTATCAAAACATCCTCAGCGCCCAACCTGTGATTGAAATGCATAGCGAGCAGGGGAAATGGACGTTAACACGCCTGTTTGCCCCACTACGGGATGGTTATATTGAAGCAAATGCAACGCTCGATTTTAACAAAATAAGCAAACCATGGAGCTTAGATGTCTCTGCTGACGGATTACCAATCTCACTAATGTTGCAGCCACTTAAATTGCCACTCGATGCGACAGGTTATGGAGAATTCGAACTTCAAGCCGCAGGTTTGTACGGCGATTCACTAATGCTCGGGTACTCAACCTCAGGCCAACTTACTGGTAGCGTTCGCCAAGGCATGATGACCTTTAACGATACGCTTTCTGAAACCTCGAGTAATAATGTATTTGAAGTCCCAGAACTGAATGCCAGTTTTGACCGTGGCCGTTTCACCCTTGAACCAACGCACATCATTGGTGCATCCGCTGAAGCGCAAGGTTCGCAAAGGGTTCAAACGTTAACTGGCGAGGTCTCAGGAGAACTCGATTTGCTAGAAACTAGCAAACACACACTTTCCATCACCTTAACTGACCAATGCCATCAAATCTCAGGAAAGCTCGACCAAGCGAAATATTCGGAGATTAATAACTGCCAACAAAAAAGCGCCACTCCACAGGAGTAGGCGCCTTGTATCTGTTAGTCAGTGTCAGCTATACGCTTACGTTAGTGTCTGTTGATAATCGCTTTTTGTAGTCAGGGATCAGCATATAAGTGCCCGTGAATTCAACCGCTTCAACATCGCCACTATGAATAGTCACGTGGATAATGATACGAGCCTTTCGACCTGAAGCGAGACGATCTAAATCACCACTGATTCCATCCAATGAAGTAGCAGCGACTGGGTTTTGCTCAACCGGGTGACGATAACGAATATTACTGTCAGCCAGAACGATATCACCAGTAAGTCCACGCTCTTTCATCAACAACCAAGTCATTCCCCAGCCTGTTAATGTCGCTAAGGTGAAAGCTGAGCCTGCAAACATGGTGTTGTGAGGATTAAGGTTTGGGTTCAACTGAGCACTACATTCAAACTGATAACCCGTGTATTGGTTAATTTTGATACCCATCTTGTCACTGATCGGAATTTGATTTTCCCAGCGCTGTTGTAGCTCATTACACCATTCAGGCTTACGCAGTACATCAGCCATCGGATCAAGGTGCTTCACCATCTGCTGATGACGAACTGGACCACGCTGGTCATTAATTTCACCACGACGCTCAAATTCGTTTTTCTCATAGAATGAGATCGCATCTTCACGTGCATTACACACTAGACGTTTGGCACCCTCTTGGCGAGCCAGTGACTCTAACGCCACTAAAATCAATGAGCCCATGCCTTTACTTCGACGAGAGTTCTTTACCGCCATATAACGGATCTGACCTTCGAGGTCTGGAGTGATGTAAAGGCGGCCAATCGCCATCGGACGGCCACGACCATCTACAATCATGCGATGGTGACTCATGGCATCATATTCATCACGCTCGGAACCTACCGGCATTCGCCAAGGTTCACGCAGCATCTGCCAACGAAAATGGTAATACTTGTTCAGTTGATTTTCGGTGGTCGGTGTTATCAGTTTAAACATGCTTATCCTTTTAAGTTTAAACCTGCAGCCAGAATGTTACTGGGCCATCATTAACCAATGACACTTTCATGTCGGCTGCAAATCGGCCACGTTCCGTTGGCAATACTGATTCACATTGGTTAGAGAAATAATCGTAAAGACGCTCCGCATCTTCAGGGTTTGCTCCACGAGAAAAGCCCGCTCGAGTTCCCTTTTTTGTATCGGCTGGCAGTGTGAATTGAGAAACCACCAACACTTTACCTTCAACCTGTTTTACGTTGAGGTTCATTTTTCCGTCTTCATCTTCAAAGACACGATAAGTTGTTACTCGTTCCATCAAACGTTTGGCTTTGGCTTCGTCATCACCTTTTTCTACGCCTAATAGAACCAATAAGCCTTGTTCAATCTCACCAACTACTTCGCCATCAACTCGAACGGCAGCTTCACTTACTCTTTGAATCAGGGCTATCACTGTTGTTTCCTTGTTCTGGAATTTCATCGTTATCCGCTGAGTGTACCATTTCTTGCGAGTCACTCCACTGTTCGTGCTCACCAAGCGCGGCTGTCACTTCAGCTCCAACTAGCACGATCAGCCAACACAAATAAACCCAAACAAAGAGAATCGGGATCGCCGCTAGCGCGCCGTAAATCAACTGGTAAGAAGGAAACTGAGTAATGTAAGCTGCAAAGCCTTTCTTACTCAATTCAAACAAAATTGCCGCCACCAAAGAACCTGCCGCGGCATGAGAAAAGTGTATCTTTTTGTTTGGAACAAGAAGATATAGGCCAAAAAACGCAAAGAAAGAGAGAATCAAAGGAAGTCTGCGAATAATGGTATTAAATGCACTCGATACGACTTCGTTTTGCAGCAAATTCAATGACGTCACGTAAGAGGTCGCTGCAATACTAGCGCCCACTAGAATAGGCCCAAGGGTCAGCACCATCCAGTACATGGAAAAAGACAACACGGCACGTCGCTTTTCCGTTACTCGCCAGATGTAGTTTAGGTTCTTATCGATATTGGAGATCAACATCAGTGCAGCAACGAATAAGAACACACTACCTACCGCTGTCATTTTGCCAGTATTGGCGACAAACTCTAACAAGGCACCATGCACCGCATCCCCAGACGCAGGAACAAAGTTGGTAATAACGAAGTTTTGAATCACGAGCCCAACATCAGCAAAAATTGAGAATGACGACAAAATAGAGAGCAGAACCGTCAACATCGGCACAATTGAGAGCAAAGTAATGTACGCCAAGTACCCGGCATTCACATTGACTCTATCGTGTGTCATTCGCGTGAGGAGATAGCGGGAAAACTGGATGCTTCCAGTGATTGCGTTTTTTATCTTCAACTTGTAACTCCCTGGTAACTCGTTCATAGTCCTAATTAATATTCCTTTATTTAACTATAGGAAACTAGGATGCCTTATTTAATAGTTATAGTCCTCTCTATTTTTACCCTAACTGGATGCCAGTCCGCTTATTACTCGGCTATGGAGCAAGTGGGATACCACAAGCGCGACATTATGGTCGATAGAGTGGAAGACGCTAAAGAGTCGCAGCAGGATGCTCAGGAAGAGTTTAGTAGCGCGCTAGAGGCGCTCAGCAGCCTGACTAACTTCAACGGTGGCGACCTTGAAGACATGTACAACCAAATCAATGATAAATACCAAGACAGCGAGAAAGCCGCGCAAAATGTCAGTGACCGGATTGCTGCTATTGAAGATGTATCAGATGCGCTATTCGCCGAATGGCAAAGTGAACTAGACCTTTACACTAGCGACTCACTGCGTCGTTCAAGTGAGCAAAAGCTGCGTGAGACTAAATCGTCTTACCAAACGATGCTTTCAGCGATGAAACGTGCCGAGAAAAAGATGGACCCTGTACTCAACACCCTTCGCGACAATACGCTTTATCTCAAGCACAACCTAAATGCGAGCGCTGTCGGTTCGTTGCAGGGAGAGTTTATGAGCTTAGAAAAAGACATCGCCTATGCAATAGAGCAGATGAATGCGGCAATAGCAGAGTCGGATAAATTCCTAGCTCAACTCAATCAGAAGTAGTGCCATTAGAAACGAATTAAGATAAATCCGTATGAACCCAATCATTGTTACTGGCGGCCCAGGGGCTGGTAAAACCACACTAATTAATGCCTTGGGTGACATCGGTTACCCGATATTCGCTGAGTCCTCTCGCCAGTTGATAGAACAGCAGAGTCAACTTGAGAACGGTATATTACCTTGGTTAGACCTTCCGGGCTTTGCTCACTTGTGCTTGACTGTGATGAGTGAGCAAAAAGAGCAAGCGAATCAACACCAGATTGCGTTTCTCGACCGTGCGATTCCAGATATCTGCGGTTACTTAGCTCAGGCGAATCTCGATATTGATGCGACCTACCGAGAAGCGAGCCAAGGCTATCATTCACAAGTCCTATTCTGCCGCCCAGAGGCTTCTATCTATGTGCAAGATGAAGTGCGCCCTTATCCGTTTGAAGAAGCCTTAGAAATTCACCACGCTTTAGTAACAGTCTACCAAGAACTGGGTTATGAGGTTGTCGAGGTTCCATTTATGTCAGTCGAAGAACGGGCTCTATTTGTTAAAAGTCACCTAGGTATCAAAAGCTAAATCCCCAACTCGGCCGGTCCTCCCTCTTGAGGATGACGAATACTTGAATGCTCTTTGTATCTCGCATCTCGTTGACCTGAATCTAAGCAAACTACCGTCATTCCCTACAGCGAGGCACGAGTGTGATAAGGAACCTCACACAGCTGATGGTTTTCGATACTTTTCCAAACCGCACACAAAAAAAAAGCCCCGAGCAGCTAGGCTACTCGGGGCTTTCTTACTTATTCTAAAACTGCTTGATAGCTAGAAGCTAGTCTGCTGGCAATTAAGCCTTAGCTGGACGTGCTGCACGCTTACGTTCGTTTTCAGTAAGAAGCTTCTTACGGATACGTACGTTTAGTGGCGTTACTTCTACTAGTTCATCTTCATCGATAAACTCAAGAGCTTGCTCTAGAGTGTGCTTGATCGGTGGAGAAAGAACTTGTGCTTCATCAGTACCAGATGCACGAACGTTCGTTAGTTGCTTACCTTTCAGACAGTTTACTGTCAGGTCGTTTGAACGGTTGTGAATACCGATTACTTGACCTTCATAAACTTCATCAGCGTGCTCTGTGAATAGACGACCACGAGCTTGAAGGAAGAACAATGCGTAAGTCAGTGCTTTACCAGTCGCGTTCGAGATTAGAACACCGTTGTTACGCTGACCAATGATACCGCCTTTGTAAGGACCGTAATGATCGAACGAGTGGTAAATAAGACCAGAACCCGATGTCATTGTAAGGAATTCAGTTTGGAAACCGATAAGACCACGAGAAGGCATCATGAAGTCCATGCGAACACGGCCTTTACCATCTGGTGCCATATCTGTTAGCTCACCCTTACGTAGACCGATGCTTTCCATGATCGCACCTTGGTGCTCTTCAACTACATCGATAGTCACCGTTTCGAACGGTTCCATTTTCTGACCATCTTCTTCTTTGATGATTACTTCTGGACGAGATACTGCAAGCTCGAAACCTTCACGACGCATGTTTTCGATCAGGATAGAAAGGTGAAGCTCACCACGGCCTGATACGCGGAAACGGTCTGGACTTTCAGTTTCTTCAACACGTAGTGCAACGTTATGAACCAATTCTTTTTCAAGACGCTCAAGGATGTTACGTGAAGTTACAAACTTACCTTCTTTACCCGCGAACGGAGAAGTGTTTACTTGGAAAGTCATTGTTACTGTTGGTTCATCAACAGACAGTGGTTCCATTGCTTCAACATTGTTTACGTCACAGATAGTGTCTGAAATTTTCAGCTCACCAAGACCTGTGATTGCAATGATGTCGCCAGCGTTAGCTTGATCTACTTCGTGACGCTCAAGACCTAGGTAACCAAGTACAGTACCTACTTTACCGTTACGTTTTTTGCCTTCAGCATTCACGATAGTTACTTGTTGGTTTGGCTTAACAGAACCACGAGTAACACGCGCAACACCGATAACACCTACGTAAGAGCTGTAATCAAGTTGCGAAATTTGCATTTGTAGTGGGCCGTCAAGGTCAACTGCAGGCGCTTCAACTGTATCAACAACAGCTTGGAACAATGGTTCCATGTTCTCGCCAGTTTCGCCTTCAGTCATTGTTGCCCAACCGTTTAGAGCTGAAGCGTAAACAACGGTGAAGTCTAGTTGCTCATCAGTAGCACCTAGGTTGTCGAAAAGGTCGAATACTTGATCCATAACCCAATCAGGACGAGCGCCTGGGCGGTCAATCTTGTTAATTACAACGATTGGCTTAAGACCGTGTGCGAATGCTTTTTGCGTTACGAAACGAGTTTGAGGCATTGGGCCGTCAACTGCATCTACGATCAGAAGAACTGAATCAACCATAGACATGATACGCTCAACTTCACCACCGAAGTCCGCGTGTCCCGGAGTATCTACGATGTTGATGCGGTAATCATTCCAGTTGATTGCTGTGTTCTTAGCAAGAATGGTAATGCCACGCTCTTTTTCGATGTCATTCGAATCCATGACACGCTCTTCAGCTTCACCACGAGACTCAAGAGTGCCTGACTGTTGTAGCAGTTTATCAACCAAAGTCGTTTTACCGTGGTCAACGTGCGCGATGATCGCGATATTTCTTAACTTATCAATCTGTGGAGTAGACATGGATTCTCGATTCACTCATAAAAGTAGCCGTCACTTATCTCAAAAGTTTGGATAATAACCGCTAGCTTGATTTAAAAAACGGTCAATAATATACCAGATTCTAGACAAAAACCCAGAAATATGTGATCTGAACCAAGGCTTTTTTCTTTATTAGCGATTCATATCCGCTTAACTTTGATTCAGTATCGTACCCAACCGTCCATTTTATATGACTCTGAAGAATCATTACCAAATCAGCTTCAAGCCGAATCTCTCTCAAAACCGTAAAAGTGGATTGACAACTTAAGCAATTCATTGCTGAATAGTATTCGTTCATGACTCATCTTGGTGCACAGACAAACGATTGCACCAAACAAGTGCAGATAGAGATCATTTTGGTGCAAAAACCAAAGAGAACAAAACAGTTAAACAAGTAAATCATTGAAATTAATGGAATAATTTTTTTGGCACGTTTTTGGCTATAGATAAATCAGCATCGATTAATGCACATACAGACATTAATCAATGCTAGTTTCAACCGAATCGAGCTAATACCGAATTAATAACACTGGAGGTTATCCAAGATGTCAGTAGAAAATGTACTATCCCTGATCCAAGAGAACGAAGTTAAATTTATCGACTTACGTTTTACTGATACAAAAGGTAAAGAGCAGCATATCTCTATTCCTTCTCACCAAGTTGATGCTGACTTCTTTGAAGAAGGTAAAATGTTTGACGGCTCTTCAGTAGCTGGTTGGAAAGGCATTAACGAATCTGACATGGTAATGATGCCAGACGCTGCATCTGCTGTACTAGACCCATTCACAGAAGACGCAACACTAAACATCCGTTGTGACATTCTTGAGCCTGCAACAATGCAAGGCTACGACCGTGACCCACGCTCTATCGCTAAACGTTCTGAAGAGTACCTACGTTCTACAGGTATCGCAGACACAGTTCTAGTTGGTCCAGAGCCAGAATTCTTCCTATTTGATGACGTTAAGTTCTCAAACGACATGTCTGGTTCTTTCTTCAAGATTGATGACGTAGAAGCAGCTTGGAACACAGGTTCTGACATCGAAGGCGGTAACAAAGGTCACCGTCCTGGCGTTAAAGGCGGTTACTTCCCAGTAGCTCCTGTCGATTCATCTCAAGACATCCGTTCAGCAATGTGTCTAGTAATGGAAGAGATGGGCCTAGTTGTTGAAGCTCACCACCACGAAGTAGCAACTGCGGGTCAAAACGAAATCGCAACTCGCTTCAACACGCTAACAGCGAAAGCTGATGAAACTCAAATCTACAAGTACGTTGTACACAACGTTGCTCACGCATTTGGTAAAACAGCAACATTCATGCCTAAGCCACTAGTTGGTGACAACGGTTCTGGTATGCACGTTCACCAATCTCTAGCAAAAGACGGTGTAAACCTGTTTGCTGGTGATAAGTACGGCGGCCTATCTGAAATGGCGCTTTACTACATCGGTGGTGTAATCAAACACGCTCGTGCAATCAACGCATTTGCTAACCCATCAACTAACTCGTACAAGCGTCTTGTACCTGGTTTCGAAGCACCGGTAATGCTTGCTTACTCAGCACGTAACCGTTCTGCTTCTATCCGTATCCCAGTAGTACCAAGCCCTAAAGCACGTCGTATCGAGCTACGTTTTGGTGATCCAGCAGCTAACCCATACCTATGCTACTCAGCAATGCTTATGGCTGGCCTTGACGGTATCAAGAACAAGATCCACCCAGGCGAAGCTATGGACAAAGATCTATACGACCTTCCTGCAGAAGAAGCAGCTGAAATCCCAACAGTTGCGGAATCTCTACAAGAAGCTCTTGCAGCACTTAGCGACGACCGTGAGTTCCTAACAGCTGGCGGTGTATTCTCTGACGACTTCATCGATTCTTACATCACTCTGAAATCTGACGACGTACAACGCGTGAACATGGCTACACACCCACTTGAGTTTGAACTGTACTACTCAGTTTAATCCTCGATTAATAATCGTGTAGTGACTCTTACTGCAACATGTAAGAAGTGCTAAAAAATATTAGGCTCGCCTCGCAGGTGGGCCTTTTTTTTATTCTCTCGACGCCCCCCTCCTCGTACCATACCTTAGACAAAAGCCTTCAGAGGCTGCTGCTATAAATACAATAAAATCAACGCCAAACGTGAAGTCACCTAGCGGTTAAAAGAGGCTAAAGATATGAAAAATATACTGTTCCTGATCGGGTTAACAGTCGCACTCTCATGCTCTTCTCAAACGGTATATACCTGGGAAGATAGCGAGGGCGTACTCCACTTTAGTGATATGCCCACCGCTGAAAATGCCAAGTCTCTTCACTTACCTGACGTACAAGCTTCTGCGCCCGCGCCTAAATTTGAAAGCTCGATACCCGTTGATTCCTCGGCTTCATCGGCAACGAAAGTGACTGCGCCAGTTCATGATCAGCCAACAGCCGACAGCACCACAGAACGAGAACTCCCTACTCAGTTAGCACTGACTATGCTGACTCCCGTTCACGATCAAACCATCCGCAGCAACCGCGGCTTAATCCCTATTAAAATAGAACTGAGCCGAAAGCTAGGTATCGGGGAACAATTACAACTCATGCTTGATGGTCGTCGTTATGGCGCTCCACAAACCCAATATCACTGGGAACTAAAGGGCATAGACCGAGGTACTCACACCATTGCAATTCAAGCACATAGAAGCGGCAAGCTTATTGCATCTACTAGTCCAGTCACCGTGTATTTACATCGAGCGACGATCAAGTAGGCCTGTGTGTTAAAAGAGACGGAATTACCTCAGCTTTTCACCTGTTCTCAACAGCTTTCAGCAACTTTAATGAATTAACTTTAGCTTCTGATTGATATGCGCCATACTTGAACTTAGCTACGCACCAAATTGGTGCAGTGAGAAAACACCAGTTCAAGGACGAAATAGTGAATCGATCAGCGAAACGCGACAGCATAGATACACATCAACTTTCCAGTGCCATTCTCGATAATATGGTGACCTCGACATTGATGCTCGATGAGCAACTGTATGTGCGATACGCCAACCCATCGGCTGAACAACTCTTTTCACAAAGTGCGAGACGCATCGTTGATCATCCATTGAGTCAACTCATCCAACATGCCTCTCTCGATTTAGCCCTCCTGACACAACCTCTGCAAAGTGGCCAGAGCATTACCGACAGTGACGTTACCTTTGTTGTCGATAACCGCCCATTAATGCTTGAAGTGACAGTGAGCCCAATATCTTGGCAACGTGAGACCTTGCTATTGGTAGAGATGCGCAAGATAGACCAACAAAGACGACTCAGCCAAGAGCTAAACCAGCACGCGCAACAACAAGCGGCTAAGCTGCTGGTGCGAGGGTTAGCGCATGAAATTAAGAACCCGTTAGGTGGATTAAGAGGCGCGGCGCAGCTGCTTGGAAAAATGCTGCCCGATCAGTCCCTTAATGAGTATACGCAGATCATTATTGAGCAAGCCGACCGCTTGAGAGCGTTAGTCGACCGCCTTCTTGGTCCACAAAAGCCAGGAACAAAATCGGAAGAGAACCTCCATCAAATACTCGAAAAAGTAAGACAACTTGTTGAACTCGAATCAGGTTCAACACTCGCTATCGAAAGAGATTACGACCCGAGCTTGCCCGCGATTTTGATGGATTCCGCCCAAGTTGAACAAGCCATGCTCAATATCGTGAGCAATGCTGCACAGATTTTAAAGACCCAAGAATCAGGAAAAATCACCATTCGCACCAGAACGGTGCATCAAGCCAATATTCATGGTCAACGGCACAAACTCGCTGCTCGTATTGAGATCAGCGATAACGGCCCAGGTATTCCTGATGAATTAAAAGACACACTGTTTTACCCAATGGTTAGCGGGCGAGAAGGTGGCACGGGATTAGGGTTATCCATATCGCAAAACCTGATCGATCAACACAATGGGAAAATTGACGTTGAAAGCTGGCCAGGAAATACCACATTCACGATTTACTTGCCGATATAAGTGAAGCTAGATCCCAATGGAAAACCGAGCTTTAAAGGCAAAAAAGAATACCGAAAAATAAAAACAACAATGATTATCACAATAGAATTGGCTGTAAAGGAATTGAATTATGAGTAAGGGATACGTTTGGGTCGTTGATGACGACAGCTCTATCCGATGGGTAGTAGAGAAAACACTGTCTTCTGCGGACATAAAGTGCGAAACATTTGCCGACGCAGAGAGCGTATTGCTTGCTCTTGAGCGCGAAACGCCAGATGTATTAGTATCTGATATTAGAATGCCTGGTATCGACGGGATTGAATTGTTACATCAAGTTCATCAGCGATCGCCTGATCTACCCGTCATTATTATGACCGCGCACTCAGACTTAGATGCAGCAGTCAATGCGTACCAAAAAGGGGCCTTTGAGTATCTGCCTAAACCGTTTGATATCGATGAAACACTGACTCTGGTAGAGCGAGCGATTGCGCATAGCCATGAACAGAAACGCGAACAAGCCAGCGAAGTAACTGAAGACACTAATGCGCCAGAAATCATTGGTGAAGCACCTGCGATGCAGGAAGTTTTCCGCGCTATTGGTCGTTTATCTCGTTCATCCATTTCGGTTCTTATTAACGGTGAGTCAGGTACGGGTAAAGAGCTCGTCGCGCATGCTTTGCACCGACACAGCCCAAGAGCGAAAAAGCCATTTATCGCCCTTAATATGGCGGCTATTCCTAAAGATCTCATTGAATCAGAGCTATTTGGCCACGAAAAAGGCGCGTTTACTGGTGCTAACAGTGTTCGCCAAGGACGTTTTGAGCAGGCTAACGGCGGCACGCTGTTTCTTGATGAAATCGGTGATATGCCACTCGATATTCAAACTCGTCTATTGCGTGTACTTTCTGATGGTCAGTTCTATCGCGTAGGTGGTCACTCTGCAGTTAAGGTCGATGTTCGCATCGTCGCAGCGACCCACCAAGACCTCGAACGATTAGTTCATGAAGGTGGGTTTCGTGAAGACCTTTTCCATCGACTTAACGTCATTCGAATTCATATTCCAGCACTACGCGAACGTAAACAGGACATTGAAAAGCTGACTCACCACTTTTTAGCCTCAGCTGCAGAAGAGTTAGGCGTTGAAGTGAAGACACTGCATCCAGAAACGATTCTAAAGCTCAACCAACTGAATTGGCCTGGTAACGTACGTCAGCTTGAGAATATTTGTCGTTGGTTAACGGTGATGGCTAGCGGCAGCGAGATACTGCCTTCCGATCTACCACCGGAATTGTTGGAAGAAAAAGTCGTGACCACTTCAGGTTCTGGGGATAACTGGCAGCAACTGCTCGCGAATTGGGCGAAATGTGCGCTTGATTCAGGAGAAAAAGAGCTGCTCACTTACGCTCTACCAGAGTTTGAACGTATACTGCTCGAGGCTGCACTCAACCATACCAATGGTCATAAACAAGATGCAGCTAAGGTTTTAGGTTGGGGCAGAAACACCCTAACCCGTAAACTCAAAGAACTGTACTGACCTGATATGACTTTCGATGCAGCGACTTTTTAACCCAAAAAAGAGTCGCTTGGTTTGAGTAGTGTCGGTACAATTAAGGTATGCCATTCACTAAAGTTGTAGCGACGATGTCTTTGAAAACAAAAATTACATTAAGAACCGCTGTGGTTCTGCCATTCGTGATGATTTTTCTATTCACTATGAGCGTAATGGTTTTTACTCAAAAGCAAAGCTACAAAGAAATGGTGAGTGATCTTAGTGCGCGACAACTAACATCACTCACAGACAACGTTCATAAAAGTCTTTCTGAGTTTTTAGAAAAACCGTTTCACGCCAACCTCTCGCTGAGCCACAACATCGGTTACCACCACCTTTATCAATCGGGGAACCTCAGCAGAGTTCAAGACTATATTCTTTATAAGTTCTCTACGCATTTTCAGGCCGTTCCTCAACTGGATGTGATCGGCTTTGGCTCTGAAGACGGTAACTACGTTGGCTTTCGTCAAGAAGCCAACAATGGTTATACCTTGATGGTGCAAGATGACCGAACCCAAGATCAACTTGTCATTTATCGCGGCAGCACGATTAGTGAAGACATTCGCTCCGTCATTTCGGGATACGATCCGAGAATTCGTCCTTGGTACACGCCTGTTGTTAATCAAAAAACAGCTTCTTGGTCGCCCATTTACGCCAACGCTGATGAACGCCAAGAGATCACGCTTTCAGCCCTAGCACCTATCTATGACGACAACGAATTTAAAGCCGTGATTGTCAGTGACATCAAGATCAACACTTTCAACGCCTTCTTAAGAAACCTAAAAGCCGAAACCGATGCCTCTGTCTATATTATTGACCAACAGCAGCGCTTGGTGGCGCACTCTGGTGGGGGCAGCGTTGTCTCTTGGGGAACCGGTAAAACTCATAAAGGTCAGCGCTTATTAGCAACAGAAAGTGCTAACCCCATCATAAAAGAGAGCGCCAGTTACGTTGACCAATTTCATTTGATTGAAAATATGGGCGTGCAACGTTTCAAATTTACTCTTGATGGTGAACAATACTTCAATCAGATCACGCCTTATCAAGATGATCACGGCATCAATTGGTTTATTGGTATGTCGATCCCTGAAACCAACCTGCTTGGTGATTTACCTAAAAACCAAAGAAATAGCTGGCTACTTGGACTGCTTCTCAGCTGTATCGGTATTATCGCAGGATTGATCGCCTTTAATCGAGTTACCCAACCCATCACCTCCACAGCAGATGCCGCCAAACGTCTCGCGAACGGCGACTGGGACAGCGGCATGCCAAAATCTGGCAATAACATCTACGAAACCAGCCTGTTGGTAGAAGCCTTTAATGAGATGGCCAACAATTTAAAAGCTTCATTCCAGCAATTACAAGCTCAGCTTACCTATGACTCGCTAACCAAACTATACAGCCGTGAAGGCTTTATTGAGGCCGCTAAGACAAATGGCGATATCGAAAAAGGCACTCTGTATTTAGTGGGTATTGATCGCTTTCGCGACATTAATGACAGCTTAGGTCATTACAATGGTGACCAACTGCTTATCATCGCGGCAGCACGCCTAAGAGGCACACTGCCTAGTGAATACCTATTAGCCCGTACTGGTGGCGACGAATTTGCAATCTATGCCCCTAATGTCACCCAAGATGACGATATTCAATTACTGACCAACCGCTTACTTCAAACCTTTGCGTCTCCATTTGCTATGGAGTCAGAAAATGTTGTCATTAATGTTTCAATTGGAGTCGTAGGAGTCTCTAACGAGCAAGATATTACGCTGTGGCTACGCAATAGCAGCATTGCACTCAGCAACGCAAAGCAAGATAAGACTCGTGTCAGCGTATACAGCCCCGAGATGGGCAAAGCTTCTAGGCACCGAACTAAAATGCTCGCTCGTATGAACAAAGCCATCGAACTGCAACAGTTCGAGCCTTTTTATCAGCCAATTATTGACCTTGAATCTGGCTCAACAATTGGTGCGGAGGCCTTAGCACGCTGGATAACAGACGATGGTATCGTCGCCTCACCATTAGATTTCATCCCACTTGCAGAAGAGACTGGGCTTATTTACGACATCGGCCAGCAAATCCTGCACAAATCTTGTCGGGATACCGCCATCGCGATCGCGTCAGGAAAATGGGGTAAAGACTTCACAATTCACGTTAACCTCTCCGTCGACCAGTTGAGTGAAAGTAGCTTTGTTGATCGAGTCCAATCCATACTGAGTGAGACAAAGCTATCGGCTAACAATCTTACGTTAGAGATCACCGAATCGCGCATCGTAGATAATGACCCCATGATCATCGACAACATGCTGACTTTAAAAGCACTGGGTGTTTCCATTGCGATTGATGATTTTGGCACAGGATATTCATCGTTAGCGTACTTACATAAGCTGCCATTTGACTGCCTTAAAATCGATCGCAGCTTTGTTAGCAAGTTGGATAAGGAGAACCTAGACAGCTCTATCGTTGCAGCAATCGTTAATATCACCAAGGGCTTCAAGGTAAGCATAGTCGCAGAAGGTGTAGAAACTCAGCAACAAGCGGATCTACTCAAACAGCTGAAATGCCCGCAGGCGCAGGGGTTCTTATACAGTCGCCCGGTTCCTTTTGAGCAATGGCCAACCGACCTCTGCAACGTAAGACAAAGCAGTAAAGAAAGCATGATGTAAAGTAGATAGAGAATTGACTTACAGACAGACAAAAAAATGCCAGCATGATGCTGGCATTTTTTATGTTTGTTTCTCGAACGTGTAATTAAATCACACGAGAGAATTGCTGCTGGCGAGCCTTTGCACGTAGGTATTTATCAAAACACATGCAGATGTTACGGATCAGCAAACGGCCACGCAAAGTCACGCGGATTTCTTTGTCATCCACTTCAACCAACTCATCATTGATGAAGGTTTGCAGTAGCCCTAAGTCTTCTTTGAAGTAACCATTAAAGTCTACAGAAAACTCAGACTCGATCATGGTTTTATCAAGCTTAAAGTTACAGATAAGCTGTTTAATGACCTCACGACGCACTAGGTCATCACTGTCTAATACCACACCTTTCCAAAGTGCATGACGCAGGTCATTCACCTGAGCGTAATACTTCTTCAGCTCTTTTTGGTTTTGAGCGTAAGCATCACCGACCATAGAGATAGCAGAGACACCGAAACCAATTAAGTCAGCTTCACCTTGGGTCGTGTAGCCTTGGAAGTTACGATGCAAGATACCTTCGCGTTGTGCTACTGCTAGCTCGTCTTCAGGTAGTGCAAAGTGATCCATTCCGATGAACTGGTAACCAGCACCCGTTAGCGTTTCGATGGTATCTTGTAAGATAGCCATTTTCTCTTTAGCTTCTGGTAGGTCTTCGTCTTTAATCTTACGCTGCGCAGCAAACAATTGCGGCATGTGTGCGTAGTTAAATACCGATAAACGACCCGGTTTCATTTCTAACACTTGCTTCAATGTTTCCGCGAACAAAGCTTGAGTCTGCTTTGGCAGGCCGTAGATCAAATCAAGATTAGTAGAGCGGAAGCCTAGCTCTTTAGCACGCTGAACCATTGCAATAATGAACTCTTCATCTTGTTCACGGTTAACCAGCTTTTGCACTTCTTTATTGAAGTCTTGAACACCAATACTCAAGCGGTTAAAACCTTCGCGGCGTAGGTGGTCGAGTACATCAAGTTCAATCTCACGTGGGTCAACCTCGATACTAATCTCAGCATCAGCCGTGAAGTTAAACTCATCACGCAGAATCATCATCAAACGAGTGATTTGTACTTTTGTTAGGAATGTCGGGGTACCGCCACCGAAGTGCAGTTGAGTCACCTCGCGACCATTCAGCAAAGAAGCGCGTTGACGAATTTCGTGTTCAATCACATCTAGGTACTCATCCGCTTTGTGCGAATGACGGGTAATGACCTTGTTACAGCCGCAGTAGTAACAAAGCTTGTGACAGAACGGAATATGCACGTAAAGAGAGAGTGGACGCTCAGGGTATTGCGTACACGCCATGTCGTAATCAGCGACGGTAAACGCTTCATGAAACTCCAACGCAGTTGGGTATGAAGTGTAACGAGGTCCCGAATAGTTGTACTTGTTTAAGATTTCTTGATCCCAAACGATTTGCTGATTCGTTGTTACTGGCTTGCTCGACATAGCGGTAATTCCAATTTAGATCCGCGAGAACCTAAGGTCTCTCAAATCATTTTACATACATTAAAATATAGACGGGTTATTTTGCCACACGACCAGTAAGGTCGTTTCAAGACAAAATCAATTTTTTAGACAAAAACTCAGAACTGCTAGCTTGATCACTAACAAAGCGTCGGGATTAACGAGACGCAAAAGGTAAGAAGGCTTATTTAACATTATCTGTTAAAGACAAAGCGTATTAAAGACGTGAGTCTTAAAGCTGTATATCTCAAAAACAGCGCGTCTTGAAACAGCACGTTTTGAAAACTAAATGTTAAACAAGCCTCAATTTTAAAAGTCTTAGCGACTAAATCATCTGAATATTGATTTGGTTGTTAAGAGGTTTAATTTTCTCCTGCAACCGTTTCAAATCTTCGATGACGGCATCATTCAAGCGAGTCTCTGCCTTGTGGCGTGTGAGATTCTGCTGCATGCGCTCTTTCTTGGTCAGTGCCTGTCTTTCATCTCCGCGAGCCATGTCTTTTACGATATGGTACAGCTCAGAAAGAGCAGGATATTCAGAATCAAAATCGACACGCTCATCACCCTGAACATTATCCATAATGATACACACTCGGATACTGATCTCAGGTAAATCACACTGCCCTTGAATACCCGCTAGACACAAAGTATTCACGTTCTCGTAAATCTTTGCGTTACGTTTTTCAATGGCAAGTGCTTGATGCTGCTTTTGCAACTCCGTCTGCTTCTTCACTTGAAGTAGAAGGTAACCTGCATAAGAGCCCAAGCCGAGAATGATTATTCCGCCAGCAATTGCTAATAAGGTTACATTCATTGGCTCTTAACCTTTAAAGCTGTCTAAATCGAAGTCTTCGAATTGAGATAACAAGTCTTCATCAGAGCTTGCTTTCTTCTTAGAAACAACAGGTGCTTCTTCGAAAATCTCTTCTTCATCGTCTTCTGGCTCTAGCAGACCCAAGCGGCCCATTAGGTGTTCGATACGATCAAGTTTCTCATCAACGAACTTCTGTAGACCTGCACCTAGGTTTTCACCATTTTCGATACGATCTAATAGTGTATTCAGTTGAGCATCATTCTCAAGCATCTCTAACTCTTGTTCGTTAGATAGCTTGCGCTCTTGTTTCGTCGGCTTCTTCGCTGGTTCAACGATCAGCGGAATTTTTTTCTTGCTGCCTAAACGAGGGTCGCGAGCTAGTGCAGCTTTGCGCTGTTTTGCTTCGCTACCATCTGAGTGACGGCTACCAGACTTAAGGCCTTTACGCTTTTTAACACGCTTACGTTCACGACCTTCAACATCAGATTCACTACGGTTACGAGTAACCATAGGTTCCGGAGCGCCAAGTGCTCCTGGTTTTCTTGATTTCTTACTACGACCCATTACTGCACTTTCCTCAGTAAAATTACATCATTTCCAAAAAATTCTAGTTCGAGCTTATCCCGCTCTGCCAAAAACTGGAATGTTTGACGACTAAAGAAGACGACATGTGTCGGGTCATTCTTGTAGTGCCAACCAGCAAACGCGTCTACGTCTATTACTAGTTTAGTCATAAGACCAATCCAGCCCTTGGGTTTAACTAAATTCAACCATTGCTGCCACACTTTGTCTGGGTGGTAAAGATGCTCTATCACCTCCGTGGCAGTCATAAAGTCATACGTTTTTTCCAACACAGAGGGTTCTGGGTGGTAATAGATATCGTACAACTCCATGGTGTGTCCGGCTTCTTCTAACATAATAGATAGCGTAGGGCCTGGGCCACAACCAAAATCCAACCCGTGTGAGTTAGATGAAATTTTGTCTGTTAGAGGATCTGCGATGCGAGATAAAAAACGGCGATAGCCTGCATCACTAGGATCGTTCTCATGGAGATCATAGTGTGCTTTTTCTTCTTTTGCTTCTAACCTTTGTTCAGGTTTAACAAATACCAGTTCACATTGCTGACACTGCAGATAAGCTCTGCGTTTGTCTTCAAAATAGTGATTCACGCCTTGGTGATGGCATAAGGGACAAGTATACATAGCACATCCTTAAACAGGGATGCGAAACATACCAGAAACTGAGTTTATAGTGGAGAGGTATTGGGTGTTTTTTCATCAAATCAATAAAAAAAGCGATAGGAAAACCTATCGCTCTCTAAATCTGCCTATATCGGCCAAAATTTGCATACTCAACTTGGTACACAAATCTCCATTTGTTATTGGTGCTTTCCATGCCAAATTTGTTTTTTGTTCATCGTCCTGATGAGTTTTGGCTATCCTTTTCTAACACCTTGTTACTGGGCTGTCCTAGCCTGATCCGTTTCTGTCTATACCGTTAGACTAGATGACCATCCGTATCTAAGTCAGCTCCTAGCTGATGACGGGTACTTTACCTTGTTACAAAAAGACTACAAGAGTGCGACTTCACACTTTTGTACACAAATTGAGCTCGTATTGATAAATAAGATATGAACACAGCACTCATAGATAATAGTAATACAAAAGAAAACGCCCCAACCATTTCTGATCGGGGCGTATCTTGAATCTCGCTCGAACGTACATTTCTTTACTCTGGCTAAGAGCAAGAAACCGACATATTAGTGTAAACCACCAACGTACTTCGATAAGGTATCAATATCTGCGTCTGTTAACTTTTTAGCTACATCACGCATCATCGCATTCATGTCGTTATTACGGCTACCATCGCGGAATTTCTCAAGTTGAGCCTTGATGTAATCTGCGTGCTGGCCAGAAATTTTAGGGAAACCAGAAAGTTCAGTACCGTTACCACGAGGACCGTGACAAGCAATACACGCCGTTACGCCACGTTCTGCGTTACCTGCGGTGTAAAGAACTTTACCTTCATCCACAACATTTTCAGGAGTTGAGTTACTAGAAATAGGTAGAGAGGCGTAGTATGCCGCTAGGTCAGCCATATCTTCTTCAGATAAAGACATCGCCATCGCACCCATTACAGGTTCATTACGACCTTGTTTACCACCACTCGTCATACCGAGTTTAAGCTCTTTTAACTGCTTCTCTAGGTACTTCTCATGTTGACCAGCCAGTTTAGGGTACTGAGTGATCAGACTGTTGCCGTCAGCACCGTGGCAGGCAACACATGTTTGTGATTTGGCTTTACCAGCTTCAATACTACCTTGAGCCCATACTGAGCAGCTGGCTAAAAGACTCAAAATTAGCGCTAATTTCTTCATGACATTCCATTATAATTATCAAGCTTCCAGTACCACTCTATGTTGCCACTCATGGTACAATAGGCGACCTTATGCCGAGCACGGTTATTTTACACAAATTCACAAAAAAGTAATCAATCGACTACACAAAGTCGAGATGGAGTTAACAGTGAGCGTAAAAATTCATTATCAAAACACGCATTTCATTACCAGTGCACCTGATATTCGTCATTTACCAGAAGACGAAGGGATCGAAATTGCGTTTGCAGGACGCTCCAATGCTGGTAAATCTAGCGCGCTAAATCGCGTTACAAACCAAAAAAGCTTGGCGAAAACCAGTAAAACACCCGGTCGAACTCAGCTAATCAACCTATTTAAGGTAACGGATGGTTGTCATATCGTCGATTTACCTGGATATGGCTTTGCTCAAGTACCGCTTGAACTAAAGAAAAAGTGGCAGAAGTCGCTAGGTGAATACCTACAACGTCGCGAAAGCCTGAAAGGTTTAGTGGTATTGATGGACATCCGTCACCCAATGAAAGACCTTGACCAACAAATGATCTACTGGGCTATCGATAGCCGCATCCCAGTACAGGTTTTGTTAACAAAAGCAGACAAACTGAAAAGTGGTGCGCGTAAAGCTCAGCTACTAAAAATCCGTAACGATGCGAAATCTTTCGGTGGTGATGTTGCGGTTGATGTTTTCTCTTCAATGAAAGGCATCGGCGTTGACCAACTGCGTGCCAAGATGGATGAGTGGTTTGCCCCAGCTTTCGCTGACCAACTCATTGATGAGCTAGCGGACGAAGAGCACAACGATTCAGAGTAGTTCTCCTAACTATAGATTTATCTATAGTTAGGGATTAAAGCACTGACAACCAGTGATTTAGCCTTATCAATACCTCGCACTATAAAAGCGGGGTATTTTTTTGCCAGAAAATTAGTGAGTTAGGCCTGAATTATTAGCGATAGAGACCGCATTTATCCGCTTAAACCAATAGAAGTGAACCATACTAAAAGACACACCGAAATAAACAGAACAATGAGAAAGGAGTACTCATGTGGAAAACACCATTGGCCATCATTGCACTTATGCTGGTCTCATTAACAGGGCTCGCCTCTGAAGCAGAACAGACCAAGACCGAGACCGCTCTGGTCAATGTTGATATGACCTTAGATCTCGATGGCATGGAGAAGTATACTCAGGAGGCAAGTGAATCTCTTGAGGTGATATCGCAATCTTTGCAGGCGATCGTCAACAACCCCAACCTCAGTGAAGATCAGCAGCAAGCATTGAATCAGACCGTCGAAAGCATTAATAAGCTCGCCAGCTCTACCAAGACATCACTCAATCAACTCCCACAAGCCTTAAACCAATCTCGACTCGCCTTTAAAAATACCAGTCAAATGCTGTTGGATGATATTCAGACCAAGATCATCATTGCGTTAGTGGCTGTGGTCGCTGTCATTGTCATCGCGTTGACTGCTATCTACCTACTTATCCTAAAACCCATGCAGCAAACCTTGGTAAAAGCGACCCACAATATCTCTTCTATGGCGCAATCCATCCAGATCACCGCCGAAGCGCTAAAATACAGTACTGAGAAACAACAAGAAATTATGGAGTACATTGAGCATTCACCCGCTCAATACACTGATAAATAAGGCGTGACTTACCTATCTTTTACCGACCATTTGTAAAATAAAAGTTATTTCAAATGATAAAACAATCAAATTAGAGATGGATTTAAATTACCAAATGCTGATCGAGTTCCAGATCTAAGGCAAATCAGGTGTTTATCACTGTGCTTGAGAAAGCGTAAGAAAAGACACTAAAAAGGGCGGATTTACGGGAGTAATCGTAGGTTGGAAAAATTTTCTTTCGCACAAGAAAAAACGCCCCAGTCAAATACTGACTGGGGCGGCTGAATCAGCCTAATCCAATAACGTGAAACAAAAGGTCTGAAAGATAGAACATCTTACCTCTGTACCCTACAAGATTTAATGTACAACAATTGCTCAGAAATGAAAACAATTTTTGTAGTTTTTTTTCATGAATGTTTTATTAAAACATCTAAGTTCTTTTCACAGCTCATCTTTATTCGAGACAAAAAAAAGCCAGTGTTTGTGCACTGGCTCATACTAATTTGCTTAATAAGGTCAAAAACTGATTAGTGGGCTTGATCCCAGTTGTCACCGTGGCCAGCTTCCGCCACAAGCGGCACTTCTAGTTCTGCCGCGGATTCCATCAATTGTTGTACTTTACTTTCAATTTCGGCTAAAGCTGACTCTTCCACTTCAAACACCAATTCATCGTGTACTTGCATCAATAGCTTCACACGACCATCGCCTTCGGCTTGAATCCACTCATCGACTAACAACATCGCTTTCTTGATGATATCTGCCGCTGTACCTTGCATTGGCGCGTTGATCGCTGCGCGTTCAGCCGCTTTACGACGCATACCATTACGAGATTGAATTTCAGGAAGGTGCAAACGACGGCCGTAAATGGTTTCAACGAAGCCTTGCTCTGAAGCCGCGCTGCGTGTGTCTTCCATGTACTGCATTACGCCAGGGTAACGTTCAAAGTAAGTGTCCATGTAGTGCTGTGCTTCCCCACGAGGAATACCCAGTTGCTTAGCCAAACCAAAAGCACTCATGCCGTAGATAAGACCGAAGTTAACGGCTTTAGCACGACGACGCTGTTCAGTGGTAACTTGATCAATGGCCACACCGATAATCTCAGCAGCCGTTGCCGCGTGGATATCTTTGCCTTGTTGGAATGCTTCTAGTAACGCTTTATCACCCGATAGGTGCGCCATGATACGCAATTCAATTTGAGAGTAATCGACCGCTAGGATCTTCCAACCATGTTGTGCAACGAAGGCTTGGCGAATACGACGACCTTCTTCATTTCGAATTGGGATGTTCTGTAGGTTTGGATCAGTCGAAGACAAACGGCCCGTTGCTGTCACCGCTTGGTGGTAAGACGTGTGAACACGGCCTGTTTCAGCGTTGATCATCTTCGGCAATTTATCTGTATAGGTAGACTTCAGTTTCGCAAGGCCACGATACTCAATAATCAACTTAGGTAGCGGGTAATCAAGCGCCAGTTCTTGCAGCACTTCTTCGTTGGTTGAAGGTGCCCCTGATGGCGTTTTCTTGATAACAGGCAGACCCATTTTCTCAAACAGGATCGCTTGCAGCTGTTTTGGCGAGTTCATGTTGAACTCTTGCTCTGCAATCTCGTAAGCTTTCTGCTCTAGTTCGTCCAGACGAACCGCAATCTCTTGCGATTGAGCGCCTAGCAACATGTCATCGATGAATACGCCAGTGCGCTCAATGCGAGACATGACAGGAATCAGCGGGACTTCAATTTCTTCATAGATGGTTTTAAGCTTTTCATCTTGATTGATGTTTTCCATCAAGCGGTTATGAAGACGTAGTGTCACGTCTGCATCTTCCGCGGCATACGGAGAAGCTTCACCCAGTTCAATTTGATTAAAAGTAAGTTGTTTCTTACCCTTACCTGCGATTTGCTCAAATGAGATACAGCTGTGCTGTAGGAAACGCAGTGCCAAGCTGTCCATATCATGCTTACCACCTACGCTATTGAAAACGTATGACGCCAACATGGTATCGAATTTAATCCCCTTCATATCGATACCGTAGCGCGCTAGCACACTCATATCGTACTTCAGGTTTTGTCCTACCTTTGCTTGTGAATCATCTTCGAGAATTGGCTTAAGCTGTTCAAGTACCCAATCGCGATTCAGCTGCTGCGGTGCATCTAAGTAATCATGGGCAACAGGTACGTAAGCGGCAACGCCTTCTTCGGTTGCGAATGACAAGCCAACAAGGTTCGCGACCATGTAATCTAAGCTGTCTGTTTCCGTGTCGAAAGCAAATACTTCAGACGCTTTCAGTTTTTCTAGCCAAACATTGAATGACGCTTCATCGAGGATGGTTTCGTAGTTGCTGCGATCAATCGTCACGGCAGATGTATTCATCTCTACAGTAGACGTTGTTGCAGAAGCGCTGCTACGTACTGATCCAGCTCCCGCTGCGGCAGATTTTTCAGCCGCCTCAACGACACCATTGCCACCTTCAAGTAGCTCATTCAACCAAGATTTGAAGACCAGTTGACCGTATAACTTAATCAGCTCATCGATATTGGGTTGTGCTTTTACTAATGACTCAGGCGTCTCTTCAAGCTCAACATCCAGTTTGATTGTTGCGAGCTGATAGGACATATCAGCATTAGCTTTATTATCAGCTAACTTCTTAGCCATGGTTTTCGAACCACGGAAACCAAGTGCCGCAATATCATCAAGATTTTGATACAACTTTTCGATACTACCGATGCCTTGCAGCAATGCGGTTGCAGTCTTATCGCCGACACCCGGGACACCCGGAATGTTATCCACTTTATCGCCCATCAGAGCAAGATAATCGATGATCAACTCTGGCGGGATACCAAACTTCTCGATAACACCTTCACGATCCATCACTACGTTGGTCATAGTGTTGATCAAAGTAACGTTATCATCCACCAATTGCGCCATATCTTTATCACCAGTACTGATAAGCACAGGCATACCGAGAGCTGAAGCCTGAGAAGCCAGCGTACCAATTACGTCATCCGCTTCAACGCCAGGAATAGAGATAAGTGGTAAACCCATCGCACGAATAACATTGTGCAGAGGCTCTATCTGACAACGAAGATCGTCAGGCATAGGTGGTCGGTTTGCTTTGTACTCTGGGTACATGTCATCACGGAACGTCTTTCCTTTCGCATCAAAAATAACCGCAATACGATCAGAAGCAAATTGACGCATCATGCTGCGTAACATGTTAACCACACCGTAAACAGCGTTGGTAGGGATATCACCATTGCTCATGGTGCCAGGGTAGGCATGGAACGCGCGATATAGGTAAGAAGAGCCATCGATCAGAATCAATGGATTATCAGGAATACGAGCCATAATGTTTGTGTATCCAGTAAGTACAGAAATTATCTGTTAAGAATGCCACGTCTGTTGGTTGGATTCCACGTTGTCGATCTGTATCCGTTCACTCGGTTGTGTTCGATATAATCGATTTGTTGTTATTTTTTGTTCTTAGACGCAAGCGTTCTGTGGATAACTCTGTTTATATTATTTATCCACCTTGTTGAAAACTAAGCACAACAAGCAATAAAACAACAATAAGCTCATGAAAGTAAAGAATAAAATTACAGATCGAACATATGATCAACGATCTTTTTACGATCTTGCGTTGTGGAAAAGAATACTGATGGCGTTTTATTCATAAAAATATGTGCCACTAAATATGCATCTTGTTGAAATGAAGGTATAAAAAAAGCGACACCCGAAGATGTCGCCTAGCAAAAACCGGTAAAGCCATTCAAATTGAATACCACAGCTTTACCTAAAAGCTATAAATTACACTGGAAGCAATGTGAGCAATGTCGTGTCAAAAAGAACTTAGTACAAGTTCGCGAGAATTCTGTTGGGTAACCAAGTTGACACTTGAGTACTTAACATCCTTGTGAACATTTCCTCATTCCCTAAGACAAAGTTAATAATAATGATTCTCATTTAATAGTCAACACTTAAATGATAATAAATCTCATTTAATTTATAAGCCGTTAACAGCAGTGCTCAAATTTGCTTCAAAAAATGGATTCTATGGGCATTAATGTCTTCTTTTTCTTCTAATTTTTCGATTAGGTAACCGTTTCTCAATAACAGACGCAGCATCGCAGGAAACTGGTTACGAGATTTCACTTTTAGCTGTTGGTAGCCCTGTTGCTTCACCCACTGTTCTTGAGTGTCTAATTGCGCCTGTGCAACACCTTTATTCCTTGCGATCGGTAACACGCCACCAAACCAGCTATAGAAAGTGTGCTGATCCAATGCATAACCGATCTTAAAACCAAGCAGCACGTCATCGTCTTCAGCCACTAAAATCAGGCTCTTTTTCCCAGCAAGCCGCTCTGCAAGAGAAGCAACGCTTTCGTTCTTAGCAAACTCGGAGATCTGTTCAACAACAGAGACGACCTCTTCTAACGAACCTTCACGTACGATGATTGACATCTTGTTTCATCCTCATAAAACAAAAGGGCTAGCACAACGGCCAACCCTTTGGTGATCATATGATTTGCTTGATCGTACTTACTTGCCTTGCAGGTGCTCAGCAGCTTGTGCGTTATCTTCAGCAAGCCACTCTGCGACATCTTTAGCGAAGTACGTCAGGACGCCATCAGCGCCAGCACGCTTAAAGCACAACAGTGATTCCATGACGGTTTCACGCTCTTTCAGCCAGCCGTTTTGAATCGCCGCTTTGTGCATCGCATACTCACCAGATACTTGATAAGCAAACGTTGGAGCTTGCAGTTCATGCTTAACACGGCGCACGATGTCTAGGTAAGGCATGCCTGGTTTCACCATCACCATATCCGCACCTTCATTAAGATCCATCGCGACTTCATGAATCGCTTCATCGCTGTTGGCTGGATCCATCTGGTAGTTCTTCTTGTTACCACCTTTCAGGTTCGAAGCACTGCCAACTGCATCACGGAATGGGCCGTAGTAGCACGATGCATACTTTGCAGAGTACGCCATGATTTGGGTATGAATGTAGCCAGCTTCTTCTAACGCTTCTCGGATTTTACCAATACGGCCATCCATCATATCCGACGGTGCAACCACATCAGCACCCGCTTCAGCGTGTGATAGTGCTTGCTTAATCAAGACTTCAGTCGTCTCGTCATTCATCACGTAACCATCTTCATCGATGATGCCGTCTTGGCCGTGTGTAGTGAACGGATCCAGTGCTACGTCAGTAATCACACCCATATTTGGCACGTGCTCTTTGAGTAAGCGTACTGCTCGTTGTACCAAACCTTCTGAGTTATGAGCTTCAGCCGCGCATAAACTTTTAGCATCTTGGTTCACTACCGGAAACAGAGCAATTGCAGGAACACCCAATTTTGACAGGTAATCCGCTTCCTCAAGCATAAGATCGATAGACAGGCGTTCAACGCCTGGCATTGACTCTACAGGCTCACGACGCTCTTTACCCATAAGAATAAACATTGGGTAGATTAGATCATCCACAGACAATTGATTTTCTGCCATTAGGCGACGGCTAAAGTCGTGCTTACGCATACGGCGCATACGGCGACCTGGGAATTGACCTTGAATTGAAACAGACACTAGATTCTCCTTGCCTAGTCTAAGCACCGAAATGCTTAGATATGAAAAGTGCAAAATACAGGCAAAAGCATATCACTGATGGCTCAGGACGCTAACAGTAAAATATAAAACCCACTCAAAAACAGGGAGAAATGGCAAAAAATGACCTTCTCCTCACACTGCCGTATACTCATGACAATTCAGTAAAGACCGCTTTCAGGACAAAACAATGATCGATACCCATGCCCATATTTACGCGAGCGAATTCGATGAAGACCGTGAACAAGTCATGCAACGCGCGCTTGCTCAAGGTATTGATACCATTCTGCTGCCGAACATCGATTTAGAATCTATCGAGCCAATGCTAGCGACAGAGGCTCAGTTTCCTGAGGTATGTCGTTCAATGATGGGTTTGCACCCTTGTTACGTAGATGCAAATATCGAGCAGACCCTCAAAACCGTTCGAGCTTGGTTTGATAAGCATGACTTTATAGCCGTAGGTGAGATTGGTATCGACTTGTACTGGGATAAAACCTTTAAAGCAGAACAAGAGATGGCCTTCGTCACCCAATTGCAGTGGGCAAAAGACCTCGACCTACCTGTCGTCATCCACACCCGTGATTCCATTGAAGAAACACTCGCACTACTTCGCCAAGAACAAGACGGCAGCTTACGTGGTGTGTTTCACTGCTTTGGCAGCAGCTTAGAGGAAGCTCAAGCAATCAATGCGTTAGGTTTTCATTTAGGCTTAGGAGGCGTGTCGACGTTCAAAAACTCAGGCATGGACAAAGTAATCCCTCACCTTGATATGAATTACATCATTCTTGAAACTGATTGTCCGTATTTAGCACCGGCACCCAATCGCGGTAAGAGGAATGAGCCAGCGTACACGGAGTTGGTTGCACAGCGAATAGCCGATCTTAGAGGCATGACGATTGAAGAGGTTGACGCGTTAACCACTAAAAATGCGAGAGATTTATTCAATTTATTATAGATTTATCAGTAAATTAAATTAATTGTATTAACAAATAATATTTGAGAACAAAAGGCAATGAGTCTATTATCAACCGCATTCATATGGGGATAATAGATATGTGTGACCACTCACAATACTTACAACGTCAACATCGAACCCTATGGCATAAAATTTTGGGTATCAAAGAGCTCTATATATGCCAAAACTGTGGCTATCAGTTAAAGATTCGATAAACAAAACATAATAAAAAAGCGGCCAATAGCCGCTTTTTTATTATGTGATTTTTTGCTGCTGGGCTCTAACGATCAGCTCTTTGCCAATTAAGATTCAGCCTCTTCTTCCTCATCACCCTCTTCTGGTTTACGCACATAAAAACGCGCAAAGAACAGACCAATCTCAAACAGAATACACATTGGAATCGCCAACAGGGTTTGCGAGATCATATCGGGTGGTGTCAGCATCATACCAACAATGAAAGCACCGACGACGATGTAAGGACGCTTTTCTGACAAAGCTTTAGGCGTTGTCGCCCCTGTCCAACATAGCAAGATAATCGCGACTGGTACTTCAAAAGCAATACCAAAGGCAAAGAACAACGCGAGTACAAAATCAAGGTAACTCGATATATCGGTTGCGAACTCAACTCCCCCTAATGATATAGCCGTAAAAAAGCCAAATACCAATGGGAATACCACGAAGTAAGCGAACGCCACACCACAGTAAAACAACAATGAACTTGAAGCCAACAACGGCATGATCAAGCGCTTTTCATGCTTATATAAGCCCGGAGCGACAAAAGCCCACACCTGATACAAAATAAACGGAACCGCGATAAAAATAGACGCGATTAAGGTTAATTTCAGTGGTGTGAAAAATGGCGATGCAACATCAGTCGCAATCATCGTCGCCCCTTCAGGTAGGCGATCTACCAAAGGTGCTGATACAAATTCATAAATATCATTAGCAAAATAAATTAGCCCGACAAACACGACCAGAACCGCGACAATCGCACGTAGTAGGCGATTACGTAGTTCTAGAAGGTGGCTAATTAAAGGCTGTGTCTGCTCAGTCGAAGACATGTCAAACCTCTTAAACAGGAAGATCGAAAAGGAGTCGCGTGCATACCTATGTACTTAAACATCGAGCTACTTAAGTATCTGGCGACTCCTCCTAGCGAGACTATTCGGCTTTCTTATCTGACGGTGCTGAAGCTTCACTATTGACCTGAATGGTTTCAGATTCCACAGTTTCCGTGACACTAGGTTTAGTCTCACTTGGCTTATCAGACTCAGGCTTAGCATACGGACGTTGAACCTCAGCAGCGGCTTGCTTGAGTTCATCAACTGATGCTTTTAGATCTGGAGATAAATCTTCCATACCCATTTTTTCCGCCTTACGTAGGTTTTCTTGAAGTTCTTGCACCTTAAGCTCATGAGAAAGTTCATCTTTCACACTATTTGCCATGCTTTTCGCTTGTCCAACAAACTTGGAAACACTGCGAATCGCCACAGGCAAACGCTCAGGTCCTAAAACCACTAACCCAACGACAGATATTAATACCAGTTCCCAAAAACCGATATCAAACACGATTTACGCCTGCTCTTTGTCTTTCTTTGTTTCAGCAGTTGTTTCAGCGCTCGCTTCTTTCTTCTGCTGCTCAATATTCTTTGGTTCAAAGTCTGCGTCTTTCTTATCTGCAGGCTTGTCTTCATCGCTCATCGCTTTTTTGAAGCCTTTAACCGCTGAACCTAAGTCACCACCCATGCCGCGCAGTTTCTTTGTTCCGAATAGCAAAATTACAATTACAGCAATGATTAGAAGTTGCCAAATACTGATACCACCCATTGTCATTGTCCTCGGGTCTGTCTACACATAAAAATATTAAGAGAGTCTACTGTCTAACGACGGTAAGCTCGCCAACTAAGCAGCCAAAATGTGACACCTGCGATGCCACAGCCCATGGATAGCTGCTCATAAGGGCTTGAAACTAATATTGCGGAGCATACGACTAAAGTTGCTCCAACGCCAAACAAAAACTTTCCAGTCGCTTGCTGACGCTTACTATCTCGGTAGCCTTGATAAAGCTGATCCATTCTGTGGTTCATCGCTTTACCTTGGCGCAAGCTGTCATAAAGTAGCTCTGGCAGCTCTGGCAGTTTTTCTGCCCAGAATGGTGCACGCTCTTTTACTGCGTTGATCACAGCTTGCGGCCCCACCTGATTCATCATCCAGGTTTCAAGGAAGGGCTTGGCGGTTGCCCACAAATCAAGCTGCGGATACAACTGACGACCTAGACCTTCCACATACAACAAGGTCTTCTGCAGAAGTACCAACTGAGGTTGAACCTCCATGTTGAAACGTCTTGCTGTATTAAATAAGTTTAGCAACACATGGCCAAATGAGATCTCGCCAAGTGGTTTTGCAAAAATCGGCTCACACACCATGCGAATCGCGAATTCGAAATCGTTAACATTGGTGTCGTGTGGTACCCACCCCGAATCAACGTGCAGCTCGGCAACTTTACGGTAATCTCGATTAAAGAAAGCCAGCAGGTTCTCGGCTAAATAGCGCTTATCTTCGCTGTTGAGCGTGCCGACAATGCCACAATCCAAACCAATCCACTGAGGGTTGTCTGGATTTTCAGGGTTAACGAATACGTTACCTGGGTGCATGTCTGCATGGAAAAAACTATCGCGGAACACTTGGGTGAAAAATACCGTCACACCGCGTTCAGCCAGCAGCTTCATGTTGGTGCCGTTAGCATTCAGTGTTTCAATATCTGAAACTTGAATACCATAGATTCGCTCTGACACCATCAAGGTTTCACTGCTTAAATCAGGAATAACTTCTGGCACATACAGCTCTTCGCTGCCTTCAAAATTACGTCGCAGTTGAATCGCATTCGCTGCCTCACGGCGCAGATCCAGTTCATCAAGTAACGTTTTCTCGTACTCGTGAACCACCTCAACAGGTTTCAAACGACGTGCTTCAGGAAGCGACTTAGCGACTATACGCGCCATTCGGTGCATCAGTTTTAGATCTGCATCAATCACCGGGCGAATATCAGGGCGAATTACCTTCAGAACAATCTCGCGGCCGCTCTCTTTAAGCTTCGCAGTATGCACCTGAGCGATAGAAGCTGAAGCCAGTGGCTCGATATCAAAGTCGGTAAACCAGTTATCTAGGCTACCACCCAGTGCCTTTTCCATATCTTGCTTGGCCAACGCGCCGTCAAATGGAGCGACTTGGTCTTGCAATAAAGCGAGTTGATCAGCGATATGAGGAGGAAACAGGTCACGACGCGTCGACATCATTTGACCAAACTTGATCCACACTAGCCCTAACTCTTGCAAAGCAAGACGTAAACGCTGACCTAACTCTTTATCTTGATGTTTGTTCTTAAGCCAAAACAGTGACTTTCTCGCCAGCAAAGGGGCTTTCGTTAACTGGTGCTCAGGCATCAACTCATCAAGGCCGTACTCTAACTGTACCTTGATAATATGATAAAGACGTTTCAGTTCTGCTGGGGTCATGCTTTCTCCAACAGAGCGTTCAATTTAGCTTCAAGGCGTGCTACTGAGCTTTTTACGTCATCAACTTGGTCGCAAAAGTGCACCACTTCTAACGGGGCTGGAGCAATCTTCCACTCTTCTGTCAGAACCTGAGCAACATGGTTTTGATGCTTAGTGGCTTGCTTCGCCACAAAACCACCGACGTTTTTAACACCTTGCACTAAGGTATGCGCAACCACATCACCAGTCGCACGAGATAACCACTCTTCCAAGTCTGGCTTGCAGTCTGTCATCAGTTGAGCAAACTTCTGCGCCAGTTGAATATCACCTTCTAGAATCAACTTATCTTGTTTGATCAGCTTAGTGATGTTCGATTGCTCACGCAGTTCCGGTAACACCGATAAATTCAAAGATAGGTAGCAATCAGGCTGCCCTTCATACTCCGACAACACATCGATCTGTTGACTGAAAACGAAGGTGAGTGTTTTGTTCAACTCTTTCAAATTAACTTGAATGATCTGTCCCTTTAAACGAGACAAACGACGAACCAAGGCGGGATCATCGTTCACGAAAGTATTTAAAGAGGTTTCAATAACCGCGGTGACCAATGGATCAAATGGCATGACTGTCCTTACCTTTGAAAACGGATAAGCCTTAACCTATCCGTTCTATCTTTATTCTTATTTTTTAGCGTGCTCTACGAGCTTGCTACCAAGTTCGACTAGAACTTGTAACCACGGTGCAGCGCTACAATGCCGCCCGTTAGGTTGAAGTATTTCGTATTTTCAAAACCCGCTTCTTGCATCATACCTTCCAAGGTTTCTTGGTTCGGGTGCATGCGGATAGATTCTGCAAGGTAACGATAGCTGTCTGCATCGTTAGCAATCAGCTCACCCATTTTTGGCAATAGGTGGAAAGAGTATGCATCGTAAACCTTTGATAAAGGCTCAAGTACTGGCTTAGAAAACTCAAGAACCAACAGACGACCACCCGGCTTAAGTACGCGGTACATTGAACGCAGCGCTTGGTCTTTATCGGTTACGTTACGCAGACAGAAGCTGATAGTAATGCAATCGAAGTAGTTGTCAGGGAATGGTAGTTCTTCAGCGTTCGCTTGTACGTAATGTACGTTGCCAACAATACCGCTATCACGCAGCTTATCGCGGCCAACATTCAGCATCGAGTTGTTAATATCAGCAAGAACCACGTGGCCTTTTTCGCCAACGATACGCGAGAATTTCGCAGTAAGGTCACCAGTACCACCACCAAGGTCGAGAATACGTTGACCAGGGCGTACGCCACTGCAATCAATCGTGAATCGCTTCCACAAGCGGTGAACACCACCCGACATTAAGTCATTCATGATGTCGTATTTAGCGGCTACAGAGTGAAATACCTCTGCTACTTTCGCGACTTTTTCGTCTTTTGCGACGGTTTCGAAACCAAAGTGTGTGGTTTCCGACTCTACTGCTGAATTTGTCTGCACGCTTGTGTCCATAATGCTGTTATCTACCATGGTAAGTTCTCATCGACAGCACACTCTCTGTTTAGAGGCGCTGCAGCCGATTAGTTTACTTTATCCTCAGCAGGTTGTCTTTCTACTAAGGAGGCATTTTCTGAAAAAGCCTCATTTTGAGCCATTTCGGCAATCCCAACCGAAATCGATTTTTTCACTTCAACACCAAGTTGTTTGAAGCTTTCTGCCTGACGAATCACATTGCCACGCCCAGTCACCAGCTTATTCATTGCCCCTTGGTAGCTTTGGTTGGCTCTATCAAGTGAGCTGCCAAGGCCTTCCATATCATCAACGAATAAGCGTAATTTGTCGTAAAGTTTGCTCGCTCGCTCCGCAATAACTTGCGCATTTTGGTTCTGCCTCTCATTGCGCCACAAGTTATCAATAGTACGCAGTGCCACCAGCAGGGTGGTTGGGCTGACCAAGATAATGTTTTGTTCCATCGCATCTTTGACCAAGCTAGGATCCGCCTGAATAGCCACTTGGAATGCTGGCTCAACCGGGATAAACATCAGCACGTAATCCAAGCTCTGGATGCCTTTAAGCTGATGATAATCTTTCTGGCTTAACCCTTTTATGTGCGCTCGCAGTGACACCAAGTGATCACGCAGCGCAGCATCGCGTTGTTGATCGGTTTCAGCATTGAAGTAACGCTCAAAGGCCACCAAAGCCATTTTAGAATCCACCACCACTTGCTTATCCTGTGGTAAATGCACGATCACATCCGGCTGATAACGCTTACCCGCATCGTTTTGTAGGTTCACTTGAGTTTGGTATTCATGCCCTTCTCGCAGCCCAGACTCAGCAAGTACTCGAGCCAGTACCACTTCGCCCCAATTGCCCTGCTGTTTGTTATCACCCTTTAGCGCTTGAGTCAGATTAACCGCTTCACGTGTCATGCTCTCATTGAGACGTTGTAGGTTCTTCAGTTCGTGTACCAAGGTGTGACGTTCTTTGGCCTCTTGGCTGAAGCTGTCATTCACTTGTTTCTTGAAGCCTTCCAACTGCTCTCTCAATGGAGACAACAAACCTTCTAGGCTCTGTTTATTTTGCTGATCGACCTTAGCGGTTTTGCTCTCAAACAGTTGATTAGCTAACAGTTCGAACTGCTGCTTAAGTCGAGATTCGGCTTGCTCTAGCAACTGTAGCTTTTCGCTATTGGCGAGGTTTTCTTGGTCGTGTCTTGCTTCTTGTTCGCGCAGCTCAGCTTCTAATTCAGACTTATGATCCTTAAGCACATTGATCTCATCGGCGTACTGCTGACGCTCTTGCTTCACGGCTTCAAAATAATGCAGCTTCTCCATCGCAGCCATCACCTTGCCATGTGCCTGCTTAAGTTCAAATGCCGCTTTATCTCGATCATCATCCAACTCATTGAGCTCTTGTTGCGCCTCTGCGAGTGAAGATTTGAGCTGAGATTGTTGTGACTCATGCAGCAAACGGTCGGACTCGAGTTGCTGTTCAAGAAGTCGCTGCTGAAAAGAGAACTTCTGTTTGATCCACCAGCCCACCACACCGCCGCTGACGAGCGCGCCGGAAATAGCAGCAATAAGCGTTGCCTGATGTTCGATAATCCATTGCATGATAATGATTTAGCCTAATTGGAGATAACTCATTAAATGGTATTTTGATACTGGATAAATGTCCAGTTTGCCGTATTAAAATTCGACAGATAGACTAGGCGCTCCGTATTCTGTCCCATCAAATTAGAATGAGTTGCTATGAACGAACGTCGTGCCTTGGGCTTTGGCCTTGCTGCGGTATTGCTGTGGTCAACAGTCGCTACTGCTTTTAAGCTGACCCTTGCTGAGTTTTCACCGATTCAAATGCTGACCATTGCCAGCATTGTGTCGTCGATTGCGCTGATCGCGGTCTGCGCCTTCCAAGGTAAGCTATCTCAACTAAGCACAACGTTCCTATCAAACCCTTGGTACTACCTACTGTTAGGCTTGGTTAACCCTCTGGCTTATTACCTAATTCTATTCAAAGCCTACGACCTGTTGCCTGCATCTCAAGCTCAAGCCATCAACTACAGCTGGGCTATCACGCTCACCTTAATGGCAGCGGTTTTTCTGGGCCAAAAAATTCGTAAGCAAGATTGGGTGGCGTGTACCTTCAGCTATGCGGGTGTGGTAGTGATTGCCACCAAAGGCGATGTGCTAGGCATGCAATTCGACAGCCCACTCGGTGTGGCACTTGCTCTGCTTTCAACATTGCTTTGGGCAGGGTACTGGATTCTCAATACCAAAAATAAAGCTGACCCTGTGGTGGGTGTATTACTTGGGTTCTTAGTGGCACTGCCATTCACAATTGGTTTAACCGTTTACGAAGGCGAGAGTTTTAGCCAAATCACAGCGAAGGGTTGGATGGCGGTGACTTACGTTGGTCTGTTCGAGATGGGCATTACCTTTGTCTTGTGGCTATCAGCACTCAAGCTAACCAACAATACGGCGCGTATCAGCAACCTAATTTTTGCCTCACCGTTTATCTCGTTAATGCTACTTTCGACCATTATTGGCGAAGAGATTCACCCGGCGACACTGTTTGGCTTGATGCTGATTATTGCTGGCTTGGTGATTCAACAGATCAAGTTTTCAAAAAACAAAGCTGCGTAAATAAGAGCTAAAAGGTTCGATTGAGCATGAAAACCATCAATTTGGTTACTTTTAACTCTAAGCTAGATACAAAAATGGCGAGTCATATGACTCGCCATTTTTATATCATTTAAAATCTAATAGGTAAGCTAAAAGCTTAAACCCACTGACCTGCTGCAAACCCAGAACTCCAACACCATTGGAAGTTATAGCCACCTAACCAGCCTGTTACGTCCATCACTTCACCGATGAAGTAGAGGCCAGACACGCTCTTACACTCCATGGTTTTTGAAGATAGGTGGTTAGTATCGACGCCGCCTAAAGTCACTTCAGCCGTTCGGTAGCCTTCGGTGCCGTTTGGCGCAATCTTCCAGCTCTCTAGATGCTCTACAATGTCATTTAGCTGCTTTTCATTGAACTGTTTGAGCGGCTTGTCTTCCAGCTCTTTGCGGTCAATCAGCACCTCAACGAAACGCTTTGGTAATGCTTTCGCTAAGGTATTTTTCAGGCTCTGATTTGGGTGTTTCTCGCGAGAATTTTCAAGCAGCTCGGCAACGTCCACTTCTGGAACTAGATTGATAGAGACCGATTGACCTGCTTTCCAGAACGACGATATTTGTAGTACCGAAGGGCCAGATAAGCCACGGTGCGTAAACAGCAACGCTTCTTTGAATAAGGTACCATCTTGCGCGGTGATCTCGGCAGGAATCGCGATTCCTGAAAGCTCAGCAAAGGCTTCTTTGTCTTCTTTATGCAGAGTAAATGGCACCAGACCCGCAGTAGTCGGCATCACAGACAAACCAAACTGCTCAGCAATCTTATAGCCAAATGGCGTCGCGCCTAGTTTCGGCATCGATAAACCGCCCGTCGCCACGACAAGTGAGTCACACTCAACTTCGTCGGTATTGAGGTGCATCTTAAAGCCAGCGTCTGTTTTTTCGATTGAGTGAACATCACAGCGGTAGCGCTGTTCAACTTTCGCTTGCTTACACTCTTCAAGTAACATGCTCACGATGTCTTTTGCGGTATGGTCATTCACACAGAACAGCTGGCCGTGGTCTCGCTCTTCGAACTCAATACCGTACTTGCTCACCATCGAGATAAAATCCCAGTTGGTGTATTGAGATAAAGCTGACTTCACGAAGTGAGGGTTGTTACATAGGAAGTTGTTGGCTGAAACATCATAGTTAGTGAAGTTACAACGGCCGCCACCTGAGATTAAAATTTTTCTGCCTGGTTTCTTTGCATGATCAACCACCAGCACTCGTCGGCCGCGCTTACCCGCTTCCGCAGCACACATTAAGCCCGCGGCGCCCGCACCAATTACGATTACATCAAACTTTTCACTCATTGGGGTTCTGCTTTCTTCACTTTTGCACCTCGAGTACGCCCTGTTCTCGAAATGCCATCAATAAAAAAGGATGTGCATAAACAGCACATCCTTACTAATTGCTCGCTATTCTAGCGGCAATTTTAAACTTTGCAATTGATGTTCAATTGTACAATTTGCAGACAGCAGCAAAACCACTACTTGGCTTAGCGAACCAACAACCGAAGCTTTACACCAAAACCTAAACTCTACTTCACGCGTACTAAATAACTTAGACGATGAAAGAAGACAGCAACGTTACACCCAACAGAGCAGAAGAAAGTATAAACAACTGTCTTACGCGATCACACTTCGACATAAACACTTCGTCGTGATGATGGTGATACTCTTTGCTTTTGATGTAACTAAACAAGCGAACCTGTTTGGTCATGTTGCCATGAGTTGTGAAGAATCCACCTCCGTCTACTTGTTGATAAAGTAGAGGATGTGCTTCTCGCATAATATAAATGAGTGTTCTTAGCGCAGTAAAGTAACGCGCCCAGTTCACACAAGTCACAACCATTAGTGCAAATAGAATAGTGTCGCCGCTGATCATCCTTTCCTCCCTACATCTTCATAAGAAAACTCAAAAGAAAAAGATAATCAGTGTCTTTCTCATACTACCTAAACGGCAGGAGCTTCCATAATTGAAGATGAACCATCTTTTGCCAATTGCGCGAGATCTTTATCAATAAAGAACAGTGCTTTACCGTCTTCACCAACAAGTTCTAGCTTATCCAATACACCTTTAAACAACTTCTCTTCTTCGTGTTGCTCTGCAACGTACCATTGCAGGAAGTTAAAGGTTGAGTAATCTTGTGTGCTGAAAGCAACGTGAGCCAATTTGTTGATCTTTTGAGTAATCATTTGCTCATGTTCATAAGTTTCACGGAACACGGCACCCAGGCTATCAAATTCATGTTTTGGCGCTTCAATCGCACCTAGAATTGGCATTGCACCTGTTTCACTTACGTAAGTGAAAAGACGCTGCATATGTTCCATTTCTTCTACTGCATGAACACGCAGAAACTCTGCTGCACCTTCAAATCCTTTGTCTTCACACCAAGCACTCATTTGTAAGTATAGATTGGATGAGAAAAATTCTAGGTTAATTTGATCATTCAGTTGCTCAACCATAGTTTTTGACAGCATTTAAGACTCCTAATTACATCCTCAATTTTCTCTACTATATCACTATTTAATGAATATCTCGCTGACCATTAGTTAACCGATATTTCGAACTGCCATTACGCAAGACAGTGGATATGAGATCACTTCAGCAAAAAAAGGCATCACATAGTGCTAGTCTTTAATGAGACAACGAATAAAGGAGCTAGCAATATGAGTTACAAACATATTTTGGTCGCAGTCGATTTATCAGATGACAGCAAATTACTTGTGGATAAAGCGGTGGCATTGGCTAAACCATTGGAAGCCAAAGTCTCTTTTATCCATATCGATGTTAACTATGCAGAGCTTTATACCGGCCTGATTGATATCAACATGGCAGAAACCCAACATAACGCGATGGAGGCCTCTCGTATTCAGCTACAAAGTTTTGCTGACTACGCTCAATACCCAATCACTCATACTTTGGTCGGCAGTGGTGATTTGAGCCATGAGTTGTGTGACACCATCAATGAGTTCAGTGTTGATTTAGTGGTCTGTGGTCACCACCAAGACTTTTGGAGCAAACTGCTTTCTTCAACACGACAACTGATCAATGCCTCACCTGTTGATATGCTGGTCGTGCCTCTAAGAGATTCAGAAGACTAATGATTTAAGGTTAGGTAACATACAGCTCATATCTTATTAACGAAGTTTTACTATGAGCTATTTAGCTGGTGTTACCCTCCTATGGGCCTTCTCCTTTAGCCTGATCGGCGTTTACCTCGCTGGTCAGGTTGATTCTTGGTTTTCTGTACTAATGCGCGTAGCCCTTGCCGGCATCGTGTTTCTTCCTTTTCTTAAGTTTCGCGGTGTCTCGCGCAAACTGATCGGCAAATTGATGGCGATTGGTGGTATTCAGCTTGGGCTGATGTATTGCTTCTACTATCAATCTTTCTTACTGCTGTCCGTACCTGAAGTCCTTTTGTTTACCGTCTTTACCCCAATTTACGTCACGCTTATTTATGACTTTCTCAAAGGGCAATTCTCACCTTGGTATCTCGTGACCGCCGCTATTGCAGTGCTGGGCGCGGTATTCATTAAATTTGCTGGCATCAATGACAACTTTTTAGTCGGTTTCCTTGTCGTACAAGGCGCTAACCTGTGCTTTGCTATTGGTCAGGTGGGTTATAAGGTGATAATGGAGAAGGAATCGACCGAGTTACCTCAGCGAACCGTATTTGGTTACTTCTACTTAGGGGCGTTATGCGTCGCTTCCGTTGCTTTCATGCTGCTGGGTAACCCAGAGAAACTGCCAACCACCTCACTTCAATGGGGAATCTTGATATACCTTGGCTTGATTGCTTCAGGGTTAGGTTACTTTATGTGGAATAAAGGCGCATGCATGGTGAATGCCGGTGCACTGGCTGTAATGAATAATGCTTTAGTTCCAGCAGGCCTTGTGGTGAACATCTTGATTTGGAACAGGGATGTCGATTTGGTTCGCCTTACCATTGGTGGTGGCGTTATCTTGTTGTCTCTACTTGTGAATGAAACATGGGTGAAGAAACGTGTTGCGAGATCCGCAAGCAATGCCTAACCGGCAGAATAAGCGAAATGAGTAGCTCGGCTACCCCAGAAAAGCAAAAGAGCGACCTTAGGTCGCTCTTTTTAAATCTACGCGTAGCAATAAACAATTCAAATCAGCTTCAGTGGATATGATTATGGTTCACTACTTGAGTCTTGGTTTCCATGAAGGCAACGTCATCAAGTTGTAAATTGATGCGTTCAAGGTCACTTTCCAGTTTTTGACTTTTCTTAAACAGCTTTTGCTGCTTCTTAATCATCTTCGCTAGCTTTTTATTGTACTTCTCTTGCTTCTTAGCGGCTTTCTTCGCTCGCTTAAGTTCTGCTTTCTCATCACCACTCGCCTTCGCTATCAGCTTTTTCAGCTTGGCTTTTTTCTGTGATGTTTTTTTATCGACAACATCAGCGGCAATATCAACAACGGCTGGATCGAACATTTGCACAGTAGGTTCAAGGGTATCGTTGATTTCCGCAAGCGATAACTCTGGTGCAGGTAATGTTTCCGCTAACAGACCGCATGCCACTTTTTCTTCAACGGGTTTGTTTTGACAGCCAAGAGGTGGAATTGCGGTTGGTTTGCATAGATTCGCTTGATCCGCCGAAGAACGCGCACAAGAACGACACACAAACTTAGGTTCAGTGACCAAGCTGTGGATCTCGCCTAGGTGTTCAGTGATATCTCGACGGTTTAACTTACAAAAGCGTTTAGCCATGCTACAACTCCAGCTAAGAATAATAATGATTCTTAGTTAGATATACATCCGTAACGCGACTATCGCAAGTGTTAAATGGTAATTTATCGTATTTATGACGGGAAACTTTCTTAGCGTGTTGCTAAGTTATTGATGCTTTCACTGAGTAATTGATGTCTTAACTAGGTCATTGATGCTTTCACATACACATCAAAACGGTTCTTTTTGGTTTCAATTGCCATGCTCGGTTTTTGCTCATCGAGCCACGCCGCGTAATCGGGTCTTTTGACCACAACTCGTTTTGATGCGAGCTTAAGGGCTGGCTGCAATAACGCATCTGCATCCATGTCTGCACCAACTAAAGATTGGAATACGCGCATCTCTTTTTTAACCAAAGCCGATTTCTTTTTGTTCTCAGGGTGTGGGTACATTGGATCGAGATAAACCACGTCTGGCTGTTCGAAATTAGGATCATCGCTTAGCTTATCTAAAGCGTCATGGCTCGAAGCGTGAATCAACTTCATACGCTCGCTTACCCAATCACCGATGTCTGGGTCTTGTTGTGCTCGCTGCAAGCCATCATCAAGCAGTGCTGCCACAACAGGGTGACGCTCTACCATTTGTACCTTACAACCTAAAGAAGCCAACACAAACGCATCACGTCCTAAGCCTGCCGTACCATCGAGAATGGTTGGCGTTGCGCCTTTGTTTAAGCCCGCCGCCTTGGCGATCGCCTGACCTTTACCACCACCAAACTTGCGTCTGTGACCGACTGCGCCACCGACTAAATCAACAAAGATAGCGCCAAGTTTCGGTTCGTCCACTTTGCGTAACTCAAGTCGCTCGCTCGTCAGAACCAACGCAAAATCGCTGTTTTCATCATGGGATAAATTCCAACGGGTCGCTAAGTCATTTAAATGATCGATTTGGGTAGCATCTTCGCAAATCAGTTGTAGTTGCAAGGTCGTCTCCAACAGACAGTAATATTCAAAACAAAAGAGGCAACCAGTTTACCTGATTGCCTCAACAATACATATTAAGGAAGAAAAGTATTCACCATAAAGCCAAGCGCTCGACTAAAGAGAGTATAAACAACCAAGGAGGTTATAAGATTCGTTCTTGCTGTAACTCTTCAACCAACTCCTCAAGCGGTTTAGGTCGACCTATGACGTAACCTTGTGCGTAGTTAACACCGAGTTCGATCAGCTTGTCGATTATCTGTGTGTTTTCAACAAACTCAGCCACTGTGTGTTTACCCATTTGCTTAGCTAAATCATTGATAGAGCGAACCATCACATGGTCCATCTCGTTGACAGCAATATCACGCACAAACAAGCCATCAATCTTCACAATGTCGACCGGCAGTTTCTTTAAGTAACCAAACGACGATAACCCTGAGCCGAAATCATCTAACGCGATCATGCATCCCAACTCTTTAAGTCGCGTGAAGAACTTGATCGCTTGTTTCATATTACTCATCGCCGCTGTTTCGGTGATCTCTAAACAAATCTTATGACAAGGTATTAGCGAGTTACTCAAGCTCTCAATCAAGAACTCGACAAACTCTCGATTACCCATCGAATGTCCAGAGAGGTTAATTGAGCACATCCCCAATTCATCAATCACCTGTGGTCGTCGCTCCAACCAGCTCAGTGTCTGACTCACCACTTGGCGATCAATCAAGTGCGCAATGTTGTAGCGTTCGGAGGCCGGCATGAAAATCCCGGGAGAAATGTATTCACCCTTGATGTTCTTTATACGCACTAGGATCTCGAAGTGCATTTTTTCGCTGTCTCTGTCCAAACCAAGAATACGCTGTGCAAACAGCTCTAAACGATCATGAGCTAAAGCCTCATGCACTAGGTTGACGCATTCCATCTCCAAATGTCGACGACGTAGATCTTCATCATCTTGGTGATAAAGGTTATAGCGGTTACGGCCTTCCTCTTTGGCAGCATGACAAGCTGCATCAGCCTGAGCGTGTACCATCTGTGGTGAGGCGGCGGTATGGTCAATCAATCGAATGCCAATAGAACAAGTGAGATTGAATCGAATATCGTCCCACACAAACGAATTTTCGCTCATCATAGAGATGATACTGCGACACACGTTGATCGTGTCTCGCTCGGTGCAATCTTTGATTAATACAGCAAACTCATCACCGCCCATACGCGCCAACACAGCATTGTAGGGCAGCACCTCTTCCAGCAATTTGGCACTAAACATGATTGCGGCATCACCCGCTTCATGCCCCGCAGTATCGTTCAACACCTTCAATTGGTCTAAATCTAAAAACAACATCGCATGAGTTCGCATATGGCTTTCAACTTCTTTCAAGGCCTTTTGCAGCTCTTGCTCAAAGTGGTTACGGTTAAAGGTATCAGTCAATAAGTCGTAACGCGCTTGATACTCTAACTTTTCAGCAAGCTCATGGGTCTCGGTGATGTCCTCACCCACAATCAACAGTTGATCCGATTCCACCAGCGGACGGATATTTTCACGAATCCAGATGGTGCTGCCATCCGCATGACGATATTCAATATCACGACGCCATACACCTCTAATCTTGTATTGTGGTTGCAATAAGATATGGCGCGGGATCATCGCGTTTTCATCGACATAAAACTCTCGCGGTCGATGTCCCAATAACTGGTCAAGTGAGTAACCCAACAACTCTTCCGCAAATTGGTTTACTTGTTGAATACGATTATTTCCATCAAGCGTAATCATCATTACTGGTTGCTTGTCGTAATACAGCTTTAGATTCGCTTCACGTTGAAACAGTTTATTCTCAGCTAGCTTACGCGAGGTAACATCACGTGCTTCAAATAAGAACTGAATGTCATCCTCTTCGCTTCCCGGCATTGGCTTCAATGAAATCTCCAATACCATCGCACCGCGATCACGACACCACACCTCAGCTTCAAACCGCAAAACCTGATGTTCATCTCTAGGGATAAAATATTCGTTGAGTACCTGTCTTGCTGAATCTTCCCAGTGCTGGTGATCTTGCAAGGGTGTGCCTAATTTATAGCCTTGGTTATACAAAAGTTCATGCAGCTTGCTATTACTCGACAGCAACACTCCGTCCTTATCGATAATCCCCATAAACTGCAAGCTTTGATCGAATATCGACTCAAGAAGCAGTTGGCTCTTACGGCTCGTTCGTTCACTTTTTTGCAGACGATTCAGGTAGTACACCAAAATAGCAATGACACACGACATTGCGATAAACAGCAAACCTATGGTTCGGATTTCATCGCGATAACGCATTAGAAATGACTTAGGCTTGTTGAGGAAGGTCACCTTGGCTTCATTTTCAGCACCAAGATCCCATCTCGAGATTTGTTGGTAATCGAGCTTAATTTCTGGTGTGCCAGGCACAATCGGAGGGAATGCTTCTGCCGGATTAGCAAGCACATCGAGCAACATCCGGGCAGTCTCTCGCCCTTGGGTTTTACCACTTTGAATCACACCACCGATAGCACCAAATCCAAGCGCCAAATCATGGACCATATACAGTGGCAGTTGGGTTTTCATGCTCAATTGACGCCAATCTTCATCGCTACTAACACGACCATTAACATCGCGATAGTACGCCCAAAACAACAAACTCTTACCTAGATCGGCACGCTGAGCAAAGGTCGTTAGCTCTTGATATGAATCCGGAACGTAATGCTCAATCAAATTGGATAAATCAGGGTGGGTTTTAATAAACAGGTCAACTTGGGAGCGAATAGCCTCGCCCGTTATTGAGTGGTCAGTAACAATATAGACCTTTTTCACCGTAGCTTGAAGACGCTTAATTAGATCGATATTACCAACCAAATCGATATCTTCAGTGATTCCAGTTGCGTTTAACCCCTCAAGCATCTCAGATGAGAAGTTGCTAACGCCACCAAATATAACGGGAGTACCATTTAGCTCTGGAGCCAAACGTTTCATTAAGTTCAGAGCGTTATTGTCACTAACGACAACCGCAGCAAATTCGTCATGTGTCAGTTTCGTGCGGTAAAGCTGATAAATACGATCTAGGTATTCAGTATTTTGAGAGCGTTTACTATCAAGGTAAACGACACGATAAGACAAGCCGTCACGGTCGAGTTCTGTGGATAACCCTTTATGGAAATCATCCGTCCAAAAAAAACCTTGATGATAAGAGTGAATAACCAACACATCTTTTGTCTGTGCTGAAGCAAACACACTCCAACACATCAAAATTAATAACAACGAAAATCGCACTGAATTCACCCTAACCCTATAGTTGCTGCTAATATTATCACCCTTGGCTATGATGTGTACTCTAGCTAGTCTGATTTCATTCAATCTAAGGATTCTGCATGTCCACAACCACCGTCCGTTTAGATGATCTAGACCGCGCCATTCTAAAAACCTTGATGGAAGATGCACGAACTCCTTATGCTGAAATGGCAAAACAGTTCGATGTCAGCCCTGCGACGATTCACGTTCGCATCGAAAAAATGAGATCGGCAGACATTATTGAGCGAACGGAAGTTGTGGTAAACACCAAAAAGCTAGGTTATGACGTATGCTGTTTTATTGGTATTAACCTAAATGCAGCCAAAGACTACCACTCTGCGATAGCCAAGCTGAATGCGTTAGACGAGGTGGTCGAGGCGTACTACACCACTGGTGCTTATAACATTTTCGTAAAACTGATGTGTAAGTCGATAGAAGAGCTACAGTTTGTGTTGATTGATAAATTGCAGGCGATCGATGAGGTTCAATCGACAGAGACATTGATTTCATTGCAGAATCCTATCAATCGTAATGTGAATCCATAACATTCGTTCGCCTTGTTTGGCCCCTGAAGTACAGACAAAAAAGAGCCTCTAACTAGAGGCTCTTTTCGCTATTAACTCTTAATAAACTAGATAGTTACCGTGATTATGCGTTGATTCCCGCATGACGCAGCATTGCATCAATTTGTGGCTCACGACCACGGAAGCGTTTGAACAGCTCCATTGGCTCTTCACTGCCACCCATTTCAAGGATGTTGTTCAGGAAGCGATTACCAGTTTCTGTGTTGAAGATACCCTCTTCTTCAAATGCTGAGAACGCATCTGCCGATAGCACTTCTGCCCAAAGGTAGCTGTAGTAACCCGCACTGTAGCCACCAGCAAAGATGTGACCAAAGCTATGTGAGAAACGGTTCCAATCTAGGCTTGGCAGAACCGACACCTTAGACTTAACATCCGCCAACGTTTCGAGTACACGAGCACCCACTTCAGGGTCGTACTCTGTGTGTAACGTGAAATCGAACAAGCCAAGCTCTAGTTGGCGCAGGATAAACATCGCTGATTGGAAGTTCTTCGCCGCTAGCATTTTCTCTAACATCTCTTTTGGTAAGGCTTCACCGGTTTCGAAGTGACCAGAAATGAACGACAGCGCTTCTTCTTCCCAACACCAGTTTTCGAGGAACTGACTTGGTAACTCAACCGCATCCCAAGGCACGCCATTGATACCAGAAACAGCACCCGCATCAACTTGCGTTAGCATATGGTGGATGCCGTGACCGAATTCGTGGAACAGAGTCACCACTTCATCGTGAGTAAATAACGCAGGCTTGTCACCAACTGGCTTGTTGAAGTTACACGTTAGGTAAGCCACTGGCGTTTGCAGCTCGCCAGATTCAGTAATACGACGACCACGACAGTCATCCATCCAAGCGCCACCACGCTTGTGTTCACGTGCGTATAGATCAAGGTAGAAGCTACCACGCAGTGTTCCTGTCGCATCAAAGATATCAAAGAAGCGAACGGACTCATGCCAAGTGTCTACGCCTTCACGCTCTGTTACCGACATACCAAACACACGGTTTAGTACTTCGAACAAACCAGAAACTACGTTCGACTCAGGGAAGTATGGACGAAGCTCTTCATCAGAGATCTCGAACAGGTTCTGTTTTTGTTTCTCGCTGTAGTAAGCGATGTCCCACAGATTTAGCTCAGAGACACCAAACTCTTTCTCAGCAAACTGACGTAGCTCTTCTACTTCGCGCTCACCTTGTGGTTTCGCTTTTACTGCTAGGTCGTTAAGGAAACCAAGTACTTGGTCTGGCGTTTCTGCCATTTTAGTCGACAGTGATTTTTCGCTGTAGGTGCTAAAGCCAAGCATGCGTGCGATCTCGTGACGCAGCTTGAGTTGCTCCGTGATGATCTCAGTGTTGTCCCACTTACCAGCATTTGGACCGCGATCTGAAGCGCGAGTTACGTAAGCTTCGTACAGCTCTTTACGTAGCGCTTGGTTGTCACAGTACGTCATCACCGGTAGGTATGAAGGGATATCTAGAGTTAGTAGATAACCTTCCAGCTCTTTAGCTTGTGCCGCGGCTTGTGCTGCCGCCAGTGCCGATTCAGGCATACCAGCCAGTTCAGCCACGTCTGTTACTTGCTTGCTCCAACCCATGGTGGCATCAAGTACGTTGTTTGAGAATTGAGAACCCAGCTCAGACTGGCGCTTGCTGATCTCACCATAGCGGTGCTGCTCGTCCGCGGGTAAGCCAATGCCTGACAATTCAAAGTCACGCAGTGCATCAGTAATGGTTTTTTGTTGAGCTCGATTTAATGCCGAGAATGCTTCGCTCACCTTGATCGTTTTGTACGCTTCAAACAAGCCTTTGTGTTGACCAACCCAAGTGCCGTACTCAGACAGTACTGGTAGGCAGCTCTCATACGCTTCACGCAGTTCGTCGCTGTTCACAACAGAGTTCATGTGGCTTACTGGTGACCAAATACGGCCTAAACGATCATCCACTTCTTCAATCGGAGCAACTAGGTTGTCCCAGCTTGGTGAAGTATTACCTTCAAGTACTTGTTCTATCTTGTTGCGACACGCTTCAATCACTTGCTCAACCGCTGGCTTAACGTGCTCAGGTTTGATTTGTGAAAACGGAGGTAAGTCCGTGAAGGTTAATAGCGGATTAGACATATAAACATTCCTTTGGCTTTAGAGACTTTCGTCTTTTTTGTAATGAGGTCGTCTTACAGTCATCAGGCTAAGGGTCGCCCTAAAAAATCACTTGCGAATAGTTATTAAATAGTGCCCATGAAGGCAAATTTCAATAGCAGAACCAATAACTAACTGCATATTGCGAACGACTGTTCCTGAATTGATCGAGAATTTATGGTCCATTGAGGGTTATAATAGTCTGATTAACCCCACCTACACTAACCACACTCTAATTCGAGAGTGTTACGAGAGTTTAATTTGTTAAGTTATCGCCACAGCTTCCACGCAGGCAACCATGCCGACGTAGTAAAGCATATCGTACAGAGCCTTATTCTTAATTCTTTGAAACAGAAGGATAAGCCTTTTGTTTATCATGATACTCACTCTGGTGTAGGTCGTTACGACTTAACGCATGAATGGTCTGAAAAAACGGGCGAATACAAACAAGGTATTGCACGCGTCTGGGAACAAACAGAACTTCCTGAAGACATTCAAAGCTACCTTGAGTCTATCTCAGCACTCAACAATGGCGAAAAACTGCGTTTCTACCCGGGCTCTCCACGTGTTGCCCGCGCGCACCTGCGCGATCAAGACCGCATGGTACTGACCGAGCTTCACCCAGCCGATCACCCTCTGCTTGAGCAAGAGTTCCACCGCGATCGTCAGGTATCTATCTACAAAGAAGATGGCTTCCAACGCTTAAAAGGCAGCCTGCCACCAAAAGAGCGTCGTGGTTTGGTACTTATCGACCCACCTTACGAGCTGGCAAAAGAGTATCGCGATGTGGTGACGGCGATTGCTCAAAGCCATAAGCGCTGGGCAACCGGTATCTACGCAATTTGGTACCCGGTAGTAAACCGCTGTGATATCGAAGACATGATCGAAGGACTTGAAGGCTTAGGTATCAACAAGATTCTACAAATCGAACTTGGCGTATCACCAGATACCAACGAGCGTGGCATGACAGCATCAGGCATGATTGTTATCAACCCGCCTTGGAAGCTAGAAAGCCAAATGAACGAAATTCTTCCATTCTTGAAGGAAGCAATTGCGCCGGCAACCGGTCACTTCAAAGTAGAGTGGATCGTACCCGAATAATCTCGAACTTAACGTCATGATCTGACGAATATTCAGTAGATTGTGACATACACGAATAAATTTTAAACAGGGAGATTGAGTTCAACCGATCTGCCCTCAATATAATAATTAGACAATTTAAGAATCTATAGGACGTAGGTGTTCAGTGCGATCACTGTACCCACAGCCTTCAATAAATGGAGAAAGTAATGGCGACTCATTTTGATTACATCTGTATCGGTGGCGGTTCAGGCGGCATCGCATCAGCAAACCGCGCAGCAATGCACGGTGCAAAGGTTGCACTTATCGAAGCTCAAGACCTTGGTGGTACTTGTGTAAACGTTGGTTGTGTTCCTAAAAAGGTAATGTGGCATGGCGCTCAAGTTGCTGAAGCGATCAACCTGTACTCTGAAGATTACGGCTTCGACGTTGAAGTAAAAGGCTTCAACTGGAGCAAGTTAGTTGAAAACCGCCAAGCATATATTGGTCGTATCCACGAGTCTTACGATCGCGTTTTGGGTAACAACAAAATAAACGTAATCAAAGGCTTTGCTAAGTTTGTTGACGAGAAAACCGTTGAAGTAAACGGTGAACACTACACTGCGGATCACATCCTGATCGCGGTAGGTGGCCGTCCAACCATTCCAAACATCCCAGGCGCAGAATACGGCATCGACTCAAACGGTTTCTTCGATCTGATGGAGCAACCTAAGCGTGTTGCTGTAATCGGCGCAGGCTACATCGCAGTAGAAATCGCAGGCGTACTAAGTGCACTTGGCACAGAAACACATCTGTTCTGCCGTAAAGAATCTCCACTACGTAGCTTTGATCCAATGATCATCGAAACGCTAGTAGAAGTAATGGAAGCAGAAGGTCCAACACTTCACACGCACTCCGTGCCTAAAGAAGTGGTGAAAGAAGCGGACGGTACGCTGACTCTACACCTAGAGAACGGCAACACTCAAAACGTTGACCACTTAATCTGGGCGATCGGTCGCCACCCAGCGACTGACGCTATCAATCTAGCATCTACTGGCGTTGAGACTAACGATCGTGGCTACATCAAGGTAGACGAGTTCCAAGCGACTAACGTTCCTGGCATCTATTGTGTTGGTGACATCATGGAAGGCGGTATCGAGCTAACACCTGTCGCTGTTAAAGCAGGTCGTCAGCTTTCAGAGCGCCTATTCAACGGCCAAACAAACGCGAAGATGGACTACAAGCTAGTTCCTACTGTTGTATTCAGCCACCCGCCTATCGGTACAATTGGTCTAACGACTCAAGAAGCTGAAGAGCAATACGGCAAAGACAACATCAAGGTTTACACGTCGGGCTTCACGGCAATGTACACAGCAGTAACCAAGCACCGTCAACCTTGTAAGATGAAACTAGTATGTGCTGGCGAAGAAGAGACTGTAGTTGGCCTACACGGCATCGGTTTCACTGTTGATGAAATGATTCAAGGCTTCGGCGTTGCAATGAAGATGGGCGCAACCAAAGCAGACTTCGACTCTGTTGTGGCGATTCACCCAACGGGCAGCGAAGAGTTCGTAACGATGAGATAATCAACGCTATTTGTTGATATCTCTTAAAAAGCAGGCCTTGTGCCTGCTTTTTTTATGTCCACTCTTGAACCTTACCCCTCAACTCCACGTAACACAGATACTGACCTATCTAGAACAGCAATGGAGTTTGTGATGAATCTACTAATTGAATCATTTGAAGGCGGGATCTACTTGGCTTACCAAATTATTGGCGAGCAAAAGCAGTTAATCAAAGACGACCAACAGCACCCAATGAAGTTTTTAAGTGTTAACCAAGCGCGCGACCACTTTAGCGATCGAGGCGTAGCATCGGCAATGTTGGTTCACAACAGTGCCTACGACGAGATGTGTGGTGAGCATTGTGGTAATACCCAACCATTCGAGATTGATTTGAAATGGAGTTGAATCAAATTCAAATCAATCGTGATAAAAATAGAAAGGCTTGCACTAGTGCAAGCCTTTTTCTTTTGGGTCATATTTCTTATCGAGCTGTGCGTTTTTGTCTTCGCTTGATGTTTTGCTCTTTCACAACAAAGTCGAACAATGGTGCGAACAAGTTAGCAAACAAGATAGCGAGCATAATGCCTTCTGGATAAGCAGGATTGAGCACTCGGATGCCGACCGTCATTACACCAATCAAGATCCCGTAAGCCCACTTACTCTGATTGGTAAACGCGGCAGAAACTGGATCGGTTGCCATAAAGAAAGTACCAAAAGCAACACCACCCAACACAAAGTGCCAGTAAAACGGCATCGAGAACATCGAGTTGGTATCAGAGCCGATCCAGTTCATCAAACTAGAGGTCACCACAAGACCGATGATAACCCCGGCAACAATACGCCAAGACGCTATCTTCATGACAATGAGCATCAACCCCGTAAGCATAATTAATAGCGAAGAAACCTCCCCCATCGATCCTGGAATATTACCGATGAACGCATCCATCCAAGTTATTGTCTCGCCAGTCATGTTGTTGATTAAAGAGGTACTGCCTCCCTCATACCACTGACTGAGTGGTGTCGCCCCTGAATAGCCATCAGCCGCCGCGACCCACACAAGCCCACCCGACATGTTGGCTGGATAAGCAAAATAGAGGAAAGCCCGCCCAGCTAACGCAGGGTTAAGGAAGTTTCGTCCTGTACCACCGAACAACTCTTTAGCAACAACGATACCAAAGGTGATGCCTAATGCGGCTTGCCATAGTGGAATCGTCGGCGGGAGAATTAAGGCAAATAAAACCGAACTCACGAAAAAGCCTTCGTTGACTTCGTGCTTGCGAACAACCGCGAACAGTACCTCCCAAAAACCACCAACGACAAAAACCGTGGCATAAACAGGAAGGAAATAGAGCGCCCCAAAAAACATCTGGCTGCCCCAACCGCTTGCCATTAATGATGGCGCATCACCAAATGCCCAAGACAAGCGCCAACTACTCTCGATAACCGAAGTGAGCTCACTCAGTTGATAGCTGGATGTGAGTGCCGAAACACTCTGATGCCCGACGTTATACATGCCCCAGAACATGGCAGGGAAGGTCGCTAGCCACACCAGAATCATGATTCGTTTGAGATCGATACTATCTCGAACGTGAGTCAACCCTCGGTTTACATTGCCAGGCGTGTAAAATATCGTCGCGAACGCCTCATACACTGGGTAGAGTTTTTCGTACTTACCTCCGGCTTCAAATTGCGGTGCCACATCTTCTAAACGTTTTTTAAAACTCATAATCTCAATCACCTTATTGCTTGAGTTATGGTTTTCTACGCATCAAACGCTCAATTTGAACAACTTTTAGCGATTTTTAATCAAGTTCGTATTCAAGAAACTGACCAACATTCAAGAACAAAACCAATGTGAGAAAGTTTGGTTCATAAATAACAAAGCCCCAGCGATAGCTGAGGCTCATTTAGTCTTACTTTAGGTTACTTATTTAACGCACATGACATTAAGCAATGAAGACCCTTTCAATTGGTTTACATTACCATTGGTAAACAGACCCTTCTTGCCTGCCCCCCAATAAGGTAAGTGCATTGGCCAATTCTGTTTTTCCATGACTTTTGAACCCAAAATACTCTGCCACTGCTTTTCAGTCATCAGCTTCATGTTGACCTTATTGCAGACTAATTCAGCGCTACCGTAATCGAGGCGGCTCCAAGGCTTGCCTTGCTCCATATAGAACTGCTGCTGATGGTCTAGGAGGTAAGGAATAGCATATTGGTTGCCTGAAACATTGGCTGTCACGCGAATTTCGATTTCTAGATCGTTGTCTGTACTCGCATTACCGCTTGGTAGCGTCTGAATAGCGGCAGCACTCGTTACCGCAGCCGCTTGCTTAACCGCCACAGGTTTCGGCGCAGGTTTAGCTTCTACTTTTACAGGAGCCTTAGGCTTTACAGCTTTTGACTCTGCTGGTTTTGCAACGACAGGCTGTGATGAGGTTTTAGACTTATCAACCATACGAATAAAGGCTTCACCATAACCAGACACCTTGCGTACTTGAGCTAAGTCTTTTCTCGCATCCGAAAATGTAGAGTAAGGACCAATCAAACAACGATAATCGCCACCCTCAGGCTTCATCCATACGTTAGTTGAGATCTTTTCATATAGAGGCTTCGCTCGGTTCAGTGACAAAGGCTTATTTAGCAAACCACATTGAACCCAAAACAGTTCGTTATCTGAATGACGTTTAGGCGCTTTGCTGCCCCATACACCTTTACCGATCGGACATGATTGTTCTAGCTGTGGTAATTGATTGGTGCTTGCTTGAGTGGCATCGCATAGTACCGATTCTGCATTAACTTGGCTCGACACCAGAAGAGATACAGCGATAAGCCCCATACGATAATTTCTCATCACAGCACGACATACAGCATTCATTGTCAATTTCATAACCACCACTTAAACCCTCACGGGTTAATTATTACCGAATCAATGTCGATAAAACATGAATTCCATTTTAAGTATCATTGACACTATCAATAATACTAAGTTCCAGATCCATTAAGCAAAAAAAGAGCCGTAATTGCTTACGGCTCTTAGTTTAGTGACTTTTTTTGCTAAAAATCAAACCGAGCTATCACCCTTTATAAATTTTAGGGTTAAACACGTCACGTAACCAGTCGCCTAGTAGGTTAATAACTAGAACTAATGTTACCAAAAGCACACCAGGAAATGCTGTGATCCACCATGCTCCTGAGAAAATGTAGTTAAAACCAGTACTGATTAGGGCACCCAGTGACGGTTGGTCTACCGGAAGGCCTAAACCTAGGAAAGAAAGTGCCGCTTCTGACATGATGGCATTTGCCACCTGTACCGTAGAGATAACCAAGATCGGTGATAAACAGTTCGGTAGAATATGACGGAACATGATGCGAGGCGCTCTAAAGCCCATCACACGTGCCGCTTCAACATATTCTTTCTTCTTCTCTGCCAATACCGATGCACGAATGGTACGAGCATACTGCGGCCATTCTGCAATACCGATGATCACCACCAGCATAACAACGGCATATTGCGCGTAGAAGTCACTGCCGAAACTTGCCTTAAAGATGGCTGAGACAATGATCGCAACCATCATGGTTGAGAATGAAAGTTGAACATCAGCAAAACGCATCAGGAAGCTATCAATACGACCACCGAAGTAACCCGCAGACAGACCGATAATGATACCGAGAGTCAACTGAAGGCCAACCGCTAAGAAACCAATGGTCAGTGATAAGCGCGAGCCGTAAAGCATAGTCGATAAGATGTCACGACCTTGCTCGTCAGTACCCAGTAAGAAACGTTCTTCACCGTCTTCCATCCAAGATGGTGGCAGTTCTGAATCCATGATATCGATAGACGTCACGTCGTATGGGTCGATTGGGGCTAAAATCGGTGCCGCTAATGCCATCACAAGGAAGGCGGCGAAGATGGCGAAGCTGAACATAGCCACTTTATCGCGTAAGAAGTAGTACAGAATGTCTGACTGCTTGAATCGCTCCCAACGAGATGGAGCTGTTGTTGTTTGTTCCATGATTATGCTCCTTTCCCTGTAATGTTCACTGTTGGGTTAATGATACCGTAAAGCAAATCAACAATGGTGTTCGTTACTACGAAGATCAAGCCAACGAAGATAACGTATGCGGTAATCAGTGGTGTATCCACTCGGTTAATCGCTTCAAGGAATAGGAAGCCGGTGCCCGGCCACTGGAATACAGTTTCAGTAAGAATGGTGTAAGCCACCATAGTACCGATTTGAACACCACCTACCGTTAGTACAGGTAACATTGTGTTCTTCAAAGCGTGTTGGTAGTAAATCTTGTTCAGCGCTAGGCCTTTTGCTTTACCAAACTTGATGTATTCAGAACTAAGAACCTCTAGCATTTCAGAACGCACTAGACGAATGAACAGCGGCAGCATGATAGATGCCAAAGCAATACTCGGCAGAACTAAGTGTGCAAGGCCATCTAGTGTTAAGAAGCCAGACTCCCAACCAAACCAGTTTGCAGTCTCACCACGTCCAAATGATGGCAGCCAACCTAGCTCGATAGAGAACACATACATCAGCATGATTGCAGTTAAGAAAACAGGCACAGAGATACCGATACTACTACCGGCCATCACAAGCTTAGTGAAGAAACTTTTTGGGTGTATTGCAGAATAAACGCCTAATGGAATCGACAGACAAACAATGATCAGAGAAGCACCGAACACAAGCTCCAGTGTCGCGACCAGTTTATCTAGAATTACGTCCACAGCAGGGCGTTTAAAGAAATATGAAGTACCAAGATCACCCTGTAGGGCTGCGCCTATAAAGCGAGAGTATTTTGTAACGAAGGGATCATTTAAGCCGAGTTCATCACGTAGCGCTTGACGCTCCGACTCTGAAACAGATTGACCGACTAACTCACGTAACGGGTCGCCCAGGTTATCCTGAATGGCAAACGCCACCAAACTGATCACAAACATCACTATCAGTGCCTGAAACAGGCGCTTGACCAGAAACGTAACCATTCCTTGCCCCTTATCTATCCATGACTATCTAATCGAAATCCGCGATTAGACAACAAAAAAATTCAGTCTTAAAAAAGGTATTTAGCCAGACTGAAGGAAGACCAAATACCGAAACTTAAATCTATATCTTAATAATATTGAGAGCCTGAAAAACTTCAGGCTCTCGATTCTAGCAAGCTAGATTATTTTACAACTAGGTCGCCGAAGTAAGGCATAACCATTGGGTTTACGATGTCTGCAGCACCAACGTTAGACTTCGCGCCCCACGCTTCACTTTGCCAGTGTAGAGGTACGAATACTGCATCGTTGTAAAGTGTTGCTTCAACGCCTTTCAGCATCTTAGAACGCTTAACTGGATCAGTTTCGGTGTTAGAAGCTTCTACAATCGCATCCATTTCTGGGTTTGAGTAGCCAGAACAGTTGTATTGACCACGACCAGTCTCTTCGTTACGAGTCATTGTTAGAAACTCATTGAAGTTCGCTGAATCTTCTGTGTCTGAGTGCCAACCGATCATCATCATGTCTGCTGAACATAGGTCAAACTCAGGCCAGTACTGTGCTTTAGGCATCGTCTTAAGATCAACTTTGATACCAATCTTAGACAGCATTGCCGCAGACGCTTGCGCTACTTTCGCATCGTTCACGTAACGGTTGTTAGGCGCTGCCATAGTTAGTGTAAAGCCATCTTCGTAGCCCGCTTCTTTCATCAGCTCTTTCGCTTTTTTCAGATCGTAACGAGGAACTAAATCTTCGTTGTGACCCGCGTAGCCTGTTGGGCTTTGCTGACCAGCAGCTGTCGCGAAACCTTTCATGATTTTCTTAACAATACCTTCATTGTTAATCGCATGAACGATTGCTTGACGAACACGCACATCTTTCAGTGCTTCGTTGCTGTTTTGGTTCATTTGGAACGTAATGATACGAGTACCAGGTAGCGTTACTAGATCGATATTCTTAGCGTTCTTAACACGCTTGTGATCGTTTGGTGCTACAGGGTGAATCATATCTACATCGCCAGAAAGAAGTGCTGCAACACGCGTTGCGTCTTCTTTGATTGGCACAAGTGTTAGCTTGTCTACGTTACCATCCGTTTCTGTATCCCAGTAATCATTGAAACGCTCGAACGTAACTTTAACGCCTTGCTCACGTTGCGTAACGATGAATGGACCAGTACCTGAAACATTAGTCGAAGCAAACGAATTACCGTGCTTAACTAGTTCAGACTTGTCATTACCTTCAGCTGTTTGGCCTGAGTAGAACTTGCTGTCCATTGGGAAGATGTAAGTTGCTGTTTGTAGTACTAGTGGGTAAGCCGCTTTTGATACTAGCTCAACTGTATAGTCATCCACTTTTACCATTTTCTCGTATGGCGTGAAGATAGACTTAAAGTCTGGAGAAGCTTGTAGACGTTCAAAAGTCCACACAACATCATCAGCTGTCAGTTCGTTACCAGAGTGGAATTTCACACCTTTACGTAGGTTGAAACGGAAAGTCGTTTCATCAACACGCTCCCAGCTAGATGCTAGGCGGCCTTCAAAATCCATCTCTTGTGTAAAACGTACTAGAGGGTCAAACACCATGTGAGACATTTGCAGTGTGCCACCAGACAGCTGCTCGTGCGGATCAAGTGATACTGGGTCAGCTGCGTAGCCAACGGTAATATCTGCTGCTGCTGCACTAAAGCTTAGGCCAGCTGCCATCAAAGCTACTGCTAATTTGCTTTTCATGGTTTTCATTGCATAACTCCTTCATGCGGGAATCCAGATCCCTAGTTGTTGTATTTGCGTCTGTTTATTGTTTTTAGCAAGCTAAACTCCAGCCTGCTGATTTTTATACTGCGGCTTTTGCCACTGCTTTTTCTTCTCTTAAGCCCGTAAACTCAGGCATTAAAGAAATTAGGTGCTTACTGTATTCATGCTGAGGCGATTGGAATAACTGCTCAGTTGGCGCAACTTCCAATAGTTCGCCCATTTGCATCACGCCAACACGATCACACATTTGACGAATAACCGGTAAATCATGACTGATGAACAGCATAGTCAGATTGAGCTCGTCTTGCAGGTCTTTCAATAGATTAAGGATTTGAGCCTGTACTGACACATCCAGCGCCGAGGTAGGTTCATCACAAATCAGAAGACGAGGACGAGTTGCCAGAGCGCGAGCAATAGAGATACGCTGACGTTGGCCACCTGAGAATTCGTGCGGGTACTTAACCCCTGCCATTTGGCCCAAACCAACGTGATCGAGCAGGTCGTTAACGATCTGACGAGTTTCATTTTCGTTGCGAGTTAGCTTATGGAAACGGATAGGTTCAGCAATGATGTCGAATATCTTCATTCGAGGGTTCATTGATGTATACGGATTTTGGAAAACCATCTGCATTTGGCGACGCATAGGGCGACGCTCTTTTTCAGATTTAAGACCGGTAAGGTCAATACCTTCAAAGGTTACCTTGCCTGAGTTCGGTGCGTATAAGCCAGCAATCACACGAGCAATCGTTGATTTACCCGAACCAGATTCACCCACCAAACCAAACGTCTCACCTTCATGCACTTCAAAGCTGACGTTGTTTGACGCTTGAACATATTCACGACGGCTTTCGAAGAATGAATCTTTAGTCGTAAAACGTAAGTTCACGTTTTCAACGTTCAACAAAGGCCCCGTGTAATCACGGTGATCTTGGCTTTGGCCCAACCAGTGGTTTTTCACATCCAGTGGTTCCATCTCGTGTGCTTCTTCGATGTAACTCACTGTAGGGAAACGATCGAGTTTACGATCTGAACGCGGAACCGCTGAAATAAGGCTGTGTGTGTATGGATGCTCAGGAGTGCCAAGGACTTTCGCCGTTGGGCCAAACTCAACCAAATCACCACGATACATCACGGCTACACGATCGGTTACGTTAGATACAACACCCATATCGTGCGTGACCAACATACAACCTACGTTCTTCTTAATACATAGGTCGCGAATCAAACCCAAGATCTGATCTTGGATAGAAACATCCAGTGCGGTTGTTGGTTCATCTGCGATGATTAAGTCAGGTTCACCTGCCAATGCGATCGCGATAACAACACGCTGACGCATACCGCCAGAAAACTGGTGTGGGTACTGCTTTAAACGGTTTTCTGGTTGTGGGATACCCACTTGGTTCATCAAGTCTAGTGAACGCTGGTAGGCTTCTTGATCCGAAACCTTCATGTTGGCATGAATCGTCTCTTTTAACTGCTGTTCTACTGTGAATAGAGGGTTAAGAGAAGTCATTGGGTCTTGGAAGATAAATCCAATCTTTGAGCCGCGAACAGAGCGCATCTGCTCAGGAGATAAACCCGAAACTTTTTCGCCATCCAGAAACACCTCGCCGCTAGCAATACGGCCAGGAGGGCTCAGTAAATCAATAACAGCATTACCCACTGTTGATTTACCTGCACCAGATTCGCCTACAACGCCAACGATCTCACCACGTTCAATGTTGAACGAAAGTGATTTAACTGCGGCGTGAACTCCATGACGAGATGGATATTCGATACGAAGATTTTTTACTTCTAAAAGTGACATTACCAGACCTCTACTGCTTTGGCAGCTTTCTGCCCTGTCTGCAAAATTGAATCCATTCTTACCAGAATATTGTTCTGATATTTTATACGGTTGACAATTTGGCAAATAATTCACAGAAAAGCAACAAAAATAGGATAAAAAGTCGACATTAAACGCCTGGCAAGCAAAAGCACTACATAACTATTCAAAAAAAGAGCATATAGTAATAAAAATCAACATCATACTCATGGTGAGAAATACTCACAAATCCCTTACTACAACTTACTTGTAGACTGAAACCAATCGTTCAAAGCAGATCTCACTATTAGTCATTTAAAACAAATAATTATTCCAAAAAACAATTAACACTATAGAAACAAATGCTAGATTATTTAAATAATACAAATAAAACAACTAGATACATAGTAATAAGCCACACTTTCCACCATCAAGATAAGTGTGATAAATGTAAAGTAGTAAAATAAGAGGCTTATAAAATTAGAGACGATTTTAGGCTATTTAATATGAAGAAATCTGTCAAATATAGACCTTAGAGAGCAAATCTAAGGTTAGATTTCTCTTTTCATAAAAACACTTAGACCAAACCCATTAGTTTGTCGAATTATTGAGCAATCAATTTATATAAAATTAGATATAGATCTAATGATTTTATAGAGAAAATATATTTATAAAGACGTAATAATTAAAGACATGACAGCATGCTCATTTAATACGAAAGTACATTTTACCAGTACGATCACAGACAATTTTTCGAAATAGGTAAGTTCATAACCTTAAATAGCAGGTTAATGAATAACGGCGCGGCAGGGCTTCCTGCGGACTGGCGATCCAGCCCTCTGGTCTCAAATGATCTAAATTCCAGGCGTAAAAAAGCCCCGTCATTTCTGACGCGGACGGCTAGTTGAGGCTTCTTAAGTGATCGGTGAAGAGACATTCTTTGAACATCAGGCAAACCCCACTTGGGTTCCAATCTAGTGATCTACAGATGAAAAAAAGCTCATCATTTCTGATGAGCTTTCTTAAAGGTGCTCGGTGAAGAAGGATTTGATACGACTGGGCTTCCAGCCCCCGAATACATCATTATCTTTTCTCCAGATAGAAAAAAAGCTCATCATTTCTGATGAGCTTTCTTAAGGTGGTCGGTGAAGAGGGATTCGAACCCCCGACCCTCTGGTCCCAAACCAGATGCGCTACCAAGCTGCGCTATTCACCGAGATGTTTCGTTTGATTTCTCAAACTGGAAACTTCAAAGAAGCTACCAAAATTAATGGGGTGGCTAACGAGATTCGAACTCGCGACCACCGGAATCACAATCCAGGGCTCTACCAACTGAGCTATAGCCACCACTAATTTTTATATAACCACTTAACAAGCGATTATTGAAATAGTGGTCGGTGAAGAGGGATTCGAACCCCCGACCCTCTGGTCCCAAACCAGATGCGCTACCAAGCTGCGCTATTCACCGACTAGTTTTGTATCGATTCTTGGGAAGAATGAATCAACACTGGAAGCCGAAGCTACCGATATTTTGTAAAGAAAGAATGGGGTGGCTAACGAGATTCGAACTCGCGACCACCGGAATCACAATCCAGGGCTCTACCAACTGAGCTATAGCCACCATTATTTCTTTTTTGCCAATTCTCACTTACCGAAGTAAGAGACCGGATGGCGCGCCTGAAAGGATTCGAACCTTCGGCCTTTGGCTCCGGAGGCCAACGCTCTATCCAGCTGAGCTACAGGCGCATGCCCTGTCGGCGGAGTGGAATAATACGTATATCACCCAATGCCGTCTAGTACTTTTTTAACTTTTTTTTCTGTTTGGTCTCTTTTTCGACAGTTAATATGTGATAAACCCCTTATTTGAGTACTACAACCCGCTACAGCTTATAAGTTGTTGTTTATTGCAACAACTTATCGGGATATAATCACCCATTATTTACATTGGTTTAACAGTTGCTCTTTGCTGCTCAAATCAAAACACCCTTCCAACACTATAAATTGGTAAGCATGTACTTACCTTGGGAATGTAAAGTGAGTTTAATGGATATGTCTCGTCGAATTTTAAGCGTTGTCATCGCAGTTTTAACCTTTTCAACTGGTGCAATGGCTTCAGGCCTAAGCGAAGCAGAGCAAGATGCTATTGCTGAACGCATCAAACCAGTTGGCCAAGTATACCTAGTCGGCAGTGAGCCAGTAGTCGCGGAACCAACAGGCCCTCGTGATGGCGCAGCAGTTTACGGTACCTTTTGTATCGCTTGTCACGCATCTGGCGTAAGTGGCGCACCTAAAAAAGGCGATGCTGGTGATTGGGGTCCTCGTATTGCTCAAGGTCGCGATATTCTAGCGAATCACGCAATCAACGGCTTTAATGCAATGCCTGCGAAAGGTTCATGTATGGACTGTTCAGACGACGAAATCAAAGATGCTATCGAGCACATGATTGCCGGTCTGTAATTTACCGATCTGTAATTAAAAATGCCAAATTCAAAAAAGGTGACCTCATGGTCACCTTTTTATTGGTTTTTATATAGTGCTATTAAAGTAGATCATTATTTCTTATTGAACATCGCTCGAATATTCGCAATGTGCGCCTGCCCTTTTTCCATTCTTTCTTCAGCGGATTGAGGCTTCTTAACGCTTTCCCACTCCACATCATCATGCGGCAGTTCATCAAGAAAGCGACTTTGTGTTGGCTTAATCAATTCACCATATTGACGGCGTTCACGACACTTAGTAAAGGTCAGCTCTTTTTGCGCTCGAGTAATCCCTACGTACATAAGACGACGCTCTTCTTCTACGTTGCCTTCATCAACACTGGTTTGGTGCGGTAAAATACCCTCTTCTGCCCCCATCAGGAATACATATGGAAACTCTAGGCCTTTCGATGCATGCAGTGTCATTAATTGAACCTGGTCTGCATCGTCATCATCTTCCCCACGCTCCATCATGTCACGCAGTGTTAAACGTTGCACTACCTCGCGTAGGGTTTTCTCTTCCTTGTCGTAGTTGTCACCTTCAAGATCAGCCACTATCCAACTGTAAAGATCAGAGACGTTCTTCATTCGCATTTCAGCCGCTTTCGGGCTCGCCGAAGTTTCGTACAACCAATCTTCATAGTTAATGTCACGAACCAAAGAACGTACGGCCTCAACCGTATTACCACGCTCTGCATTATCCGAGATACGAACAATCCAGTCACCGAAACGGCGCAAGTTTTCTAGACCACGCCCCGTCAGCGTTTGCTCTAAGCCCATCTCAAAGCTGGCTTCAAACAAGCTCTTACCACGCATATTGGCGTAGCTGCCGAGTTTCTCTAAAGTAACCGGACCAATCTCACGACGTGGCGTGTTCACAATACGTAAAAACGCATTGTCATCATCTGGGTTCACCAACACACGTAAGTAAGCCATGATGTCTTTAATCTCAGCTCTAGCAAAGAAAGACGTACCACCAGAGATCTTGTAAGGCACACGGTTTTGCATCAAGGCTTTTTCAATCAAGCGAGATTGGTGATTACCACGGTAAAGCACTGCGTAATCTTTGTAATCTGTGCGATTCAAAAACTTGTGGGCAATGATCTCACCAGTAATACGTTCGGCTTCGTGCTCTTCATTCTTGGCATTCAGTACCTTGAGCTTTTCACCGTCCGGGATCTCTGAGAACAGTGATTTTTCATAAACGTGTGGGTTATTAGCGATCAAGATGTTCGCCGCACGCAAAATTCGACTGGTTGAACGATAGTTTTGCTCTAGTTTGATTAAACGAAGGTTCGGGTAATCCTCACCTAGCAAAACCAAGTTTTGCGGCTTTGCGCCACGCCATGAGTAAATAGATTGGTCATCATCACCTACTACCGTCAGACGACCACGTTCTCCCACCAATAAACGAACCAACTCATATTGACTGGTGTTGGTATCTTGATACTCATCGACCAGTAAATAGCGAATGCGAGACTGCCAGCGCTCACGGACTTCTTGATTAGTTTTCAGTAACAATACCGGCATCGCAATCAGATCATCAAAATCGAGCGCGTTGTATGCCTTCATCTGTTTCTGATACATCTCAAAACAGAATGCAAAAAGCTGTTCTTGTTCGCCTTGAGCTCGTGCTTTGGCCTGATCAGGCGTCAGCATGTCATTCTTCCAATTCGAAATGGTGCTCATTAAAGCGCGTAGTAGATCTTTGTCACCATCGATCTGCCTTTCGGTTAACTCTTTAAGTAAAGCTAACTGGTCCTGATCATCAAACAAAGAAAAGCCAGCTTTTAAACCCAATGCTTTGTATTCGCGGCGAATAATCGTCAAACCCATAGTGTGAAAGGTCGAAACGATCAGACCTTTTGATTCATTTTTACCTAGAGTTTGTCCTACACGCTCTTTCATTTCGCGTGCCGCTTTATTGGTAAAGGTTACCGCTGCAATATTACGAGCTTTGTAGCCACACTCTTGAACCAAGTAAGCAATCTTATTGGTGATAACACGTGTTTTTCCTGAACCAGCGCCTGCTAATACTAAACAGGGGCCAGAAACATACTTCACGGCTTCATCTTGTCTTGGATTCAGTTTCATTTGATTCTCAATTTGGTCTAGAGGGGCGAATTAAATTGCGCGCCTATAATAATGCTGCAATAGCACGAATGCTACGTTCTCTTATACAAGATTTTTACGTCATTTGTGTAAAACTTTGTTGCATAGATGTATGGTTCTTAGGCTATAATGAATGAACGTTCATTCACTGGTGATGGAAAGATGACAACTCATGCACCTCAGGATAAACGCCAACAAATACTTTCTGCTGCTGAAAAGCTCATTGCGGAGGTCGGTTTTCAAGGCCTTTCGATGCAAAAATTAGCCAAAGAAGCAGGGGTAGCTGCAGGCACTATCTATCGCTACTTCGATGATAAAGATCACTTGATCGATGATGTTCGAGTGCTCGTGACTCAACGAGTAGCTGATGCTGTTCAAGAAGGGGTTAATGATTCGGATCCAATTAAGCAACGCTATCGTACTATGTGGTTGAACATATGGAACTTAGCGGGAACGAACTTAGCCGCGATAAAAAATCGGGTTCAGTATGACTCTCTACCTATTACAAATAGCCTAAACTTCAGGGAACTGGAACGTAAAATGTTTGCCCAAGTTGAACTGCTATTTAATGAAGGTAAAGAGCAGGGACTGTTTAAACCGCTTGATAATGAAGTATTAAGCGGCTTGAGCTTAGCGGCTAGTGTCTCTCTAGCGCGAAAGCATTCTTTAGGATTTTACCAACTCGACGAGGCAGCACTAGAAGCTGCAATAGAAGCCAGTTGGGACGCAATAATTAAACACTAGATCGGAGTTTTGACCATAATGAAAAAGTGGACTTTCTTCATGTTATTCATCGCTGTATTGCTTTTTGGCAGCGTTATTGGATTCAACATGTTCAAACAACAAAAAATTGCTGAGTATATGGCCAACCGCCCTGAACCCGAGTTTCCCGTAACGGTAACTGAAGTTCAGCCGATCGACTGGGTTCCCGTAATTGAAGCTATCGGCTTCATCGAACCAAATCAAGGTGTGACACTAGCGAACGAAACCAGCGGTGTTATTGACCAAATTTCTTTCGAATCGGGTACTGATGTTAAGAGTGGTCAGCAACTGGTACGTCTTGATTCTGACGTAGAGAAAGCCAACCTTAAGAGTTCTGAAGCTCGTTTGCCTGCTGCGAAAGCAAAATACAAGCGTTACCAAGGTCTATTCAAGAAAGGCTCTATTTCTAAAGAAGCGTACGATGAAGCAGAAGCAAACTACTTCTCTCTATCTGCTGATATTGAAAGCCTAAAAGCCTCGATCGAACGCCGCGAAATTCGCGCACCTTTTGATGGCAAGGTTGGTATTCGTAACGTATACCTAGGTCAATACCTACAATCGGGTACCGATATCGTTCGTTTAGAAGACACCAGTGTCATGCGCCTACGCTTCACGGTTTCTCAAACCGATATCTCTCGCATTAATGTTGGCCAGGCTATCGACATCTTTGTTGATGCTTACCCAGAAAAACCGTTTGAAGGCTCTATCAGTGCTATTGAACCTGCAGTAAGCATCCAAAGTGGTCTTATTCAAGTTCAAGCGGATATTCCAAACAATGATGGCAAGCTTCGCAGTGGCATGTTCGCTCGCGCTAACATCATTCTTCCTAAACTAGAGAACCAAGTAACCCTGCCGCAAACGGCGATTACTTTCACTCTATACGGTGACAATGTTTACATCCTAACGGAAGAAGACGGCGTTCAACGTGTTGCTCAACATGTTGTGAAAGTTGGTGAACGTACAGCAGATATCGCACATATCCTTGAAGGCGTTAAAGCTGGCGATACGGTTGTAACTTCTGGCCAAGTACGTCTGAGTAACGGTGCCAAAGTTAAGATCGTAGAAAGTGATTCAATCACTCCACCATCTGAAACACCTAAGCTGTAACTGGAGGCCCAATGCGCTTTACTGATGTTTTTATTAAACGTCCAGTTCTAGCGGTATCCATCAGCTTTTTGATTGCGTTGCTTGGCTTACAAGCAATCTTCAAAATGCAGGTGCGTGAATACCCTGAAATGACGAATACCGTCGTAACCGTAACTACGAGTTACTACGGTGCAAGTGCCGATCTTATCCAAGGCTTTATCACCCAGCCCCTCGAGCAGGCTGTGGCCCAAGCGGATAACATCGACTATATGACTTCTTCTTCTGTACTCGGTAGCTCGACGATTACCGTGAACATGAAGTTGAACACAGACCCGAATGCGGCGCTGTCTGACATACTGGCCAAGACTAACTCGGTACGTTCTCAGCTTCCTAAAGAAGCCGAAGATCCAACCGTAACTATGTCTACCGGTTCAACAACGGCGGTACTCTACATTGGTTTTACCAGTGATGAGTTGGTGTCGAGCCAAATTACCGACTATCTAGAGCGAGTAATCAACCCGCAACTATTTACGGTAAATGGCGTATCTAAAGTTGACCTATATGGTGGTATGAAATACGCACTACGCGTGTGGCTAGACCCAGCTAAAATGGCAGCAGTAAACCTTACCGCAACTGACGTAATGGCGGTATTGGATGCGAATAACTACCAATCGGCGACAGGTCAAGCAACAGGTGAGTTTGTTCTTTATAACGGCAGTGCCGACACGCAAGTTTCGAACACTGAAGAGCTAGAGAACTTAGTCGTTAGAAGTGGTGAAGGTGAGATTATTCGCCTGTCTGACATCGCTAAGGTTTCTCTAGAGAAAAGCCACGATATTTACCGTGCAAGTGCCAACGGCCAAGAAGCGGTAGTTGCAGCAATTAACGCAGCACCAAGTGCAAACCCAATCAACATTGCCGCTGATGTACTCGAACTTCTCCCTCAGTTAGAGAAGAACTTGCCAAGTAACATTTCCATGAACGTGATGTATGACTCGACAATTGCGATTAACGAATCGATTCAAGAGGTTATAAAAACCATCCTTGAAGCTGCATTAATCGTATTGATCGTAATTACTCTGTTCTTAGGTTCGTTCCGTGCTGTACTGATCCCTATCGTTACTATCCCACTGTCTTTGATTGGTGTGGCAATGGTAATGCAGGCAATGGGCTTCTCTTGGAACCTGATGACACTACTGGCAATGGTGCTCGCCATCGGTCTGGTGGTAGATGATGCGATCGTGGTACTGGAAAACGTCGACCGACATATTAAGCTCGGGGAGTCACCTTTCCGTGCTGCGATCATCGGTACTCGTGAAATTGCGGTTCCTGTTATCGCAATGACCCTAACGCTAGGCGCAGTATACGCTCCAATCGCGATGATGGGTGGTATCACGGGCTCACTATTTAAAGAGTTTGCATTAACTCTAGCGGGTTCTGTTTTTGTATCAGGTATCGTGGCACTAACACTATCACCAATGATGTGTTCTAAAATGCTAAAAGCTCATGCTGAGCCAAGCAAGTTTGAACAGAAAGTACATAGCGTACTGGATGGCATGACGAACCGTTATGAGCGCATGCTTAGCGCGGTAATGAACCATCGCCCAGTATTCATTGGCTTTGCGGTGATCGTATTTGCAAGCTTACCAATGCTATTTAAGTTCATCCCAAGTGAGTTAGCACCTTCAGAAGATAAAGGTGTGATCATGTTGATGGGTACGGCGCCGTCGAACGCGAACTTAGACTTCATGCAAAATACCATGAACGACGTAAATAAGGTTCTGTCTGATCAGCCAGAAGTAGCTTACGCGCAGGTGTTCACAGGTGTTCCTAATGCAAACCAAGCGTTTGGTATTGCATCTATGGTGCCTTGGAGTGAGCGTGAAGCAAGTCAATCTGACGTAGCAACCCGCGTTGGTGGTTTGGTGAAAGATGTTCCTGGAATGGCAGTTACTGCATTCCAAATGCCAGAACTACCAGGTGCAGGTTCAGGTCTTCCAATTCAGTTTGTTATCACAACGCCAAACAGTTTTGAGAGCCTGTTCCAAATCACCACTGATATCTTGACTGATGTAGCGACAAACCCGCTGTTCGTATACTCGGATCTCGATCTGAACTATGACTCAGCAACGATGAAAGTACACATCGACAAGGACAAAGCGGGCGCATACGGCGTGACCATGCAAGATATCGGTATCACGCTTGGTACCATGATGTCAGATGGCTACGTAAACCGTATCGACTTGAATGGTCGTTCTTACGAGGTTATCCCTCAAGTTGAACGTAAATTCCGTTTGAACCCAGAATCGATGAATAACTACTACGTACGTGCTGCGGACGGTAATGCTGTACCACTTGGCAGCTTGATTACGATTGATGTTGTGGCAGAGCCTCGTTCTCTTCCTCACTTCAACCAATTGAACTCAGCTACGATTGGTGCGGTACCTGCTCCAGGCGCTGCAATGGGTGATGCAATTGCGTGGTTTGAAGACACGGCGGCGAATAAGCTACCAAGTGGCTATAACCACGATTACATGGGTGAAGCACGTCAATACGTAACTGAAGGTAGCGCGCTTTACGCGACCTTTGGTTTAGCACTGGCTATCATCTTCTTGGTACTGGCGATTCAATTCGAATCTCTTAAAGATCCATTGGTTATCATGGTATCTGTGCCACTTGCGATCTGTGGTGCCCTAATCGCTCTGGCTTGGGGTGCGGCAACGATGAATATCTACTCACAAGTAGGTTTAATCACCTTGGTCGGCCTGATTACCAAGCACGGTATCTTGATCTGTGAAGTTGCAAAAGAGGAACAGTTGCATCATCACAAGACTCGTATTGAAGCAGTAATGGAAGCTGCGAAGGTTCGTCTTCGTCCGATTCTAATGACAACAGCTGCGATGATCGCCGGCCTAATCCCACTGATGTACGCAAGTGGTGCGGGTGCGGCTCAGCGCTTTAGTATTGGTATCGTAATCGTAGCTGGTCTGGCGATTGGTACTATCTTCACGCTATTTGTACTGCCAGTGATTTACAGCTACTTGGCTGAAAAACACAAACCTCTACCTGTATTTGTTGAAGACAAAGACCTAGAAAAGCTAGCTCGCGTCGATGAAGCAAAAGCAGCACACAGAGAATTAGCTGATAATAAGTAATCGCTAAGTCGTATTAACAATAAAAAGGCTACTTCGGTGGCCTTTTTTTATACGCCATAGGCGACATCTCAAGTGTGATTAAATAGAATAGTGGTAAATATTCAGGAGTTTTAATTGATATGTTTGATCCAAAAAAACTAGAGCAGATTGCTAAGCAGATTCACGATTCTATGCCTCAACCAGTAAAAGAGCTTGGTTCAGACGTAGATCAAAAAGTTCGCCAGGTTATCCAAGGCCAACTAAACAAGCTAGACGTTGTGAGCCGTGAAGAATTTGATGTTCAAACACAAGTACTGCTTCGCACTCGCCAGAAGCTAACTGAAATGGAACAAAAGCTAGCTGATTTAGAAGCAAAGCTTTCAGACAAATAATAGCTCGTTTCCATCAGTTCAAGTTCGAATAAAGGCTTACCTTCGGGTAAGCCTTTATTTTTCCTCGACCTATCAAAACTTTACAAGCAAATAGTTGCGGGCATAAAAAAGCCCCGAACAAATGTTCAGGGCTATCTTTATCCAGTTATGAGCAGAAGATTAACCGCCTACAGCGATACGCTTCATGTCGCTCATGTAGCTACGTAGCTCTTCACCAATGTATTCTACAGGGTGGTTACGAATAGCTTCGTTTACTTCAATTAGCTTAGCGTTATCAACTTGGTTAGATGTTTCACCTAGACCACGGCCAATTACGTCTGTTGCAACTGAAGGCATGAACTTCTCACGTAGTAGCGGTGTTGCTACGTTAGCGAATAGGTAGTTACCGTACTCAGCAGTATCAGAAATTACAACGTTCATTTCGTAAAGACGCTTACGAGCAACCGTGTTTGCAATTAGTGGAAGCTCATGTAGAGATTCGTAGTAAGCAGACTCGTCGATGATGCCTGATGCCGTCATAGCTTCGAATGCTAGCTCAACACCGGCACGAACCATAGCAACCATTAGGATACCGTTGTCGAAATACTCTTGCTCTGAGATTTCTACGTCAGAAGCTGGGTAATTTTCGAATGCCGTTTCGCCTGTCTCTTCACGCCAGCCTAGTAGGTTCACGTCATCGTTCGCCCAGTCGGCCATCATTGTGCTAGAGAAGTGACCAGAGATGATGTCATCCATGTGCTTGTTGTAAAGCGGGCGCATTAGGTCTTTAAGCTCTTCAGAAAGCTCAAACGCTTTAACTTTAGCTGGGTTAGATAGACGGTCCATCATGTGAGTTACGCCACCAAACTTCAGTGCTTCAGTGATCGTTTCCCAACCGTATTGTAGAAGTTTGCCTGCGTAGCCCGGTTCGATGCCATCAGCAATCATCTTCTCGTACGATACGATAGAACCTGCTTGTAGCATGCCACAAAGGATAGTTTGCTCGCCCATAAGGTCAGATTTAACTTCCGCTACGAAAGAAGACTCTAGGCAACCAGCACGGTGACCACCAGTACCTGCTGCCCAAGCTTTAGCGATATCCCAACCTTCGCCCTTAGGGTCGTTTTCTGGGTGAACAGCGATCAGTGTTGGAACACCAAAGCCACGCTTGTACTCTTCACGTACTTCAGAACCAGGACATTTAGGTGCAACCATTACAACCGTAAGATCATCACGTAGTTGCATGCCTTCTTCAACAACGTTAAAACCGTGAGAGTAACCAAGAGCAGCACCTTGCTTCATTAGAGGCATTACTGTTTCAACAACGTTTGTGTGTTGCTTATCAGGAGTAAGGTTGATTACTAGGTCTGCTTGAGGGATTAGCGTTTCGTAGCTACCCACAACAAAGCCGTTTTCATCAGCATTTTTGAATGATTGACGCTTTTCATCTATTGCTGCTTGGCGTAGAGCGTAAGATACGTCTAGACCAGAATCACGCATGTTTAGACCTTGGTTTAGGCCTTGAGCACCACAACCAACAATTACGATTTTCTTACCTTCAAGATACTCAGCTTCTGTCGCGAATTCTTCACGATCCATAAAGCGGCAACGACCCAATTGGTCAAGTTGTTCACGAAGGTTTAATGTATTGAAATAGTTAGCCATTCTAGGGCACTCCTTTAAAAATAAGTCCGTAAGGTCGATATCTCTCTATCGAATGACTTCATACTAAAACAGACACTCCGTTGCTGAAAGTGATATATTCACAATTAGTTATTGCAATAAATGCAACATGGAAACGATCGCAGAACATGAACATAAAATCTCTACAATTATTTATACATTTATGTGATAGCAAGAGTTTCAGCAAAACCGCTGCTGCTATGCACGTCAGTCCTTCAGCGCTGAGTCGTCAGGTACAAAAACTAGAAGAGGAGACGGGGCAAGAATTGCTTATCAGAGACAACCGCAGCGTTGATCTCACCCCAGCAGGCAAACACCTATTACCTGTTGCATTGAGCATTGTTGGAGAGTGGCAGCAATATAACCTTCATCTAAAGGGTGGAGAGCAGGAACTTAAAGGAGAAATTCGTATATTTTGCTCAGTAACGGCTAGTTATAGTCATCTTCCTGAGCTAATAACTGAATTCAGGGCAATTCATCCCTATATTGAATTCAAGCTATCTACTGGTGACCCAGCCCAATCCATCGATAAAATATTGAATGATGAGGCGGATATCGCGATCTCAGCGAAGCCAGATATCCTGCCTTCAAGGTTAGAGTTCGAGACCATCAGCGATATTCCACTGTCAGTCATCATTCCATCTGGCGTGAGTAGCTTTAGCCAGCAACTGCAATCAGATAAGCCCAACTGGAATGAAGTACCCTTTATCATCCCGGAAGCAGGGACAGCCCGAGAACGTGCAAACGCATGGTTCAAAAAGATGAAGATAAAGCCGAACATTTATGCTCAAGTTTCAGGGCATGAAGCGATCGTCAGTATGGTTGCTCTTGGTTGTGGAGTGGGTATTGCACCAGATGTCGTCATCAACAACAGTCCTGTACGAGACAAAGTAGACCGCTTAAAGATAGAGCCAATCAAACCATTTGAGTTAGGTGTGTGTTGTAAGCGCTCTCAGCTAGATAACCCTCTAATAAGAGCATTCTGGCAAGTTGCAGAGGGCAAATATTTAACAGACTAGCAATAATAAGGTTCAAGTAAACAAAAAGAGAAGGGCACGTCAGTGCTCTTCTCTTTTTGTTTATATTACATATAAGAAAAAAGCCCGCTGATTTCTCAGCGGGCTTTTCAATGGTGGTGGAGGGATAGGGATTTGAACCCTAGAACCGCTATTAACGGTTGCCGGTTTTCAAGACCGGTGCTTTCGACCACTCAGCCATCCCTCCAACAAATTGTCATCAATAGATTAGTACACTAATGATGTTGTTAATTGCTAATGCAAGTAACGATACCTTTTGTCTTCACTTTTAAAAAAGTGAAAATAAATTTGGAGCCTGGCGATGTCCTACTCTCACATGGGGAAGCCCCACACTACCATCGGCGCTATTGTGTTTCACTTCTGAGTTCGGCATGGAATCAGGTGGGTCCACAATGCTATGGTCGCCAAGCAAATTTTAAAATTCGGAAAGCTTATTTAAAAGTATTTCTCTTCAAACGCATTCAAGGTCTGTCTTTCTATTGAGTCCACAAAACCCCTTGGGTGTTGTATGGTTAAGCCTCACGGGCAATTAGTACAGGTTAGCTCAATGCCTCGCAGCACTTACACACCCTGCCTATCAACGTCGTAGTCTACGACAACCCTTTAGGACACTTATAGTGCCAGGGAAAACTCATCTCAAGGCTCGCTTCCCGCTTAGATGCTTTCAGCGGTTATCGATTCCGAACTTAGCTACCGGGCAATGCCATTGGCATGACAACCCGAACACCAGAGGTTCGTCCACTCCGGTCCTCTCGTACTAGGAGCAGCCCCTTTCAATTTTCCAACGCCCACGGCAGATAGGGACCGAACTGTCTCACGACGTTCTAAACCCAGCTCGCGTACCACTTTAAATGGCGAACAGCCATACCCTTGGGACCGACTTCAGCCCCAGGATGTGATGAGCCGACATCGAGGTGCCAAACACCGCCGTCGATATGAACTCTTGGGCGGTATCAGCCTGTTATCCCCGGAGTACCTTTTATCCGTTGAGCGATGGCCCTTCCATTCAGAACCACCGGATCACTATGACCTGCTTTCGCACCTGCTCGAATTGTCATTCTCGCAGTCAAGCGGGCTTATGCCATTGCACTAACCACACGATGTCCAACCGTGTTTAGCCCACCTTCGTGCTCCTCCGTTACTCTTTGGGAGGAGACCGCCCCAGTCAAACTACCCACCAGGCACTGTCCGTAATCCCGATTCAGGGACCAACGTTAGAACATCAAAACTACAAGGGTGGTATTTCAAGGACGACTCCATCACATCTAGCGACGCAATTTCATAGTCTCCCACCTATCCTACACATGTAGGTTCAATGTTCAGTGCCAAGCTGTAGTAAAGGTTCACGGGGTCTTTCCGTCTAGCCGCGGGTACACTGCATCTTCACAGCGATTTCAATTTCACTGAGTCTCGGGTGGAGACAGCGTGGCCATCATTACGCCATTCGTGCAGGTCGGAACTTACCCGACAAGGAATTTCGCTACCTTAGGACCGTTATAGTTACGGCCGCCGTTTACCGGGGCTTCGATCAAGAGCTTCGACCGAAGTCTAACCCCATCAATTAACCTTCCGGCACCGGGCAGGCGTCACACCGTATACGTCATCTTACGATTTTGCACAGTGCTGTGTTTTTAATAAACAGTTGCAGCCACCTGGTATCTGCGACTCTCGTCTGCTCCATCCGCAAGGGACTTCACTGATAAGAGCGTACCTTCTCCCGAAGTTACGGTACCATTTTGCCTAGTTCCTTCACCCGAGTTCTCTCAAGCGCCTTGGTATTCTCTACCCGACCACCTGTGTCGGTTTGGGGTACGATTCCTTACAATCTGAAGCTTAGAGGCTTTTCCTGGAAGCATGGCATCAATGACTTCACTACCGTAGTAGCTCGACATCGTATCTCAGCGTTAGTAGCGGTCCGGATTTACCTAAACCACCCGCCTACATACTTGAACCTGGACAACCGTCGCCAGGCCCACCTAGCCTTCTCCGTCCCCCCATCGCAATTGTAAGAAGTACGGGAATATTAACCCGTTTCCCATCGACTACGCCTTTCGGCCTCGCCTTAGGAGTCGACTTACCCTGCCCCGATTAACGTTGGACAGGAACCCTTGGTCTTCCGGCGAGGGAGTTTTTCACTCCCTTTATCGTTACTCATGTCAGCATTCGCACTTCTGATACCTCCAGCAGCCCTTACAGACCACCTTCAACGGCTTACAGAACGCTCCCCTACCCCACATACCCTAAGGTACGTAGCCGCAGCTTCGGTGTATAGCTTAGCCCCGTTACATCTTCCGCGCAGGCCGACTCGACCAGTGAGCTATTACGCTTTCTTTAAATGATGGCTGCTTCTAAGCCAACATCCTGGCTGTCTGAGCCTTCCCACATCGTTTCCCACTTAGCTATACTTTGGGACCTTAGCTGGCGGTCTGGGTTGTTTCCCTCTCCACGACGGACGTTAGCACCCGCCGTGTGTCTCCCGGATAGTACTTACTGGTATTCGGAGTTTGCAAAGGGTTGGTAAGTCGGGATGACCCCCTAGCCTTAACAGTGCTCTACCCCCAGTAGTATTCGTCCGAGGCGCTACCTAAATAGCTTTCGGGGAGAACCAGCTATCTCCAGGTTTGATTGGCCTTTCACCCCTAGCCACAAGTCATCCGCTAATTTTTCAACATTAGTCGGTTCGGTCCTCCAGTTGATGTTACTCAACCTTCAACCTGCCCATGGCTAGATCACCTGGTTTCGGGTCTAATCCTAGCAACTGTACGCCCAGTTAAGACTCGGTTTCCCTACGGCTCCCCTAAACGGTTAACCTTGCTACTAAAATTAAGTCGCTGACCCATTATACAAAAGGTACGCAGTCACACCACGAAGGTGCTCCTACTGCTTGTACGTACACGGTTTCAGGTTCTATTTCACTCCCCTCACAGGGGTTCTTTTCGCCTTTCCCTCACGGTACTGGTTCACTATCGGTCAGTCAGTAGTATTTAGCCTTGGAGGATGGTCCCCCCATATTCAGACAGGATATCACGTGTCCCGCCCTACTCGTTTTCACTGATTATGATGTGTCGGTTACGGGGCTATCACCCTTTATTGCGAGACTTTCCAGACTCTTCACCTGCATCATTAAAAGCTTAAGGGCTAATCCAATTTCGCTCGCCGCTACTTTCGGAATCTCGGTTGATTTCTCTTCCTCGGGGTACTTAGATGTTTCAGTTCCCCCGGTTTGCCTCCTGTTGCTATGTATTCACAACAGGATACTTACTTATGTAAGTAGGTTTCCCCATTCAGGAATCCCAGACTCAAAAGGTTATTACTACCTAATCTGGGCTTATCGCAAGTTATTACGCCTTTCATCGCCTCTGACTGCCAAGGCATCCACCGTGTACGCTTAGTCACTTAACCATACAACCCGAAAGGGTCTTAGCGTATGGCAACTAACCAAGGTTTTTGGTTGTCATCAAGAAGGGTTAATTCTTGATGACTGTTTGCCGGACTCAATTGTGAATCAAACTAAAGTTTGATTCGAATACAAGACACTTGAATGTGTTTGTTGTGTTTATCTAATGAAAGATAAACATTGAGAACTTTTAAATTTGATTGAATTACTCGTAAGTAATCAATCAGTCAGCTTTCCAAATTGTTAAAGAGCAAGAGTTTTTCAAGTTATAAACTTTCAAAACCATTTTTAAATACTCTCTTACGAGAATGCTTAAAGATGGTGGGCGATACCGGGCTCGAACCAGTGACCCCCTGCTTGTAAGGCAGGTGCTCTCCCAACTGAGCTAATCGCCCATAAAAGTTTTAATTCCTTATGGAAGGAATGGTGGAGCTATGCGGGATCGAACCGCAGACCTCCTGCGTGCAAGGCAGGCGCTCTCCCAGCTGAGCTATAGCCCCATATTTTTATTTCCTTGGGAGGAAATGGTGGGTCGTGCAGGATTCGAACCTGCGACCAATTGATTAAAAGTCAACTGCTCTACCAACTGAGCTAACGACCCAATGGTATCCCGTAGGGGAGTCGAACCCCTGTTACCGCCGTGAAAGGGCGGTGTCCTAGGCCTCTAGACGAACGGGACACTGCTAATTTATCTCTACTTTTAAAAGTAGAAACAAACCTTGAAGAACTTGGGAGTTCTTCATCTCTTTGCTTTTCTAAACCTAATCAATCTGTGTGGACACTCATCGTGGTATCTTCGTATAAGGAGGTGATCCAGCCCCAGGTTCCCCTAGGGCTACCTTGTTACGACTTCACCCCAGTCATGAACCACAAAGTGGTGAGCGTCCTCCCCGAAAGGTTAAACTACCCACTTCTTTTGCAGCCCACTCCCATGGTGTGACGGGCGGTGTGTACAAGGCCCGGGAACGTATTCACCGTGACATTCTGATTCACGATTACTAGCGATTCCGACTTCATGGAGTCGAGTTGCAGACTCCAATCCGGACTACGACGCACTTTTTGGGATTCGCTCACTATCGCTAGCTTGCTGCCCTCTGTATGCGCCATTGTAGCACGTGTGTAGCCCTACTCGTAAGGGCCATGATGACTTGACGTCGTCCCCACCTTCCTCCGGTTTATCACCGGCAGTCTCCCTGGAGTTCCCGACATGACTCGCTGGCAAACAAGGATAAGGGTTGCGCTCGTTGCGGGACTTAACCCAACATTTCACAACACGAGCTGACGACAGCCATGCAGCACCTGTCTCAGAGCTCCCGAAGGCACACCTGCGTCTCCGCTGGCTTCTCTGGATGTCAAGAGTAGGTAAGGTTCTTCGCGTTGCATCGAATTAAACCACATGCTCCACCGCTTGTGCGGGCCCCCGTCAATTCATTTGAGTTTTAATCTTGCGACCGTACTCCCCAGGCGGTCTACTTAACGCGTTAGCTCCGAAAGCCACGGCTCAAGGCCACAACCTCCAAGTAGACATCGTTTACGGCGTGGACTACCAGGGTATCTAATCCTGTTTGCTCCCCACGCTTTCGCATCTGAGTGTCAGTATCTGTCCAGGGGGCCGCCTTCGCCACTGGTATTCCTTCAGATCTCTACGCATTTCACCGCTACACCTGAAATTCTACCCCCCTCTACAGTACTCTAGTTCACCAGTTTCAAATGCAGTTCCGAGGTTGAGCCCCGGGCTTTCACATCTGACTTAATGAACCACCTGCATGCGCTTTACGCCCAGTAATTCCGATTAACGCTCGCACCCTCCGTATTACCGCGGCTGCTGGCACGGAGTTAGCCGGTGCTTCTTCTGTTGCTAACGTCAAGATGCGCAGCTATTAACTACACACCCTTCCTCACAACTGAAAGTACTTTACAACCCGAAGGCCTTCTTCATACACGCGGCATGGCTGCATCAGGCTTTCGCCCATTGTGCAATATTCCCCACTGCTGCCTCCCGTAGGAGTCTGGACCGTGTCTCAGTTCCAGTGTGGCTGATCATCCTCTCAGACCAGCTAGGGATCGTCGCCTTGGTGAGCCATTACCTCACCAACTAGCTAATCCCACCTAGGCATATCTTGACGCGAGAGGCCCGAAGGTCCCCCTCTTTGGCCCGTAGGCATCATGCGGTATTAGCCATCGTTTCCAATGGTTATCCCCCACATCAAGGCAATTTCCTAGGCATTACTCACCCGTCCGCCGCTCGACGCCCATTAACGCACCCGAAGGATTGTTAGTGTCGTTTCCGCTCGACTTGCATGTGTTAGGCCTGCCGCCAGCGTTCAATCTGAGCCATGATCAAACTCTTCAATTTAAAGTTTTGATTACCTAAATTAATAGGTGTGACTCAACGAATACTGACTTCAAAACTAATATTCATTCGCTCTTTCGAAAAAGATTGATGAACATGTAATTCTAAAGCTATTACCCCTCTCTTCTTAAATAAATAGGAACAGAATGGTAATGAATTGACTGTGCCAAAATTAAGTAAACTTAATTTTGTATTGGTCACTCAGTTCATTGAAATCATTGTGTTACCGAAGTAACTGTTTTATCCAAAGGATAAAACGTTTTGATATTCATCAACGAGTGCCCACACAGATTGATAGGTTTAAATTGTTAAAGAGCTTTTCCTTTTTGAGCTTCGCTCAAATCGGACGGCCATTTTAGCGATTTAAGTTTTAGTGTCAACCACTATTTTCAAAACTTTTTTCAAGCGCTTAGCTTGGCTAATTTGGCTTGTTGATTCGTTTTGGTTTCCTAAGAAGCCTTCCCGTTTCAACGAGGTCGCATTATAGAGATTTCGATCACACTGGCAAGCCCTTTTTGAAGTTTTTCTTACTTTTTTGATTGTTCGAGCGTTTTTTGTTCAAAACACCTCATTATCACTAGTATTCCTCTTAATTAAGGGCTTAAGGTACCTATATAAAGGAGGACTTATGAGTTCAATACGCAGTTATAAAGGAATATCCCCTCAGATTGGACAAGGTGTCTATATAGATACAAGTTCGGTACTGGTTGGTGATATCAAAATCGGTGACGACTCTAGCGTGTGGCCTTTGGTTGCAGCTCGAGGAGATGTTAACCACATTCATATTGGGGAGAGAACGAATATCCAAGACGGCAGTGTCTTGCATGTCACCCATAAGAATGCAGAAAACCCTGACGGTTATCCTCTATTAATAGGTAATGATGTCACTATCGGACATAAAGTAATGCTGCATGGCTGTACTATTGAAGATCGCGTACTTGTTGGCATGGGAGCTATCGTGCTTGATGGCGTTATTGTTAAAGAAGAAGTGATGATTGGTGCTGGTAGCTTAGTTCCACCTAATAAGGTACTTGAAAGCGGTTATCTATATGTAGGAAGCCCAGTAAAACAAGCACGCCCATTAAATGATAAAGAGCGTGCCTTTTTACAGAAGTCAGCTGACAACTATGTTCAGAATAAAAACGACTATCTAGACTCTGTACTGCCAGTCTAAAGCATTTTGATTTGAATCCGATTAGAGGAGTCATACTCCTCTTCTTCTATTAACTCTTCAGCTAGCTCTTCAATATCAAAACGTAACTCTGAAAAAATAACTAAAGCTTGATCGCCTTCTCCTATCTCTTTACCAGCTAATCGAGATAGTTCCTCAATAGACATTACACACTCAATCAGGGCGCCCGACTGCTGCGCAGGGAAGGTGATTGATTGATTCTCTTCATCCCAATCTTGTATATCCGGAAATAGAATTGATTGATTCATTTTTTATAAATACCTTCTTACATCTCTAGGTTTTTACGTAATTCTCTTAAAATCTGTTTTGTTCCCGGACGAAGGCCACGCCAAAGCATAAAGCTTTCTGCTGCCTGTCCCACTAACATGCCCAAACCATCATAAGCAGCATGAACACCATTATCTAATGCCCATTGATTAAATACGGTAGTTCCCGAACCGTAAACCATGTCATAAACGGAACTATTCGAATTAAAGATAATCTCAGAAACTTCAGGAAGCTGACCACTTAGACCAGATGAGGTCGAGTTAATGATGACATCAAACCCTTCATTAACATCGCTTAATCCCATTCCTTTAATGTTTCCATATGAAGAAAACATCTCAGCCAGAAGTTCAGCCTTTGAACTAGTTCGATTTGCGACCACCAACTGTTTTGGCTTTTGGTCGAGAAGAGGTTGAATCACTCCTCTCGCAGCACCACCAGCGCCAAGAAGAAGAACGCGAGCTCCTTTTAACGCAACTTGATGTTGAAGCAGATCTTGAACTAAACCCTCACCATCGGTGTTATCACCAATGATTTCTCCGTCATCGAGCTTCTTAAGTGTGTTTACAGCACCAGCTAGTTCAGCCCTTTCAGTTAGGCGATTGGCAAACTGATACGCATCTTCTTTAAAAGGTGCTGTGACATTACATCCTCTACCACCTTCGCTGAAAAAGGCTTTCGCAGCAGTGATAAATTCACCATGTTCTGGCTGTAATGCTGTATAGGTAAGTTGTTGGCTGGTTTGGCGAGCAAATAATGTGTGAATGAATGGCGATTTGCTTTGACCAATAGGGTTACCGAAAACGGCATAACGATCTACTTGCTGTGTCATATCCTTACCTAACAGAAATAAAAAAGGGTCTTCTATATAGATGACCCTATCACTATCCCTATAAGGAAGGAAGAACTACCAAACTCGAGGCTTTAGGTAGTCGCTATAAAGCAGAGCTTCTGGTGAGCCCGCTTGTGGTTCATAGCGATATTCCCAACGAGCCAACGGCGGCATCGACATCAATATAGACTCTGTGCGACCACCACTTTGCAGGCCAAATAAGGTGCCACGGTCATACACAAGGTTAAATTCAACATAGCGACCACGACGATAAAGCTGGAAGTCACGCTCACGTTCACCATAAGGTGTCTCTTTGCGTCGTTCTACAATTGGTAAATACGCGGCTGCAAAACCTTCACCGACCGCCTGCATATAAGCGAAGCTCTTTTCAAAGCCCCACTCGTTTAAGTCATCAAAGAACAGACCGCCAACACCACGTGTTTCATCACGGTGAGGTAGATAGAAGTACTTATCACACCACTCTTTGTGTTCTTGGTAAACATCATCACCAAATGGTGCACACAGGTCTTTAGCAGTTTGATGCCAAGATTGGCAATCTTCATCGACAGGATAGAATGGCGTTAAATCAAAACCACCACCGAACCACCAGATAGGATCTTCCCCTTCCTTTTCGGCAATAAAGAATCGTACGTTCGCGTGTGAGGTTGGGATGTATGGGTTTTTAGGATGGATAACTAATGAGACACCCATAGCTTCAAACTTACGTCCGGCTAATTCAGGACGGTGAGCTGTTGCAGAGGCAGGCATAGCCTTACCAGCGACATGAGAAAAGTTAACACCGCCTTGCTCAAATACCGCACCATTGGTCATCACGCGAGTTCGACCACCGCCACCAAGACGTTCGCCAGGTTCACGCTGCCATGCATCTTCTTCAAAAAGAGCTGCACCATCAGCTTGTTCAAGCTGTTGGCAAATCGAATCTTGTAGGCTCAGTAAAAACTGCTTTACTGCTTCTTTATCAATTGCTGACATCTTACTTCCTTTGCAGGGTTTAACCCTGTCTTAATATTTTCGACGTTTTTGCATCTCTAATTTCGCTTGGTTTTTCGCGACCACCCGTGTGACCTTCTAAAATAGAGACTAGATATTGGCCAAGTTGCTGCTGAACTTCTTCAGTCGTCATGCAAGGCGGCTCGCCAGTCAGGTTGGCACTGGTAGAGGTTAACGGCTTACCGAATTCATTACACATTCTTTGAACTAAAGGGTGATCAGTCACTCGTACTGCAATGGAATCAAACTGGCCGCTGACCCAGTTAGTCACTTTGCTGCTGGTTGGCATGATCCAAGTAACTGGGCCAGGCCACGTTGCTTTTACGGTCGCTAACTGCGCTTCCGTCAACTGGCTTTCATCAATATAAGGCAACAACTGCTCATAACTCGCAGCAATTAGGATCAACCCTTTCTCCATCGGTCGCTGTTTTAAATCGAGCAATTTCTTGATAGCTTGTGGATTATCGGGATCACAACCGACCCCAAAAACGCCTTCGGTAGGGTAAGCAATGACTTCACCTTGCTGTAATGCCTGCAATGTATGTTGAAAGTTATCCACGGGCTGCCTCGTTAATTCAGTTATCAAACTCGCTAAGTGTACAAATTATCATTCACTGTGACTAAAGCTATTTGTTTATAAAATGTATCAATTAACAACTTAGACTGACGCAAACGTTTTCCTTAGGCAGTTTTACCCGTATAATGCGCGCAAAATATCTAATCACTAATTAAATCGTACCTGAAGGAGTTTGAGATGACTGTCGGTATTATCATGGGTTCTAAATCTGATTGGCCAACAATGAAGCTAGCTGCAGAAATGTTGGATCAGTTTGGCGTGGCGTACGAAACAAAAGTGGTTTCTGCTCACCGCACACCTCAGTTGCTTGCAGACTACGCAACCAGTGCGAAAGAGCGCGGTATTAAAGTGATTATTGCGGGTGCGGGTGGTGCTGCGCATCTTCCGGGTATGGCTGCAGCTTTCACAAGCGTACCTGTTCTTGGTGTTCCCGTTCAGTCTAAAGCACTGAAAGGCATGGACTCTCTGCTTTCTATTGTACAAATGCCAAAAGGTATCGCGGTAGGTACTCTGGCTATCGGTGAAGCTGGTGCTGCTAACGCTGGTATCCTAGCCGCGCAAATCATTGGTACTCACAATGAAGAAGTGATGGCAAAAGTAGAAGCGTTCCGCTCTGAGCAAACAGAAACGGTTCTGGCTAATCCAAACCCTGCAGAGGACTAATTCCCATGCATGTTCTTGTGTTAGGCGCGGGCCAACTTGCTCGCATGATGTCCCTAGCTGGGGCACCACTGAATATTGAAATTTCTGCTTTTGATGTTGGCAGCAAAAATATTGTTCACCCATTAACGCAAGCGATTCTAGGCAGCGGCTTAGAAAATGCGATTGAGCGTGCGGACGTCATTACTGCTGAATTCGAACATATCCCTCACGATGTACTTGAGGTGTGTGAGCGCAGCGGTAAGTTCTTACCGACAACAGAAGCAATCAAAGCTGGCGGTGATCGTCGCCTTGAAAAAGCCCTGTTAGACGAAGCAAATGTGAAAAATGCCAAGTACTACGTGATTAATTCTCGCGAAGACTTTGACGCTGCGATCGCTCACGTTGGCTTACCAATGGTATTGAAGAGCACACTTGGCGGCTACGATGGCAAAGGTCAATGGCGCTTAAAGACATTAGACAATGTTGACACGACATGGACAGAAATGGCGGAGTGCATTGCCGCAACAGATAACCAAGCAATTGTGGCTGAAGAGTTCGTCCCGTTTGATCGCGAAGTCTCACTGGTCGGTGCTCGTGGTATCAATGGCGATATTCAAGTGTACCCACTGGCTGAGAATGTTCACACCGATGGCGTGTTGAGCTTATCGACAGCAATTGATGACATTGAACTGCAAGAGCAAGCGAAAACCATGTTCACCTCAGTTGCAGAGCGTTTGGATTACGTTGGTGTGTTGGCGCTTGAATTCTTTGATGTTAAAGGTTCACTGCTTGTAAATGAGATTGCACCACGTGTTCATAACTCTGGCCACTGGACTCAACAAGGTGCTGAAACTTGTCAGTTTGAAAATCACCTACGTGCCGTATGTGGAATGCCACTAGGCAGCACTAAACTGATTCGTCCCACGGCAATGATCAACATTCTTGGCGAAGATACCCTCCCTGAGGCTATTCTGGCTCAAGACGGTTGTCATGTTCATTGGTATGGCAAAGAGAAGCGTGCGGGTCGTAAGATGGGCCACATCAATGTGAGCGCTGACTACAACGCCGAGCTGCAAAGAACATTATGTTCATTGGCAAACATTCTCGATAAGCAAGCCTACCCTGCTGTTCATGAATTTGCAGAGCAACTGAAGTAAGCTTTCATTGTGGGTTTAATATAGAAACGGCGCTCATTGAGCGCCGTTTTTGTGTCTATAACATAAGGTTATTGAGATTGAATGTGGTGACACTTGCGATCAGCACATTGCTTCTTAGTACCACTGGCCGTTTTCTTCTCCAGCAACAATGGAAACAAGCATTCTTCACAACGACCTATAACAGGTGGCTGATTAACGGCGAATTTACACTTAGGGTAGTTATCACAAGCATAGAAGATTTTGCCATAGCGAGATTTACGCTCAACCAAATGGCCTCTGCCACACTCAGGGCAAGCAACAAGTGGCTGCTCTTCAGGCCGTTCTTTCGGTTGGTCCAAAGATTCGATGTGATTACACTCTGGATAGCTGCTACAACCAATAAACATCCCAAAGCGACCTTGCCTTAATACCAATTCGTTTTGGCATTTAGGACATGGTACACCCAGCTCTTTCACCACATGGCCATCGTTTTGATGTAGGGGTTTGATGTAATCGCAACTTGGATACTGCTTGCAGCCTAAAAATGGACCGTGCTTACCATGGCGAAGCTGAAGCTCTCCACCACACTGTGGACATGGTTCATGCTCTAGTGCATGTTCATGTGCTGAAAAAAGCTGATTATCAATCTTACTACTCATGACAAGCCTGTATTAATGCAAGATACCTTGCTCTTTGGTGTACAACAGCTCTTCCATTTGCGTGTAAGCACTTTCATTACCCGGCACATTAAATAGCACCATTAAGATAATCCATTTCAGATCATCCAATTCAAATTCGTTGGTCTCAAGCCCCATCACACGATCAATCACCATTTCACGAATCTCTGTTGTGAGTACATTGATCTGCTCAAGGAACAGTAAGAAACCTCGACACTCCATATTAATACGTGAAATCTCTCGACTGGTATAAATACGCATCGAGGTATTGGAACACACACTAATCGCCGCTTGGTTCTCGGTATCTTGCAATGCTGCAAGATCTTCTAACCAATGGAGAGCCTTATAAATATCATCTTGGTGAAACCCTGCTCGAAGAAGCTCATCTTCCAGCTCATCTTGATCCACCTGCAATTCAGAATCGCTATGGATGTAGGTTTCAAACAAGTACATCAGTATGTCCATCATCATAGCTTAGCCTCTCCCCTTTCGAATATAGCCACCGGAAACTGCAACAACATGCCCTGAGAGCTCAAGCTCCAAAAGCTGCATCATGACCTCATGCACAGGTATATGGGTTCTCTGTGCCAAAATATCAACGGGTGTCGCCTCTAACCCTACGTTAGCGAACAGCTGTGGAAATGGCAATTGTTCATTTTCCCCAATACTGGACGTAGGTTCGAACAAACTGGGCTGCTGATCAATAGACCAGTCTAACAGACTCTTTATTTCAATCAGAACATCTTGAGCACTCTGTACCAAACATGCACCAGCTTTGATTAAACTATTCCCTCCACGACTGGTTGGGCTATGAATAGAACCTGGAAGCGCGAAAACCTCGCGCCCCTGCTCCATGGCATAGCGAGCCGTAATCAAAGAGCCACTTTTCTCAGCTGCTTCAACCACTAAGGTTCCGAGCGATAAACCACTTATAATACGGTTACGACGAGGAAAATGTTCAGGTCGTGGTTTGGCATCTGGACGGAACTCTGAAATCAACGCACCATTCTCACAAATTCTATCCGCTAAATTTCGGTGTCGGACAGGATAAATAGAATCCAAACCCGAACCCAACACAGCAAAAGTTTCCCCACCCTTATCTAGAGCACCATCATGAGCATAGCCATCGATACCGAGCGCTAAGCCACTGGTGACAATCAAACCGTTTTGAACGAACTCTTTGGCGAAAGACTTCGCGGTTTGCAACCCTTCGAGACTAGCATTGCGACTGCCGACCATCGCGATTTGAGGCTCAATCAATTTTTCAACATGACCTTTAACAAAAAGCACACTTGGCGCAGAGGCGGTCTCATTCAGCAGTTTGGGGTAATGAGGGCAATTCGGGGTAAGGATGTGATGGTTGGGTTGTCTTGCTTGCCACGCTAAGCAAGCCTCCACTTCTCTTGGGGCTTGCTCTCTTAAATAAGCAATTTGCTTGGCAGACAGACCAAGCGCTTGCAGTTGCTGACTTGAGTAACCAACAATATTCGAAGGGGAATCAATGCTCAGCAATCGAGAAAGTCGCTTGCCACCCAATTGCGGAACAAAGCTCAGAGAGAGCCAAGCGATCAGTGGTTGCTCATTCACTTGGTGCCCTTAACCTCTTCCTTCAAAGCAAGGTCCACAGGCGATACCGCCAGAATGCCATTGCTAACCGGTTTTGAGCTCTGAGTAATCAGGGCGAGACTAAAATACTCGTAAGGGCGGATGACCATCAAACTACCGAGCGAGGTACTTGGCAATTGCACCTTATCGCTCGCCGCTGACTCTTTGTAGCTGTATTCACCTTGCTTACCAAACACCACAGCGCCGTTTTCGCTGAGGGTAAACATAGAGCCTTGGCGAAGATTGTCCTGTGAGCCTTTATTGATAACGACCACCTGATTCTTTGCACTGTATTGGCTGCCATCTAATGAACCCAATATATTAGCAAACTGCCCTGCAGCACTAGGCGCTGGATAAAATGTGGTTGAGAGCTTCACCTGATCGACACCAAGCTCAGGCAACACTAGATCGTTAAGCAGCACCTCTTGCAGTTGGGTCTCGATCTGTAAGCGACTGAACTCAGCGTCCACTTCTTTTAAGCGTGCCGTGGCGACCAAACGTAACGAGGTCATACTCGCCTGAGGTAGCTGTCGCTGGTAAGTTTCGACGGCGCGGTAGATACCCCACTTGGGATACTGCTGTTTACCCGAGATAAATAACCGGTCTTCACCCGATAAGAAACGTTTACCATCGCTTGTCCCCAACACTCGTTGAGCTGATTGGATATCTTGCTGCTCAACCAAGCGGTCAGATTGTAGATATGGCAGAACCAGCCCCTCGTTGACGGTAGGCACCGCTTTCTTCTCAGAGACACGAATCTTAGGGCTCAGTTTAATTACAGGCTTTAGGCTCAATACAGGCTCGCCATTAATCCAAACCAAAGACAATTTATCTCCGGGGTAAATAAGGTGAGGGTTTTCTATCTCTGGATTTACTTGCCACAACCTCGGCCACAACCAAGGACTATCGAGATACATCGTGGAAATATCCCATAAGGTATCGCCCTTAACTACGACATAAACCTGAGGTGCATCCTGCCTAATGGTTAAAGGTTGCTCACTATTTTCAGCCATAACGGTGAACGAAAGTGAGGCACAAACGAGAGAAAAAATAGAAGAAAAATGACGCATGACCTAGGTTCCTTGGTCTGAATATATGACATCTGATTTGAGAATTACCTTCAGGATGCTGTCATTTGACCTCTAAAATGTCTAGAATTGAGCCAACAAGGTTTAAGCTGTTTCGGCACAGTTCAATATTTCGAGTGTATATGTCTGTATTACAAGTATTAACATTACCAGATGATCGTCTACGTACCGTGGCGAAACCGGTAAAAGAAGTTACCCCAGAGATTCAAAAGTTCGTTGATGACATGATTGAAACCATGTACGACGAAGAAGGTATCGGCCTTGCGGCAACGCAAGTAGATTTCCACCAACGCATCGTTGTTATCGATATTTCAGAAACACGTGATGAACCTATTGTTCTGATCAACCCTGAAATTACCGAGAAGCGTGGCGAAGATGGTATCGAAGAAGGCTGTCTATCTGTACCCGGCGCTCGAGCTCTAGTACCTCGCGCTGCAGAAGTAACAGTTAAAGCATTGGACCGCGAAGGCAACGAATTCACATTCGACGCTGACGACCTTCTGGCTATCTGTGTTCAGCACGAACTTGACCACCTAGAAGGTAAGTTGTTTGTTGATTACCTATCGCCACTAAAGCGCAAACGTATTCAAGATAAGCTAGCGAAGATTAAACGTTTCAACGAGAAACAAGGTTAATAACCGCTGCTATTACTAAATTAAGAAGGAAGTCTACCTTGAGTCAATCTTTAAGAATTGTCTTCGCAGGTACTCCGGATTTCGCCGCCCGTCACTTGGCGGCGTTGTTGTCTTCGGAGCATGAAGTTATTGCTGTTTACACACAGCCAGATCGTCCAGCAGGCCGCGGTAAAAAACTGACTGCGAGCCCGGTAAAAAACATCGCACTTGAAAACAATATTCCGGTTTACCAACCAGAAAACTTCAAGTCAGATGAAGCTAAGCAAGAGCTAGCAGATTTGAATGCTGACATCATGGTTGTTGTCGCTTACGGCTTATTGCTTCCACAAGCTGTATTAGATACGCCTCGCTTAGGTTGTATCAACGTGCATGGTTCAATCCTGCCACGCTGGCGTGGTGCTGCTCCGATCCAACGCTCTATCTGGGCGGGCGATAAAGAGACTGGCGTGACGATCATGCAGATGGATATCGGCCTAGATACCGGTGATATGCTAAGCATCGCAACGCTACCAATCGAATCTACAGATACCAGTGCGTCAATGTACGAAAAGTTAGCTGGTCTTGGTCCTGATGCTCTTGTTGAGTGTTTAGCAGACATCGCTTCTGGTAAGGCTGTTGCTGAGAAGCAAGATGACGAGCTTGCTAACTACGCGAAGAAGCTGAGCAAAGAAGAAGCAAAAATTGATTGGAATGACAGTGCAGAACACATCGAACGTTGTGTGCGCGCTTTCAACCCATGGCCAATGAGTCACTTTGCGATTACTGATAGCAGCTCTAATGATGAAAAAAGCATTAAAGTTTGGCAGACACGTGTTGATGAAGAATCGACGTCTGCGCCAGCTGGCTCAATAATCAAAGCAGATAAGACTGGTATTTATGTTGCGACTGGCGACAAAGTACTAGTATTGGAACAGTTACAAGTTCCAGGCAAAAAAGCTATGTCAGTTCAAGATATCTTGAACTCACGTGCAAGCTGGTTTGAAGTTGGTACTCAACTTTCTTAACCGCTTTAAAGCTACTCAATATGTACTTAAAAACGTGTAGCTTGTAAAAACACAGTTTAGAAAACCTTTACGAGGGCAGAGATGCCCTCATGTATTCAAATAAATATTCGGTACCCCTCATGAATGTTCGCGCTGCTGCTGCAAATGTCCTATTCCAAGTTGTCGATAAAGGCCACTCTCTTTCACACGCTCTCCCTGCGGCTCAAAAAACGATCCGTCCGCGAGACCATGCTCTACTGCAAGAGATTTGCTACGGCGCACTTCGTTACCTGCCTCGCTTGGAGTCAATCGCTAACGAACTGATGGAAAACTCGCTTAAAGGTAAAAAGCGCGTATTCCACCACCTGATCTTAGTAGGCATTTACCAGTTGAGCTTTATGCGCATCCCTTCGCATGCTGCCGTTGCTGAAACAGTTGAAGCAACCAAAACGCTGCGCGGCCCAAGCCTGAGTGGTTTGATCAACGCAGTACTTCGCAGCTACCTGCGCGATCAAGAAGAGCTAGATGAAAAAGCAGTTAGCCACAATGCGGGCAAATACAGCCATCCAAGCTGGATTCTAAAAATGCTTCAAGAAAGCTACCCAGATCAGTGGGAGCAACTGATTGAAGCAAACAACAGCAAAGCACCAATGTGGCTGCGCGTAAACCGTCAACACCACACTCGTGACGAGTATGTTGAACTGCTTAAAAACGAAAACATTGAATACACACTGCACCCAGAAGCGGCTGATGCCATAAAATTAGCGTCACCTTGTGATGTTACTTTGCTTCCGGGTTTCGACAGAGGTTGGGTATCTGTACAAGATGCTGCAGCTCAACTTTCTGTTGATTACCTAACACCCAAAGATGGTGAGCTAATCCTAGACTGTTGTGCAGCGCCAGGTGGTAAAACTGCGCACATTCTTGAACATACTCAAGACACTGAAGTGGTTGCGATTGACAGTGATATTAAACGCCTAGACCGTGTTTACGATAACCTTGAACGCCTACAACTGCGTGCCGACGTAATCTGTGGCGATGCTCGCTACCCTGAAGAGTGGTGGATGGGTGATAAGTTCGACCGTATCCTGCTTGATGCTCCTTGTTCAGCGACTGGCGTAATTCGTCGTCACCCTGACATCAAGTGGCTACGTCGTGCATCTGATATTGATGCACTAGCAGAGCTGCAAAGCGAGATCATGGATGCAATGTGGCGTCAGCTGAAAGAAGGCGGCACCATGGTTTATGCGACATGTTCTATCACGCCGCAAGAAAACGTGCTGCAAGTGAAAGCATTCCTTGAGCGTACCGAGAACGCAACGCTTGTTGGGTCTGATATCGAAAATCCAGGTCGTCAAATACTGCCTGGAGAAGAAGATATGGATGGCTTCTACTACGCAGTTCTAGTAAAACAGGCATAACAACTAACAGCGGCTAAGAATTTATTTCTTAGCCGCTGTTTCTTTCTAGTGCATTATCAAAACAAAGTGAGATCACTAGAATTACGACGGTAAAGAAAAGAGACAGGCTATGAAGATCATTATCCTAGGTGCAGGCCAAGTTGGCGGTACCCTTGCTGAAAACCTGGTTGGTGAAAACAACGACATCACTATTGTCGACCGTAATACTGACCGACTTCGTGAACTTCAGGATAAATACGACCTTAGGGTTGTAAACGGTTATGCCAGCCACCCGAACACACTACGTGAAGCGGGCGCGCAAGATGCCGACATGTTGGTTGCCGTAACCAACATGGATGAAACCAACATGGCTGCGTGTCAGGTTGCCTTTTCTCTTTTCAACACACCAAACCGAATTGCCCGCATTCGCTCTCCTCAATACCTAGAAGAGAAAGAAGCGCTATTCAAGTCTGGTGCTATCCCAGTCGATCACCTGATCGCACCCGAAGAGCTAGTGACCAGCTATATCGAGCGCCTGATTCAATACCCAGGCGCATTGCAGGTTGTGAGCTTTGCTGAACAGAAAGTTAGCCTCGTCGCAGTAAAAGCCTACTACGGTGGTCCACTGGTCGGTAACGCCCTATCTGCTTTGCGTGAGCACATGCCGCACATCGATACTCGTGTTGCTGCTATTTTCCGTCAAGGCCGCCCTATTCGCCCGCAAGGCACTACCATCATTGAAGCAGACGATGAGGTTTTCTTCGTGGCCGCGAGTAACCATATCCGCTCAGTAATGAGTGAACTGCAACGCCTAGAGAAGCCATACCGCCGCATCATGATTGTCGGAGGTGGTAACATTGGTGCAAGCTTGGCGAAACGCCTTGAGCAGAGCTACAGCATCAAGCTTATCGAACGTAGTTACACTCGTGCTGAGAAGCTATCTGAAGAATTAGAAAACACCATCGTATTCTGTGGTGATGCCGCCGACCAAGAACTGCTAACCGAAGAGAACATCGATCAGGTGGATGTGTTCATTGCCCTAACCAATGAAGATGAAACCAACATCATGTCCGCTATGCTGGCTAAGCGAATGGGTGCCAAGAAGGTAATGGTACTGATTCAGCGTGGTGCTTACGTCGACCTTGTTCAGGGTGGTGTGATTGATATTGCGATATCGCCACAACAAGCGACCATTTCTGCGTTGCTTACTCACGTTCGTCGTGCTGATATTGTAAACGTATCCTCTCTACGTCGTGGCGCTGCAGAGGCGATCGAAGCCATTGCTCACGGTGACGAAACCACATCGAAAGTCGTTGGCCGAGCGATTGGCGACATCAAACTGCCACCGGGCACCACTATTGGTGCAATTGTTCGCGGAGAAGAGGTTCTTATTGCGCACGATAGAACCGTAATTGAACAAGATGACCACGTTGTGATGTTCCTAGTGGACAAGAAATACGTACCTGATGTTGAGTCTCTATTCCAACCGAGCCCATTCTTCTTATAGCCTTGTTCTCGTAAGCTTCTTCTCGCAACTTTCTTTTTGTGAGAACGACGCTCCGGCACAAAGCTGTAATCTATTTAAGCTATGGTCTATTAAGCTATGGTCAACTTTCGTCCGATATTATTAGTGATAGGGTTAGTGTTATCAAAACTCGCCCTTTTCATGTACATCCCTACATTGGTTGCCTTTTTTACTGGCACCGGTGGCTTCCTCGAGTTTGGTCAATCGGTAGTGATCACGCACATTGTGGCGTTCATCTGCTTAAGCTTAGGCCGTTCAGCTAATTTCCGACTTGGGGTGCGAGACATGTTCCTGATCACCTCTTTGGTCTGGACTATTGCCAGCGCCTTCGCTGCACTACCCTTTGTCTTCATCAACCACATCAGCTTCACTGATGCCTATTTTGAAACCATGTCGGGTATCACCACGACAGGATCAACCGTATTAAGCGGCTTAGACAGCATGGCACCAAGCATTCTATTATGGCGATCTATATTGCAGTGGCTTGGTGGTGTTGGGTTCATCGTAATGGCAGTAGCGGTTCTACCAATGCTTAACGTCGGTGGTATGCGCTTGTTCCAAACTGAGTCTTCCGATTGGTCAGATAAAAGCAGCCCGAGAGCAAAAACCGTCGCCAAGAACATCGTGGCGGTCTATTTGGTATTAACAGGCCTATGCTTGGTGAGCTACCTATTTGCGGGCATGAGTGTGTTTGATGCCATCAACCACTCATTTACCACGCTATCTACAGGCGGTTACTCAACCTCAGACGGTTCTATGAACCACTTCTCGAACAGCGCTCACTGGGTGGGTACTGTATTCATGTTCTTAGGTGGCTTACCGTTTTTACTCTTTGTCAGTGCGCTGCGCGGTAGAAAGCTCTCTATCCTCTACAAAGATGCCCAAGTGAGAGGCTTCGCTTACCTATTCTTAGTCACCAGTGCTGTGATATCCACATGGCTGGTGGTCAGAGATGGCTACACGGTATTGGATGCGATGCGTGTTTCGATGTTTAACATTGTGTCAATCGTCACCACAACTGGTTTTGGCTTAGAAGACTTCACCGCGTGGGGCGCTTTGCCTACCACGCTGTTTGCCTTTTTAATGATGGCGGGCGCGTGCTCAGGTTCAACCTCTGGCGGTATCAAAATCTTCCGCTTCCAAATTGCAATGACCATGCTCCATAAACAAATGATGAAACTGATTCATCCATCGGGCGTGTTTGTTCAACGCTATAATCAACGACCAGTCAGTGACGACATCGTACGTTCACTCGTTGCATTTGGTCTGATGTTCTTTATCACGATTATCTTAATTGCCGGTGGGCTGAGTGCGATGGGACTTGATCCTGTAACCAGTATATCCGGTGCTATCACAGCCGTTGCCAATGTTGGTCCAGGAATGGGCAGCGTGATCGGTCCAACCGGAAACTTTGCTCCACTGCCTGACGCCGCAAAATGGCTATTAAGTTTAGGAATGCTGATGGGGCGACTCGAGATACTGACGCTCATCGTTCTATTTTTCCCAGCCTTTTGGCGACGCTAACCAAGCACAAAATCAAGGAAACACAGATGAAATCATACGTACTTCTCGCTGGCGCATTGCTCGCAAATTCAGTATTCGTAAGTGCTGCCTTTGCGGATCAAATGGTCACACTACCTGATGGCAAACAAGTGTTACTCAAAGATGATTATACTTGGCAATATGTGGCACCGAAGCAAACGGAAGCAGCAGCGACAACATCAGAGATCGCCGTCCCTGTTGCAGCAGCACCTGTCGTAGCCGTCCCGGTAGCGACGAATACTCGTGGCACAACGGTTGTGGTTAATAGTAAAAAACCAAGCTTACAGCTGTCTCAATCAGGAGTGGATGTTGTACTGGGTGCAAGTCGCTATGAAAATGGTGAGCTTATTATTCCGACTGCCATCACCAACCAAGGCACTCAAGCTGTCATTTTGGTATCACTTAACATCAGCGTATTTACTGTAGAAGGCGAGTTGTTGGCAGAAGAAAAAGTTGCAGTGTGGAAATCAATCAAACGAATGGCCGATACATATTTGCGACCAAAGACAGGTGAGGAAGGCAAGCTAATCAAGCTCGACCTAGAACAACACCCTGAATATCAGATCAAAGCTGAAATTACTGAAGTACTAGCTCGCTAAACTGGAGTCACGTACAAGTAAATAGCGAAGAAATGGCAAGCGCAGCCCGCCAAAACAAACAAGTGCCAGATGGCATGATTGTAAGGGATGCGTTTTGCCACATAGAAAATCACCCCCAAAGAGTAGATCACACCGCCAAGCGCTAATAATACCAAACCGCCCATCTCGATATTCATCGCTAGTTGATACACCACTATCAACGACAACCAACCCATCGCTAAATATGTCACCAATGACAAGCGCTTAAATCGATAGACAAAAGCAATCTTCATTATAATTCCGACCAACGCGATACCCCAGATTACCGCCATCAACCCCATTGCTAATGGTGTTCTTAAGCTCACTAACAAGAATGGCGTATAACTGCCAGCAATCAGTAAATAAATCGCGCAGTGATCAAGAGTTTTGAGTAAGCGCTTGGTTTTCTCAGTGGTGATCGAGTGGTACAACGTGGAAGCAAGAAAGAGCAGAATAATACTGCTGCCATACACCGCCATACTGGCAACAGTAAGCATGTCGGCTTGGTAATCAAAAGCACGAATCAGCAATAGGACCAGGCCTACCACACCAAGTACAACGCCCAAACCATGGGTTATCGCATTAGCGCGTTCTTCAATATCACTGTATTCGCTAGCCGATGATGCAGACATGGTTATCCTACTAGAGTAAATGTTCGATTTGCCTAGTATTACACATTAAGCTTACACGTGTAAGCTTAAATTATTATGACGTAAATGCTGCTAAGTATGTGTGACCGAATCGCTCCTCAGACACTAAGAAGCGTTGTCTAAATACTCAAGCACCATTTTGCCCGCATCTTCTGGTGAGGTATCCAATGGCACACTCAACTGACGCTGCAGCTGACCAATGCCTAGCAAGCTAGCCAACATACCTTTTGCACCATCGCGATTGCGGTCTATCTCAAACCACAGCTTAAGCTCCGTATCATCACGATGAGCAACCACTTCCAGCTCACGCCAGCGGCCATGATAAGGGCCTGTGGTTGGAACAAATTCAAACTCTTGTACAAACGGTAATTCAAAGCCATCTACCGCTTCACATTCAACTTGGCGAATGCGCAGACCTTGAGCTTCGAGTTCGTTAAAAATGCCATCAAGTAGCGCATCAGGACGAACCGTTAAAATATCCTTATCCGAAGGGTCAATCGCCATCGCAATATCGAGCCCGGTTTCAAGCCACACCTTTGAGTCACCAATCGTCACAGGGGTATTCAACGGCACATCAAACTCGCATTCAAAGTCACGAGTTTCTCCCGGCTGAATCACAAAGGAATACGGCAGGCTCCATTTGGCCAACGAGTATGTTTGGTGCATTCGACGTGTTTGACCGCCCTCTTGCCTTTGCGAATTAGTGGTCACTTCTTTTATGTAGCGACAACACAGGTTGAGATCGATGTTATCTATCTCCTGCGGTTGAGAGCCACCATACACATGCACAATAATGCTCGCCTTTTGCCCTGGATAAAGCACTTCCTGTTGCAATACAGAATCCACTTTGGCAGATCCAATACCAAAACTTGCTAACGTTTTCTTTAAGAACGACATATGCACCTCCTTTAAAACATCATCTTAAGCCTGAAAGAGGTTCAAACTCAAATATACTGCTCACACTATTTTAGCTCTAATATCGTCTATTTATCACTCAAGCGTCGATCGATAACTTAGATAGTGATAATCTAAGCCTTGATATGCATGCATATCATTATCCTGATTTATTATTCGGATTGGCGAAAGCCAGACGAGTGACTCTTCAAGTAATTGAAGCGGATCTCATGGTAAATCAGGCCATTAGATTGGCAATGGATATGCCTGACCGTTAGGTAAATGAATGCGCCCAACAGCTGTCAGGTTCTCGCACACCAACCGTAGTGCGATGCGTCGTCGTAGTGGCTTTGCTGCCGCTCCAATGGCTAAGAAATTGGCTCCAACAATGACTTTAGTTGAGAAGACTGCTTTATTAGCACCGACTGCAACAAAAGTAATTAAAGCCGCTTAATAAAAAGCGCAGTTTTTACTGCGCTTTTTTCTTGCCCTATCCTTTCTGAAATGTGTTTACACATTGGTATTCCCTACCTGATTTGATACCTTAAGCCACAAATCATTATAAAATTTGTGGAGAATAAAGTATGAAGTGTCATCGTATTGAAGAACTGCTTGAATTGATGGAGCCTGAGTGGCAGAAAGATCAAGAGCTTAACTTGTTAGAATTCATCATTAAACTGTCAAAAGAAGCGGGCTACGAAGGTAAACTTGAAGAACTGACAGACGACGTTCTGATCTATCACCTCAAAATGCGTAACAGTGAAAAAGATGAAATGATCCCAGGCCTGAAAAAAGACCAAGAAGATGACTTCAAAACCGCGATTTTAAAAGCGCGTGGTATCCTTTAACAGCTTAAATGCGTTAAAGCTTAATTGCCTTATCAATAAATTGCTCAATTCTAAAAAGCGACCTCTTGGTCGCTTTTTTGTTTCTGTTCGCTATTTTTTCGTCACAACTGTTATGACTTTTGTTGTTAAAGGTTGATAGCGTTAAAGAAATGAGAACAAGATTGTCGTTATAATCGCCATCCATAAGAATCTTCTAAAATAATAAGAGTGAGTGCGATAACAACAAATGCACCAAGCTCAATTTCAATAGGTTCTCTAAACCATACTTTCAAGTAATGTCGTCATGCCCTCTTTAACAGGGCAAACAAGCCACAAAAAGGATAGTCCATGAGTCAGGATAAAATCGATATCAAAGATGTGACGCCTAAAACCTTTAACCCGAAAACACATAAAGGTAATGGAGATCGATTTAACCCAAGTAACCGAATCTATGTTCGAGAAAGCAAAGGTAAATTCCAACAACTGCGCCGTTATGGCGGTTGGTTCTTACTTTTACTTTTTGCGCTTATCCCATGGATTCCATTTGGTGAGCGACAAGCGATCTTACTCGATATCGGCAGCCAGCAGTTTAACTTCTTTGGCACCACGCTGTACCCGCAAGATCTGACGCTCCTCGCCATCCTATTTATGATTGCTGCGTTCGGCTTGTTTTTTATCACAACCTTTTTAGGCCGTGTTTGGTGTGGCTACTTGTGTCCTCAGACCGTGTGGACCTTTATGTACATCTGGTTCGAAGAAAAGCTAGAAGGCGCTGCCAATAAGAGAAGAAAACAAGATTCAGGTAAACTGACAAGCAATCTAATCGTTAGAAAAATCCTCAAACACATCGCATGGTGGGCAATTGCAATCGCAACAGGACTAACCTTTGTCGGTTACTTCATCCCTATCAAAGAGTTGGTGATTGGCTTCTTTACCTTTAACTCGTCTTTCTGGCCGGTGTTTTGGGTACTGTTCTTTGCAGGCTGTACTTATGCCAATGCCGGTTGGATGCGTTCAATTGTTTGTCTGCACATGTGTCCTTACGCGCGCTTCCAATCGGCTATGTTCGATAAAGACACTTTCATCGTTGGTTACGACACAGAACGTGGTGAAAGCCGCGGCCCTCGTTCTCGCAAAGCCGATCCAAAAGAGCTTGGCCTTGGTGACTGTATTGACTGTAATTTATGCGTTCAAGTTTGCCCGACAGGTATCGATATTCGTGACGGCCTACAATACGAATGCATTAACTGCGGTGCGTGTATTGATGCCTGTGACCACACGATGGAACGTATGGGCTATGAAAAAGGCCTGATCAACTACACCACAGAACATAGACTTGAAGGTCACTCAACCAAGGTGATGCGCCCTAAACTCTTAGGCTATGGTGTAATATTGATCGTTATGCTGGGTTTATTCTTTGCACAAATCGCAAGTGTTGATCCTGCAGGCTTAAGCGTTCTGCGAGATAGAAACCAGCTATTTAGAATCAATACTCAAGGGCTTGTCGAAAATACTTACAACTTGAAAGTCATCAACAAAACTCAGCAAGAGCAAGAGTACAAACTTGATGTGAAAGGGTTACCCAATTCTATCTGGTACGGTAAGCAAACCATTACGGTCGATCCGGGCGAGGTTTTGAACCTACCTATCAGTTTGGGGGTCGACCCAGAAAAACTGAGCTCACCAGTTTCGACAATTCAGTTTATACTCTCGGATAATGAAGAGTTTACGATGGAAGTAGAAAGCCGCTTTATCAAGAAACTCTGATACCAAGCCTCTCACGGATTGGTATAACTTCCCTATAAATGGAAAAAGGCTCAGTAATGAGCCTTTTTTATTCTATGACGATGCAAGCCTTTAACTTTGATAACTTGACCCCTGACTTCATGTGGTACGCACTGGAGAGTATTGGAGTTCGAGCTGAATCTGGGCTTCTCGCCCTCAACAGCTACGAAAACCGGGTATATCAATTCACCGACGAAGACCGTAAACGCTACGTCGTTAAGTTTTATCGGCCGCAACGCTGGAGCAAAGAACAGATTCAAGAAGAGCACGACTTTACACTTGAGCTTATCGACCAAGAAATTCCAGTCGCACCGCCGATACGCATCAATGGCGAAACCCTACATGAATATCAAGGCTATCTGTTTACACTGTTTGACAGTGTTGGTGGCAGGCAGTACGAAGTCGATAACTTGAACCAACTGGAAGGGGTAGGTCGTTTCCTTGGTCGAATTCATAAGGCAAGTGCAGGCAAAACATTCCAACACCGTCCAACCATTAGCTTAGATGAATACCTATATCAGCCACGTAAGATTCTAGAGAATTCGCAGTTTATCCCGACGCACCTAGAAAACGCGTTCTTCAATGACGTTGACCTTCTGATAAAAGAGCTAGAGAACCAGTGGCCGAGCAACATTGAGAACATCCGCCTGCATGGTGACTGCCACCCAGGTAATATATTGTGGCGCGACGGACCAATGTTCGTCGATCTCGATGATTCGCGCAATGGACCAGCGGTGCAAGATCTATGGATGCTACTTAACGGCGAACGCCAAGATAAACTGATGCAACTGGATATTCTGCTAGAGAGTTATCAAGAGTTTTGTGATTTTAATACCTCACAACTGAAACTAATCGAACCACTACGCGGTCTACGTATGGTGCATTACATGGCATGGCTAGCAAAACGATGGCACGATCCTGCTTTTCCTTTGGCCTTCCCATGGTTTAATGATCCTAAATATTGGGAGCAACAAGTACTTGCTTGTAAAGAGCAAATTGCTACCCTGCAAGAACCACCACTTTCGTTAATGCCTCAGTGGTAATAATAATCGCAACATACAACTAGATAAAAATTCAAACATAATGGAGATTGGATAAATGAAAAAGCTATTCGCATTTTTCTCATTGATCATGTTGAGCCTTTCAGCTCACGCTGCGAAATTTAACGAAGGTGAACACTACAAAGTTCTCGACCTAGAAGCATCAAAAAAACCAATGGTGACAGAGTTCTTCTCTTTTTACTGCCCACACTGTAATAGCTTTGAGCCAATCATCCAGCAGCTAAAACAACAGCTACCTAAAGACGCTAAGCTACAGAAGAACCATGTTTCATTCATGGGTGGCAACATGGGCTTACCAATGAGCAAAGCTTACGCAACCATGATTGCATTGAAAGTGGAAGACAAAATGGTGCCAGTGATGTTTAACCGCATTCACAACATGAACAAGCCACCACGCGATGAAGCAGAGCTACGTCAAATTTTCTTGGACGAAGGCGTCGACGAGAAAAAATTTGATGCGGCTTACAATGGCTTTGCAGTAGATTCTATGGTTCGTCGCTTCGACAAAGCATTTAAAGATAGTGGCCTGTCAGGCGTTCCCGCTGTTGTAGTCAATAATCGCTACCTGATCGATGCTCAAGGTATTAACTCTCTCGATGAGTACTTCGAGCTGGTTAACTTCTTATTAAAGAAGTAAGTTAATGATTAAAGGAAGCTCAGGCTTCCTTTTTTTTCCTAAATCAAAAACCATCATTGAGAAATAATCAGCCTGGAAATACCGTGCTTTACTGATATTAATAACCCGTCCTAAGAACCGGTGGGCAAGGAGCCCGTAAATGAAAATAAAAATCACACTTCTCGCATTAAGCGTTGCTGCTTCGCCTGCCTTTGCCAAGCTTGCAAACGAACAAGGCTTCAGTGGTGAAATCTCTATCAATACCGGGGTGACCTCTTCCACCTCAAATTTTAATACCGATACTGATAGCACCATCTCGTCAAATAACCAGAAAGCCTCATCTGAGAGCTCATTTCTAGTCGCGCCTTTGGGCAATGTCGCTTACACCTTTGGTGAAAAATTAAATCATCAAGTGTATACGGGTACCGCTCGTGATGACGTAGCAACAGGTACTGTTGTGCTAGAGGTTGGTTATAAATACCAACTAGAGTCAGGTATGGTCATTGACGCTTCACTTCTGCCAACCATTATGTCAGGTAAAACTTGGGCGAATCCATATGCAGAAGGCGTTACTCGAAGCAAAACCGATGAAACTGGCAATGCCTTTCGTTTGAAGCTAAGCAGCATTGCAGGCTCAGCTTTCTCGCTAGACATGGCCTACGCCACCAAAGATGTAGAAGATGATTTAGTTAGAGAAGAACTCCAACGTGATGCAGAAACCTTCTACCTGAAAGGCCAATACCGCGTTCCACTCAGCCGTACCATGATGTTAGTACCATCATTGATTTACCAATCAAGCTCTGCAGATGGCAAGGCTGCCTCTTATGAACAGTTTGGCGGTGAGGTAAGTCTATTTGGTGGCATGGGTCGTCACCAATACGCGTTGACTGCGGGTTACAACCAACGATCCTACGATGCTAGCAACCCGATTTACGGCAAAACGCGTAGCGATGACAACATTAACCTGTTTGCCGCATATGAGTATGAGCAGTTCATGAACAGGGAAAACTGGTCGTTTGTTTCACTGGCGGGCTACGGTACCAGCGACTCGAATATTACCTTCTACGATGAGTCTCAATACATCGTCTCAGTAGGTCTGAACTACAAGTTCTAGTTAGGCTTCATTGCTCGCTCATAACCATTAGTTCATAACAACGAAAGCCTGCGTAAAAAGCAGGCTTTCTTGTTTTTATACCAATCGTAGTAAATAAATGACCCGTTGTTTACTACGATTGGTATTACTATACAGCTTGAGCTGTGAGTTGCTTCAACAACCGATCCATGGCTCGATAGCCAAGCGCTTCCGATAGGTGCTTCTTTTCAATCTGCTCATTACCGTCAAGGTCAGCAATGGTTCGCGCCACCTTGATGATCCGGTGGTAAGCGCGAATCGATAAGCCCAATCGGTGCAATGCCGTTTCCAGAAACTCCGCATCCTCACGTCTTAACGGGCAATACTTTTCAATTTCTCGGCTACCTAACAGTGCATTCGATTTATGATTGCGAGATAGCATCAGCTCACGAGCCTGCCTGACCCTTTGCTTTACGACTTGAGTCGTTTCACCACGGTCGCCACCTTCGGCTAACATCCCTTTGGGCAACAGGGGGATCTCTAACGACATATCGAATCGGTCCAATAACGGCCCTGATAGTCGATTGAGGTAGCGAAGGATGATTTGTGGGTTCGCTCGAGCTTGATTGCCTTCATAATAACCTGTAGGGCTTGGGTTAAGTGCACCGACTAATTGAAAGCGCGCAGGAAAACGCGTCTTACCTGCCGCACGAGAGATAATGATTTCACCCGACTCCAACGGCTCTCGCAAAGAATCGAGTACCTTGCGCTCAAACTCAGGCATCTCATCAAGAAACAATAACCCGTTATGCGCCAAAGATATCTCACCAGGGCGAGGCACCGAACCACCACCCACCAATGCTGCCATTGAGCTCGAATGATGGGGGGACCGAAAAGGTCGTTGCTTCCAGTTGTATTGATTGATCTCTTGTTGAGTTAAAGAAGCGATCGAAGCCGTTTCCATCGCTTCTTCGTTACTCATCTCAGGCAATAAATCGCGTAATCGCGAGGCCAACATCGTTTTTCCAGTTCCAGGCGGGCCGAGGAACAATAAATTATGGTTACCAGCAGCAGCGATTTCTAATGCTCGCTTGCCTTGCTGCTGGCCGATAATATCTTGTAGGTCGCGAAGCACTGAAACATCAGCCTGATGATGTTCCGTTCTATATAGACCAAGCTGAGCCTGACCACACATATCTGCACAAACCTCCAACAAGGTTTGCGCCGACTTATGTGCCCCTTTACCGACTAAAGCAGCCTGATCGCCATTGTGATGCGGTACGACTAAGCAACGCTCAACTCTGTCAGCAGCGAGTGTTGCAGGCAGTACCCCTTTCACCGAGCGCAACTCACCCGACAGCGCTAACTCACCAATAAATTCATGTTGAGCTATTTTTGATGCGGGTAACTGGTCCGACGCAACTAAAATCCCAAGCGCGATAGGCAAGTCAAACCGCCCACCTTCTTTCGGTAAATCTGCGGGAGCTAAGTTAACCGTGATTCTTTTCGATGGAAACTCAAAGCGAGAATTGATGATCGCGCTTCTCACTCGATCTTTAGATTCCTTGACCGTTGTTTCAGGTAAACCCACCAACGTAAAACCGGGCATTCCATTGCTGATATGCACCTCGACTGTCACTTCTGGAGCCTCTACACCCACACTAGCTCGACTATGAATTATCGCGAGTCCCATAACTTTCCTTTGTCTTTGATTTAAAAGTATTCGCCCTGGATATTCATTGCTCACCAAAGCGATAAGGTTGTTATATAGCGTGGTGGAATGGTGTTTTAATGTGAAAAAAGAATGACATTTTCCTTGTCATGCAGCAGATTTGTGTGATAACACTAGAGATGTAGACATTTACTTAAGACAATAAACGAGAAAACTCGAATTTTATGACATTTAACGCTCGCATTTATGCACTGATTAACCTGATTATCGTAGTCATTATTGAGACTGCGCGGGGGCGAGTGGGAAAAAAGTAACCACGAATTAGAAAAAACCCCCGCACTGAAAAGTTCGGGGGTTTTTTCTAATTTAAAGATTCGATTTTTATAATTTTATTATTTTCGGCTTTGCCGATTTACAGGAAGAATGGGAGCACAAGATGTGCAGAGACAATGGAAACAATTACCAAAATAAAGGTAATACGGAGGAATTACGATGAAAGGCGCAGAACTGGCCGTATCCGCACTCAAGCAACAAGGCATTGAGACCGTATTTGGTTACCCAGGCGGTGCCATCATGCCAATCTACGATGCTCTTTATGACGGCGGTGTTGAACATATCCTATGTCGCCATGAGCAAGGTGCAGCAATGGCTGCCATTGGTATGGCTCGTGCAACTCAAGATGTGGCTGTTTGTATGGCAACCTCAGGCCCTGGTGCGACAAACCTAGTAACCGGCCTTGCTGATGCCTTTATGGATTCCATCCCACTCGTTGCTATCACAGGTCAAGTTGCTAGCTCACACATCGGTACTGATGCATTTCAAGAAATGGATGTGATTGGCATGTCTCTGTCATGTACTAAACACAGCTACCTAGTAACCGATATTGAAGACCTCGCTCCAACACTAGCGGAAGCGTTTGTCGTAGCAAAATCAGGTCGTCCCGGCCCGGTTATTGTTGATATCGCAAAAGACGTTCAATTAGCAGAAACACCTGTCGATGTTCTTCCTGAATTTACACCACCAGCGATACCTGTTGCGACAACTGACGCGATTGAACAAGCACAACACTTCCTATCTCAAGCGACTCGTCCTGTTTTATACGTAGGTGGTGGCGTTCAACTGGCTAAAGCAACGGAATCCGTTCGCGAATTTTTACGCCTAAACCCAATGCCAGCCGTAAGCACGCTCAAAGGCTTAGGTACTATCGAGCGTGACGACCCACATTACCTTGGTATGCTTGGTATGCACGGCACCAAGGCCGCTAACCTAGTTGTTCAAGAGAGTGACCTGTTGATTGTTGTCGGTGCTCGTTTTGATGACCGAGTAACAGGCAAGCTCGATACCTTTGCTCCTCACGCAAAAGTCATTCATATCGATATCGATGCGGCTGAGTTCAGTAAATTGCGCCTGGCAGATGCACCAATTCGTGGTGACATCAACAAAATCATGCCTCAACTGGAACTGAGCCAAGACATCTCATCTTGGGTTCACCACTCTGAAGGGCTACGTACTTCGTTCAAATGGCGCTACGACCACCCAGGCGATCTTATCTTTGCTCCACTACTGCTCAAGCAACTATCTGACATGATGCCTTCAAGCTCTATAGTTTCGACAGATGTAGGCCAACATCAGATGTGGGCAGCTCAGCATATTCAACCACGCGATCCACAAAACTTCATCACCTCTGCTGGATTGGGCACCATGGGCTTTGGTTTACCAGCAGCAATGGGTGCATCGGTTGGTCGTCCTGATGACCAATCTATTCTTATCTCTGGTGACGGTTCATTCATGATGAACGTACAAGAACTTGGCACGTTAAAACGTCGTCAAATCCCAGTGAAGATGGTACTGCTTAATAACTCTCGCTTAGGCATGGTTCGCCAATGGCAATCTCTGTTCTTTGATGGCCGCCATAGTGAAACCATCTTGGATGACAACCCAGATTTCGTGATGCTGGCAAAAGCATTCGATATCCCGGGCAAAACCATCACACGTAAAGAAGAAGTAGAACCTGCATTAAAAGAGATGCTTGAGAGCAAAACCGCTTACCTACTTCATGTTCTTATCGATGAAGAAGAAAACGTATGGCCACTAGTACCGCCAGGTGCTTCAAACAGCGAAATGTTGGAGAACACATAACATGAAAAGATACTTACTAGACATCAAAGCCGATGATAAACCAGTACTACTAGAACGTGTTCTTCGTGTTATCCGTCACCGTGGTTTCATCGTTAAACAAGTGGCAGGAACCCAAAACCAAGAAAGCAAAGTGGCAAGCGTTGAGATCATTGTTGACAGTGACCGTCCGATTTCATTCTTGGTTAATCAAATAGAAAAGCTGTGGGATGTGCGTACCGTTGACGTTATCTCTATCAGCCGTAATGAATTGCCAAACAACAACTTACAACAAAAGATAAGCGCATAAGGAACCGCAAACATGACAGCTAAAACAGCAGACTATATTTGGTTTAACGGTGAAATGGTTCCTTGGGCAGAGGCGAACGTTCACGTTCTTACTCACGCAATGCACTACGGTACTTCTGTATTTGAAGGCGTTCGTTGCTATAACACGCCAAAGGGTCCGGTTATCTTCCGTCACCCAGAGCATGCAAGACGCCTAAAAGACTCAGCGAAAATCTACCGCTTCCCAATTCCTTTTACTGAGGAAGAAATAATGGAAGCGACTCGCGAAACGCTACGCCAAAATAAGCTAGAGTCAGCGTACATCCGCCCTCTAGGCTTTGTGGGTAACGTTGGTTTAGGTGTTTGCCCTCCTGAAAATACAGAAATGGATCTGATCATCGCCGCTTTCCCATGGGGTTCTTACCTTGGTGAAGAAGCGCTAGAAAATGGCGTAGATGCGATGATCTCAAGCTGGAACCGTGCAGCACCAAATACAATCCCAACCTCAGCAAAGGCTGGTGGTAACTACCTATCTTCATTGCTAGTTGGTGGTGAAGCGCGTCGTCATGGTTACGATGAAGGTATTGCTCTGAGTGTTGATGGTTATCTTTCAGAGGGTGCAGGCGAGAACATTTTTGTTATTCGTAACGGCATTCTCTCTACACCACCAGCAACCAGCGCGATTCTGCCGGGTATCACTCGTGACTCGATCATGACACTAGCAAAAGACATGGGTTATGAAATCCGTGAAGAGAACATTGCTCGTGAAGCCCTGTACCTTGCTGACGAAGTCTTCATGACAGGTACAGCAGCAGAAATCGTTCCGGTTCGCAGCGTAGACAAAATTACAGTAGGTGAAGGCAAACGCGGTCCTATCACTGAAAAAGTTCAAGCGGCTTACTTTGGTTTATTCAATGGCACGACTGAAGATAAGTGGGGCTGGTTAGATTATGTTTACCCAGCAGACCACGCGTCAGAAAACCAAACGCAAACAACTAAGTAAGCAACAGCCAAATATTTTATAAGGATTTAAGCAATGCCAATCTATCGTTCAGCAACGACTACCCACGGACGCAACATGGCTGGTGCGCGCGCTTTATGGCGTGCAACTGGCGTTAAAGATGATGACTTCGGTAAGCCAATCATCGCGGTTGTAAACTCGTTCACTCAATTCGTACCAGGCCACGTTCACCTTAAAGATATGGGTCAACTGGTTGCGGGTGAAATCGAGAAAGCGGGCGGTATCGCTAAAGAATTCAACACCATCGCTGTGGATGATGGTATCGCAATGGGTCACGGCGGCATGCTGTACTCACTGCCATCACGTGAGCTTATCGCAGACTCAGTAGAGTACATGGTGAATGCGCACTGTGCAGATGCGATGGTGTGTATCTCTAACTGTGACAAAATCACTCCGGGAATGATGATGGCTGCAATGCGCCTCAACATCCCTGTAATCTTTGTTTCTGGCGGCCCAATGGAAGCCGGTAAAACCAAGCTTTCAGATCAAATCATCAAGCTAGACCTTGTTGATGCGATGATTCAGGGTGCCGATCCAACCATTTCTGATGCGCAAAGTGAGCAAGTAGAACGTTCTGCATGTCCAACATGTGGCTCATGTTCAGGCATGTTCACGGCTAACTCAATGAACTGTCTGACAGAAGCGCTTGGCCTCTCTCAGCCAGGTAACGGTTCTATGCTAGCAACGCACGCTGACCGTGAAGAGCTATTCATCAATGCTGGTAAACGCATCGTTGACCTAACTAAGCGTTACTACGAGCAAGATGACGAATCAGCACTGCCACGCAACATTGCTAACCGCGCAGCCTTTGATAATGCAATGGCGCTAGATATCGCGATGGGTGGTTCAAGTAACACAGTACTTCACCTTTTAGCGGCAGCTCAAGAAGGTGAGATTGATTTTGATATGGGTGATATCGACGAGATGTCTCGCCGCGTTCCACACCTATGTAAGGTTGCTCCTTCAACACCTAAATACCACATGGAAGACGTGCACCGTGCTGGTGGCGTAATGGCTATCCTAGGTGAGCTTGATCGTGCAGGTCTATTGAACAACCAAACTCGCACCGTTCTTGGTCTAAGCATGCAAGAACAACTTGCTCAATACGACATCATGCAGACAGAAGACGAAGCCGTACTTAAATTCTTCCGCGCTGGCCCTGCGGGCATCCGTACCACCAAAGCTTTCTCACAAGATTGTCGTTGGGATCGTCTTGATGACGACCGCAAAGAAGGTTGTATTCGTACCAAAGAGAACGCATTCAGCCAAGAAGGTGGCCTAGCGGTACTTTCGGGTAATATCGCCGTTGATGGTTGTATCGTTAAAACCGCGGGTGTTGATGAAGAAAACCTTAAATTCCAAGGCCCTGCAATCGTATTCGAAAGCCAAGATACGGCAGTAGACGGTATCTTAGCGGGTAAAGTAAAAGCAGGCGAAGTGGTTGTTATTCGCTACGAAGGTCCTAAAGGTGGTCCGGGCATGCAAGAGATGCTCTACCCTACCACTTACCTAAAATCTATGGGTCTAGGTAAGTCTTGTGCACTATTAACTGACGGACGTTTCTCTGGTGGTACATCAGGTCTGTCTATCGGTCACGCCTCTCCAGAAGCCGCAAGCGGTGGTGTAATTAGTCTAGTGAACACAGGCGATATCATCACTATCGATATCCCTAGCCGCTCAATCACGCTTGATGTTCCTGAAGAAGAACTAGAAGCACGTCGTGTTAAGCAAGATGCACTAGGCTGGAAACCAGAAAACCGTCAACGTGAAGTGTCTTTCGCATTGAAAGCTTACGCAAGCATGGCAACCAGTGCTGACAAAGGCGCTGTACGTGATAAGTCTAAGTTAGAGGGCTAACTATGAGTGATGACGCCTCCAGTCCCCAGAAACAAACTGGCGCAGATTATCTGCGTCAGATCCTGAGAGCGCCAGTTTACGAAGCGGCGATTGTGACACCTCTACAGGATATGCCACGTTTAAGTGCTCGAATTGGTAACCTGGTTCAGCTAAAACGCGAAGATCGCCAACCTGTGCACTCGTTCAAGTTGCGTGGTGCCTACAACATGGTATCAAGCCTCAATGAGCAACAGAAATCCGCTGGTGTGATTGCGGCATCGGCTGGTAACCACGCTCAAGGCATGGCACTGTCGGGTTCTAAATTGGGTATTCAGACCACGATTGTGATGCCAAAAACCACACCAGACATCAAGGTTGATGCGGTACGTGGATTTGGCGGTAATGTTGTTCTGCACGGCAGTAACTTTGATGAAGCGAAAGCGGAAGCGGAACGCCTTTCGGCTAAACATGGCTACACTTTTGTTCCTCCTTTCGATCACCCATTGGTGATTGCTGGGCAAGGTACGATGGGTATGGAGATGCTGCAGCAAAACGGCCACATGGATTATATCTTTGTGCCTGTTGGTGGCGGTGGCTTAGCGGCTGGTGTTGCTGTGTTAATCAAGCAGCTGATGCCAGAGATTAAAGTCATTGCGGTTGAACCGGAAGACTCGTCTTGCTTGAAGGCAGCGCTGGATGCAGGCGAGCCTGTGGTCCTGGATCAAGTCAGCATGTTTGCAGATGGCGTTGCGGTTAAACGTATTGGCGAAGAAACCTTCCGGCTTTGCCAGCAGTACATCGATGGCCATGTTGCGGTTTCTAGTGATGAGATCTGTTCTGCGGTTAAAGACATCTTTGAAGACACCCGTGCGATTGCCGAACCTTCGGGAGCACTTGCTCTGGCTGGCTTGAAAAAGTTTGCTGAGCAGAACCAACTGCAAGGCAAGCAACTGGCGACGGTACTGTCTGGTGCTAACACCAACTTCCACGGTCTGCGCTATGTGTCTGAACGTTGTGAGTTAGGTGAGAAGCGCGAAGGTTTGCTTGCGGTGACTATCCCTGAGCGACAAGGGGCATTCCTAGAGTTCTGCAATATTATTGGCGGCCGAGCGGTGACGGAGTTTAACTACCGCCACAACGACGAAAGCCTAGCGAATATCTTCGTTGGTGTACGACTGCAAGGTGGTCAAGAAGAGCTCGAGCACATCATCAATGACCTACGTGAGGGCGGCTATCCAGTCGTCGACCTTTCTGATGATGAGATGGCAAAACTGCACATTCGCTACATGATTGGCGGCAAACCATCGAAGCCATTGAAAGAACGCCTATACAGCTTTGAGTTTCCGGAATACCCAGGTGCCTTGATTAAGTTCCTTGATACCTTAGGTACCCATTGGAACATCAGCCTGTTCAACTATCGTAACCACGGTGCCGATTATGGTCGCGTATTGTGTGGCTTCGAACTTGGCGATGATGATTTAGCTCAGTTCTCAACACATTTACGAGAGCTTGGTTATCAGTGTAAAGATGAAACCGATAACCCTTCTTACAAGTTCTTCTTGTCTTAAGAATTAAGCTATCGAACCAAAAAGAGCGAGTTTTTACTCGCTCTTTTTATTGGTGAATATTCAGCTCAAGCTTGAAAAAGATCATCTTATAAAGAGTTATTAGATCGCCTTTCGATGATCCAACCAATCTTGATGAAGTTGCTCACTCGATCCTAAGTACTTCACCATCCATTCGATCAATTTATGGTTATCGTCTTTTCGCCACACCAAACAGCAATGACTCTGCGGGCTTGGTTCTGGCAGTATTTTCTCCACCAGCAAGCCTTGCTCGATAATAGGCGCGGCAATGTGCCTTGGCATGTAACCTACACCAACGCCATTTTTTAGACATTCAATCGCACTATACCAGTTAGGTAACAACAGTCGCCTTTGATTCGAAAAGTGTCCTGTGTGTCGCTTAGGCAGTACACTAGAAGTATCATCCAAACATATTGCTGGGTATTGGCTAACAAACGCTTCATTAAGGTTTTGCTCACGGACGCATGGGTGACTTGGCGACATCACAAATGCCCAATCTAAACGCCCCATATCCTTTACTTCGAAGTCGCCACCGACCGGAATCGCCGAAGTGGCTCCAATGACGACATCCGCCCTGCCCTGTGCAATGGCTTCCCAAGAACCATTAAACACTTCCATGTTGATCTGCAGCTCAGCGAACTCAAAGGTTTGATAAAACTCTTCAATCATCGGCTTCATCTTATCGAGCTTAACCACGTTATCGAGCGTTAGGCGCAAGGTTTTCTTCCAACCACGTGCCGCTCGGCGAGTCTGGGCACTGATCTCCTCCATCTGTCTCAGTAGCGCACGTGCCTCTTCAATGAACAACTCACCTGCTGGTGTCAGCTCTACCTTTCTCGGTAAACGTCTGAAAAGTAGAACATCCAGTTCTTGCTCGACTTGCCGAACACCATAGCTGATCGCTGATGGTACTTTGTGTAATTGCTCTGCAGCCGCAGTAAAACTGCCTAAGCGAGCAACCGTATCGAGCATTTCTAAAGAGGATTTAGAGAACATAAGCCTTCAAATTTTTTGATTGATAACCATATATTTTAGCGTTTTATTTTATCAGTTCTGAAAAATAGAATGTCAGCATAAACAAACAGGGACTTTAACCTCTGTATATCAAACAATTTTTTTGATGATAAAAACATCACTACCTTTAGTTTAATGGCATCTTATGAATATTTCTAAATTTCAATTGGTCTATCTTGCAGTTCTCTCAATGCTTGGTTTTATCGCGACTGATATGTACCTCCCTGCATTTAAGGCAATGGAGATTGATTTCGCAACTGGTCCAGAACAAATCGCACTGTCTCTAACAGTGTTCCTTGGCGGTATGGCAATGGGTCAACTTCTTTGGGGTCTAGCGAGTGACAAGTATGGCCACCGAAATACACTGGCGGTTGGTCTTGTTATCTTTACTGCAGCGTCATTCGGCTTAGCATTCAGCACCGAGGTATGGCACCTACTGACACTACGATTCATTCAAGCAATCGGTGTATGTGCCCCAGCGGTAATCTGGCAAGCAATGGTTATCAAGCGTTACTCGCAAAGCAGTAGCCAGCAAATTTTTGCGACTATCATGCCTTTGGTAGCGCTATCTCCTGCACTAGCACCTCAGTTAGGTGTGTTGCTAGCAGACAGTTTTGGTTGGCACAGTATCTTTATCACATTGACGCTAATGGGCGCATTATTGATCGCAACGACCATGGCTCAACCAAAAGAAGCGCCAGAAGTAAAACAAACATCGATCAAAACCGACATCAAAGCACTGCTTCATTCAAAGCCATACATGGGCAACGTATTGATGTTTGCATCGGCGTCAGCTGCGTTCTTCGCTTATCTAACGGGTATGCCAGAGATCATGGCTCAACTGGGTTATGAAGCAAAAGATATAGGCCTTAGCTTCATTCCACAGACAATTGCATTCATGGCTGGTGGTTATTTCGGTAAGCAAGCAGTGAAGAAGTACGGTGATGGTGTGGTACTAAGAAACCTTATCGGCTTGTTCAGCGTAGCGGCGATGCTTATCTTTATCGCATCACAGTGGGAACTGACATCAATCTGGCCTCTACTAGCACCTTTCTGTTTGATTGCTGTAGCAAATGGCGCACTTTACCCAATCGTGGTAAACCGTGCTCTATCAAGTGCCAAGCAAAGCCCAGCAACGGCGGCTGGTTTACAGAACAGCCTGCAAATCAGTATCAGTGGCCTATCAAGTGCCTTGGTGGCAGCAATGGCTAGCCAAGCATTGAGCGCAACAGGTATCGCAGTGGTAATTTGTTTAGGTGCATTGTGGGTTGGCTACATCATTTCAAACAAAGAGCTATCTGAACATTTCGCTACACCGGATAACTCTCGAGTGGTGACAGATGAGAAACAAGACTAGTTTCTAATCCAATCCCCAAAAAAAAGAGCGATATTATTCGCTCTTTTTCATATCTAGATAATCATGTTTATTACGAGACTATTTTTTCTTAACCGGACGTTGCCAGTTCGCGATCTTGCGCTCTTTAGCTCGGCTGATAACTAATTCATTTTCAGCAACATCACGAGTTACTGTAGAGCCAGCACCAACGGTAGCGCCGTTACCAATAGTAACTGGTGCGATTAATTGGCTGTCTGAGCCAACAAATACGTCGTCGCCGATGATAGTCTTAAACTTATTAGCACCATCGTAGTTACAAGTAATTGCACCCGCACCTACGTTTACACGCTGACCAATTTCAGCATCGCCTAGGTACGTTAAGTGGTTCGCTTTAGAACCTTCACCAAGGCGAGTGTTCTTCACTTCTACAAAGTTACCAACGTGCGAGTTATTACGCATGTCAGCACCAGGGCGTAGACGAGTGAAAGGACCAACCGTACAGTCTTCACCGACCGTTGCACCTTCAATTACGCTGTATGGACGAACGATGGTGTTGTCATCAATCTCACAGTCTTTCAATACACAACCCGTACCGATAACCACGTTGTCGCCGATACTTACGCTGCCTTCGATGATAACGTTAGTATCAATCTCAACATCCATACCGCACTGCAGTTCACCACGCAAATCGAAACGGCTTGGGTCGCGTAACATTACGCCTTGCTTCAATAGCTTATCAGCCTGCTCAGCTTGGTAAGCGCGCTCTAAACGAGCCAGTTGAGAGCGGTCGTTCACGCCTTCCACTTCAATAGGGCTTACCGGGTGTACTGCTTCAACGGCACGACCTTCATCGTGAGCTGCAGCAATAACGTCAGTCAGGTAGTATTCACCTTGTGCGTTATCGTTGCTTAGGCCTGACAACCAACGTTTCAGATCGCCACCAGTAGCAACCATAACGCCAGTATTGATCTCTTTGATAAGCTTCTGCTCATCCGTAGCGTCTTTTTGCTCAACGATAGCGACAACAGGACCGTTACGACGAATAATACGACCGTAGCCCATTGGGTTGTCCAACACGACCGTTAACAATGCAATACCACCGTTGGGTTGAGCGTCTAATAGATTTTCAATGGTTTCTGGAGAGATGAGAGGCACGTCGCCGTATAGCACAAGTACTTTTTCATCATCCGCGAAGTGCGCAGATGCTTGATCAACCGCATGACCAGTACCTAACTGCTCAGCTTGTAGTGCCCAGTTAACAGACTCTTCAGCTAAAACAGCTTTCATCTGATCACCACCGTGGCCGTAAACCAAGTTGATGTTTTGAGCGCCTAGCCCATTACAAGTGTCGATCACATGTTTCACCATTGGCTTGCCCGCAAGCGTATGCAGAACCTTTGGTGTGTTTGAATACATGCGAGTGCCTTTGCCCGCTGCGAGAATCACTGCGCTAAACTTCATTGTAAACCTATCCAACATTATTTTTATTAAGCCGATATTGTAACCGTTTTGGGCCTATAAATTAAATCTCAATCACACTAAACCATTATTAATACGTAAAACTGAACAATTTCGATGTATCAAAAATGCAAAAAGGCGACCCGTAGGTCGCCTTTATCTCAGAACCAATAATCTTATAAAAGATTAACGGCGCTGCTTCGTCAGTTCGATAACTCGTAACTGAGCAATGGCTTTAGCCAGTTCACCGGCCGCTTGTGCGAAGTCCATGTCGCCATGCTGATTTTGGATATTCTCCACAGCCTTGCGCTTAGCTTCTTCCGCCTTTGCTGCGTCTAGTTCTTCACCACGGATAGCAGTATCAGCCAGTACAGTCGCTGTACCAGGTTGAACTTCTACCATACCACCAGAAACATAAATGATTTCTTCGTGGCCGTGCTGCTTAACAATACGCACCATACCAGGCTTGATAGCGGTCAGCAGTGGAGTGTGACCATGGAAAATACCAAGTTCACCTTCACTACCGGTCACCTGAAACGTTTCAACAAGACCAGAGAAAAGTTGTTTCTCTGCACTTACAACGTCTAGATGAAAGGTTATTGCTGCCATATCGCCTCCTAGTTAGCCTTATAGCTTCTTAGCATTCTCGATAGCTTCGTCAATTGCACCACAGTACATGAACGCTTGCTCTGGAATGTCATCGTATTCACCAGATAGAAGACCTTGGAAGCCACGTAGAGTCTCTTTAAGAGGTACGTAAACGCCTGGGTCACCTGTAAATACTTCCGCTACGTGGTAAGGCTGAGTTAGGAACTTCTCAATCTTACGAGCACGAGATACAACTTGCTTATCTTCTTCAGATAGCTCGTCCATACCTAGGATAGCAATGATATCTTTCAGCTCTTTATAGCGCTGAAGTGTAGACTGAACGCCACGAGCGATGTCGTAGTGCTCTTGTCCAACTACCAATGGATCCAGTTGACGTGAAGTAGAATCTAGCGGGTCGATCGCTGGGTATAGACCCATAGATGCGATATTACGGTTAAGTACTACCGTTGCATCCAAGTGAGCGAACGTTGTTGCTGGAGACGGGTCAGTCAAGTCATCCGCAGGTACATATACCGCCTGTACAGACGTGATAGAACCAGCTTTAGTTGACGTGATACGCTCTTGCAGAACACCCATTTCTTCAGCTAGTGTAGGTTGGTAACCTACCGCAGAAGGCATACGACCTAGAAGTGCTGATACTTCAGTACCTGCTAGTGTGTAACGGTAGATGTTATCAACGAACAGTAGAACGTCACGACCTTCGTCACGGAAGCGCTCTGCCATTGTTAGACCAGTCAGTGCAACACGTAGACGGTTACCTGGTGGCTCGTTCATCTGACCGTAAACCATCGCTACTTTTGATTCTTCAGGTTTTTCGATGTTTACAACACCTGCTTCCTGCATTTCAAAGTAGAAATCGTTACCTTCACGAGTACGCTCACCTACACCTGCAAATACAGATAGGCCTGAGTGTTGAAGTGCGATGTTGTTGATAAGTTCCATCATGTTAACGGTCTTACCTACACCAGCACCACCGAATAGACCGATTTTACCACCCTTAGCGAATGGACAAATCAAGTCGATTACTTTAACACCAGTTTCTAGAAGAGCTGTCTCGTTAGACTGCTCTTCGTAGCTTGGAGCTTCACGGTGAATGGCGTAATGCTCTTCAGCACCAATCTCGCCACACTCATCAATCGCGTCACCTAGGACATTCATGATACGACCCAATGTCTTAGTACCTACTGGTACTGAGATTGGAGCGCCAGTATTTTCAACTGTCAAACCACGACGTAAACCATCAGAGCTACCCATTACGATTGCGCGAACTACGCCACCGCCAAGTTGTTGCTGAACTTCAAGAACTAGACGTTCTTTCACTTCATTAACATTCAGAGCATCGTATACACGAGGTACTTCGCCCTGTGGGAACTCTACGTCGACTACCGCACCGATGATCTGTACGATCTTACCTGTAGCCATCGTTAATCCTCTAACTATTTAGTTTTACCTAAGCTTAAACCGCAGCTGCGCCTGAAACGATCTCAGAAAGTTCTTGTGTAATCGCCGATTGACGGGCTTTGTTATACACAAGTTCTAAGTCATCAATAATGTCACCAGCGTTATCTGTTGCTGATTTCATAGCAATCATTCGAGCTGCTTGCTCACAAGCAAGATTCTCGACCACACCTTGGTACACTTGAGATTCGACATAACGAACCAATAGTGCATCTAGTAGTGGTTTTGGCTCGGGCTCATAAATGTAGTCCCAAGAATGACTGCGTTTCATTTCTTCGCTATCTGATTTAGGCAAAGGAAGTAATTGATCGATCGTTGGTTCTTGAACCATAGTGTTTTCAAACTTGTTGAACACTACGAACAGGCGATCTAATTCGCCTTCATCATATTTCTTCAGCATAACGCTTACAGAGCCAATCAAGTCTTCAAGGCTTGGACGATCGCCCAGACCAGAAACTTGAGCTGCTACTTTCGCGCCGCTGTTGTTGAAAAATGCTGTTGCTTTAGAACCTACAATTGCAAGCTCTACATCAGCACCTTTCTCAGACCAATCCTTCATGTCGTTCATGGCTTTCTTGAACAAGTTAATGTTCAAACCACCACAAAGACCACGGTCTGTAGAAACGATGATGTAACCAACACGTTTGGCTTCACGTTCCTCAAGATAAGGATGCTTATACTCGAGGCTACCATTAGCCAAATGACCGATCACTTTACGCATTGTTTCTGCATATGGACGAGTAGCTTCCATTGCGTCTTGAGAACGACGCATTTTTGAAGCTGCTACCATTTCCATTGCTTTCGTAATCTTCTGTGTGCTTTTAACACTACCGATTTTATTACGTATCTCTTTTGCGCCGGCCATCGTTACTCTCCGTTAATGGTATGAGGTGGCCCTAAGACCACCTACCAATTACCAGGTCTGGGTTGCCTTGAAATCGTCAACAAGCTTCTTCAGCTCAGCTTCGATTTCTTTATTGAAAGCACCCGTTGTGTCGATCTGTGTTGCTAGATCGGCATATTGACCACGAGCAAACGACAGTAAAGCAGCTTCAAAATCTAGAACTTTTGACAGTTCAACATCTTGAAGGTATCCACGCTCTGCAGCGAAGATTACTAGAGCTTGGTCAAATACAGACATAGGAGCGTATTGCTTCTGCTTCATCAGTTCTGTAACTTTTTGACCGTGGTCTAGTTGCTTCTTAGTCGCTTCATCAAGATCCGATGAGAATTGTGCAAATGCAGCAAGTTCACGGTATTGAGCTAGAGCAGTACGGATACCGCCAGATAGCTTCTTGATGATTTTAGTCTGCGCCGAACCACCTACACGAGAAACTGAGATACCTGGGTCAACAGCTGGACGTACGCCGGCGTTGAATAGCTCAGTTTGTAGGAAGATCTGACCATCAGTAATCGAGATTACGTTCGTTGGTACGAATGCAGATACGTCACCAGCTTGCGTTTCGATGATAGGAAGAGCAGTTAAAGAACCAGTCTTGCCTGTCACTTCACCGTTAGTGAATTTTTCTACGTATGCTTCGCTTACACGAGCAGCACGCTCTAGTAGACGAGAGTGAAGGTAGAAAACATCACCTGGGAACGCTTCACGACCTGGTGGACGCTTAAGTAGTAGCGAGATTTGACGGTAAGCTACAGCTTGCTTAGATAGGTCATCATAAACAATCAGTGCATCTTCACCGCGATCACGGAAGTATTCGCCCATCGCACAACCAGCATACGGTGCAAGGTATTGCAGCGCTGCAGATTCAGAAGCCGATGCAACAACAACAACAGTGTTTGCTAGTGCGCCGTGCTCTTCTAGTTTGCGAACTACGTTAGCAATAGTCGACGCTTTTTGGCCGATAGCTACGTAGATAGAGAAAATACCAGAATCTTTTTGGTTAATAATCGCATCGATCGCCATTGCTGTTTTACCAGTCTGACGGTCACCGATTACTAGTTCACGTTGACCACGACCGATAGGGATCATTGAGTCAACAGACTTGTAACCAGTTTGAACAGGTTGATCTACCGATTTACGGTCGATTACACCTGGTGCGATAATTTCTACAGGCGAAGTCAATTTAGCTTCGATTGGACCTTTACCATCAATTGGCTCACCTAGCGTGTTTACAACACGACCAAGCATTTCAGGACCTACTGGTACTTCTAGAATACGACCAGTACCTGTAACTTTCATGCCTTCCTGTAGGTCAGCATACGGGCCCATTACAACAGCACCAACCGAATCACGGTTCAAGTTCAGTGCTAGAGCGTAACGGCCACCCGGTAGTTCGATCATTTCACCTTGCATCACGTCCGCTAGGCCGTGGATGCTAAGGATGCCATCGCTTACAGAAACGATAGTACCTTCATTGCGAGCTTCACTAACAACGTCGAAAGATTCAATACGTTGTTTAATTAGATCGCTAATTTCAGTGGAATTAAGTTGCATGCTCCAATCCCCATTAAGACTGCAATGCATCGCTCAGGCGGTCTAAACGACTGCGCGCTGAGTTATCGATGACTAGGTCTCCGGCTCGAATAATAACTCCACTAAGTAGAGTCTCATCTATACTGCAATTCAGCTGAACTTTGCGCGCAAGGCGCAGTTCCAATTTGCTGATAATGCTTGTGCGTTGTTCTTCAGAAAGTTCAACAGCTGAAGTAACTTCAACGTCGATCTCTTTCTCATACTCTTTTTTGAGTATAAAGAACTCTTTACAAACATCAGGAAAAGCCATTAAGCGGCCATTCTCTGCCATCACTTTAATTAAGTTCTGGCCGAATTCATCAAATTGTTCGCCACAAATTACAATGAATACTTCAGCTAATTTTTCAGCAGTCATAGAACCGCTTAATAAATTGTGAACATCATCATTTTGTGCCACTTCGGCAGCAAAAGTAAGCATTTGACCCCATTGGTCTAGCTCACCTTTATCTACCGCAAAGTCAAACGCTGCTTTAGCATAGGGGCGTGCGATTGTAGTCAAATCAGACATATACAGCCCCTTGCTTTAAAGTTTTGCAGTAATGTTGTTAAGAAGATCATCGTGTACATCTTTATCGATTGTACGCTCAAGGATTTTCTCAGCACCAGCTATAGCCAGAGTTGCGACTTGTTTGCGCAGGTCATCACGGGCACGTGTACGCTCTGCTTCAATTTCTGCTTCAGCTTGCGCTAAGATTTTCTGGCGTTCTGCCTGAGCTTCTTCGCGTGCTTCATCAATAATTTGAGCTTTACGTTTGTTTGCCTGATCAATAACCTCAGTTGCAGTGCGCTTTGCTTCTTTCATTTGCTCAGAAGCGTTGGCTTGTGCCAGGTTCAAGTCTTTAGCAGCGCGTTCAGCGGCTACAAGACCGTCAGCAATTTTTTTCTGACGTTCTTCAATTGCTTGCATGATTGGTGGCCATACATATTTCATGCAGAACCAAACAAACAGTGAAAAAGCAATTGCTTGACCTAGCAGAGTTGCGTTCATATTCACAACAGCTACCCCTCGTTAAGAATCAACTACAAAAATTTAATTAACTATTAAAGAGTTAATTAGCCTGCTAGTTGACCAACAAATGGGTTAGCAAACGTGAATAGTAGTGCGATTACGATACCGATCATTGGAACAGCATCCAGTAGACCAGCGATGATGAACATCTTAACTTGTAGCATTGGAGCCATTTCAGGTTGACGCGCAGCGCCTTCTAGGAATTTACCACCAAGAATAGCAAAACCAATTGCAGTACCTACGGCACAAAGACCAACAATAATAGCAACAGCGATTGCTGAAAAACTTAGTACAGTTTCCATTTACGTTCTCCGATTAACATTAATAGTTAGAATAAAGCTTAAAAATTTTTTAGTGATCACTATCTTCATGAGCCATTGATAAGTAAACGATTGTCAACATCATGAAAACAAACGCTTGAATCAATATAACTAAGATATGGAAGATAGCCCAAGGTAGTGCACCTACCCATTGTAAGTACCACGGTAGCATTGCCGCGATAAGAATAAACACCACCTCACCCGCAAACATATTACCAAATAAACGCATACCTAGAGATAGTGGCTTCGCTAATAACGAAATTACCTCAAGTACCAAGTTAAATGGGATCATGATTGGGTGATTAAATGGATGCAGTGCCAATTCTTTAGCAAATCCGCCTAGGCCTTTCACTTTGATGCTGTAGTAGATCATCAGAGCAAAAACACCCAAAGCCATTGCCATGGTTATATTTACATCAGCTGTAGGAACCACTTTCAAGTAAGGGATACCTAGCCAATGCTCTGCAGGATATGGTAAGAAATCGATAGGCACTAAGTCCATCAAGTTCATAATGATAATCCAGCAGAATATAGTCAGTGCTAGTGGGGCAATCAGAGGGTTGCGACCATGGAAAGTTTCTTTAACGTTGTCGCCAACGAATTCCACTACCATTTCAACAAAACACTGAAGCTTACCAGGTACACCTACTGTTGCTTTCTTAGCGACTGAGCGAAAAACCCAAAGGAATAACATCCCTGTCAACACCGAAAAAAACAGACTGTCTATATGTACGTTCCAGAAACTTGTCTCCTCTACAAGACCAAACTTAGCTAAAGAAAGGTTTTGTAAATGGTGTTCAATGTATCCGGATGCTGTTGGCGCAGCCATAACTCATCCTATTTTTTATTGTTAATGAAAAGCACTGGCGCAAAGATATTAATACCTAGAACCAGTAAATAGGTCAGTTTGAGGGGAATTAATTCCACCTGCATATACATGTAGACAATAGAGAATAGTAGAACTGTGATAAGGATCTTTAGTGCTTCGCCTGCGTAAAACGACGCCGCAACTAACTTAGTTGCGCGAGCTCCACAAAATAGGAAAGCACACACACAAAAAACCACATTCGCGATGACAAAAATACCGCCACCAACCAATGCAGCAAAACCCCAATCAGGATTAACAGCTAAACCTAACCCTATCGCCACTAATATAACCGCGCTAAGCTCGATCAATAACATTTGCTTTGCAAGCACTCGTCCTGGTCTTGCTAACGCCGCTACCATGTATTCGTTCCTCTTTAAGCCCACTTTACCACTCGCTTAAAAGCGTGCTGAGAAATTGGCGAAAATTATACGTTCAGCCAAATTGATTGCAATAAGAATGCAGCAATCATTTACATTTCTGTATACAAACCGACAACTTTTGTAAGAAATTACTTGTTTATTTCATAATTGACCTAAATCAATTATCTCATTTAGTACTCTAGTTTAGCAATAAGTTGCTCTAATTTGTGAGGCTCATCAAGAGTAATTGTCACTTTTGACTTACCGCTAACAGAACGAGTAACTGAAACGTTTGCTTGCAATTTTTCCGTGAGTCTTCGTGAAAGTTCGATGGCCTCAGTGTCTTCGGGCTTCGATTCAGCTTCAACGTCTGGTTTTAAGCACTTTTTGACAAGTTGCTCAGTTTGACGCACGGTCATTTTTTTGGTTGCTGCAGTATTCGCTGCCTCAACCTGGGTAACACCTTCAAGCGCAAGCAGTGCTCTAGCATGCCCCATTTCTAGTTGTTTACTGGAAACTAAACCTTTTACTTCATTTTCGAGCTGATTTAGACGTAATAAGTTACTAACGGTAGCTCTGGATTTACCAATCACATCGGCGACCTGCTGATGTGTCAGTGAAAACTCGTTCTGCAAGCGCTCTAGCGCTTGTGATTCTTCGATAACATTCAGATCTTCACGTTGAATGTTCTCGATCAATGCCATCGCAATCGCGGCCTTGTCTTCTACTCTCTTGATCAAGCATGGAACTTGTTTAAGACCAGCTTGACGAGCCGCTCTCCAACGACGTTCACCAGCAATAATCTCAAATTGGTCGTGCGCTAAAGGGCGTACAACGATCGGTTGGATAATGCCTTGAGATTGGATAGATACCGCTAACTCTTCTAGCGCTTCCGGCGCAATATCCTTACGCGGTTGATATACACCTGGCTTTAAGCAACCGACAGCAAGTTCGATGAGCTCACCATCAGCCGATAACGCTTGACTATGAGAAGCTACTTGTTGTTTTTCACGAGCCAGAGAGCTAGTTGCAAGCAATGCATCTAGCCCCTTTCCTAAACCGCGCTTAGACATTGAGCGAATTCCTTTGGTTAGACCTATACTGGGACTTCTTCACGACGCAACATTTCGCCTGCAAGAGCAAGATATGCCTTCGCTCCTGCGGAATATTTGTCGTAGTACATTGCTGGCTTGCCATGACTAGGCGCTTCTGCCAGACGCACATTTCTAGGGATAACAGTTCGGTAGACTTTGCTACCAAAATGTTTTTTGAGTTGATCAGATACTTCGTTCGATAAGCGGTTACGAGGATCGTACATAGTACGTAGAAGACCTTCGATCTTAAGATTCTCGTTTACTACCGCAGCGAGTTTACTGATGGTATCCATCAACGCAGTCAAACCTTCCAATGCAAAATATTCACATTGCATCGGAACCAATACGGAATCAGCCGCAGCCATCGCATTGATTGTAAGCAGGTTTAAAGAAGGTGGGCAATCGATAAAGATGAAATCATAGTTATCGCGAACTGATGCGAGCGCGTTCTTAAGACGAACTTCACGAGCAAACACTTCCATTAATTTGATTTCTGCCGCAGTCACATCACCGTTTGCGGCGATGAGGTCATAATTGCCAGATGTACTCCGACAAACTACCTCATCAAATGGGGTGTCTTCAACCAACAAATCGTAAGCAGTTGCTTCAACCTGATACTTGTCGACACCGCTCGCCATAGTGGCATTACCTTGAGGATCGAGGTCAACAACCAATATCTTGCGTTTTGTTGCCGCCATTGATGCTGCCAAATTAATGCAAGTTGTTGTTTTTCCTACGCCACCTTTCTGGTTGGCAATTGCTACTATTTTACCCACTATGGCCTCGCTGATTATCCCTGACGCGATAAAGTAACTAGATGACGCTCTCCATCAAGCTCTGGTACTTGCAAAGCTTTAATGTCTGTCACTGAACACCATTCAGGTAACAGATCAATTTCGTCTCTAGGATGTTGTCCTTTAAGAGCCAAAAATACACCGGATTGCTCTTTAGGTAAATGGTGACACCACTCTACCATGTCTGTCATTGACGCAAACGCACGACTGAGCACTGCATCAAACTTTTCTTCAGGTTGAAATTCTTCAACGCGACTTTGAACCGGTACTACGTTGTCGATACCCAGCTCATGAATCACCTGCTTGATGAAACGAATACGCTTACCTAAGCTATCTAACAAGTAAAACTCACGGTCAGGGTTCATGATTGAGAGCGGAATCCCAGGAAGACCAGGGCCGGTACCGACATCAATAAAGCGCTTGCCTTGTAAGTGAGTGCTAACAATGATGCTATCTAAGATATGTTTCACCATCATTTCTTGCGGGTCACGAACAGACGTTAAATTATAGGCCTTGTTCCATTTATTGAGTAACTCAACGTAGCCCACTAATTGGCTACGTTGTTTTTCCGATACTTCAAGTTCAGTCTGGCCAATCAGGTGATCCAGTTTTTCGCGCAATACGCTCATTATGCTTCCTCACCTTTTTTCAACAGGCCATGCTTTTTCAGATAAACCAACAAAATCGAGATTGCAGCAGGTGTAATACCAGAGATACGCGATGCAATACCGATCGAGTCAGGTTTAGCGGTAGTTAGTTTTAGAACCACTTCATTAGAAAGCCCTTTTACCTTGCTGTAGTCGATGTCAGCCGGCAGTTTGGTGTTTTCATGACGCAGTGATTTTTCAATTTCATCTTGTTGACGCTGGATATAACCATCGTACTTTACTTGGATCTCAACTTGCTCAGACGCTTGTTGATCTTCCAGTGCCGGACCAAAACGATCCAATGCAGTTAGCTGTGAATAAGTCATTTCAGGGCGACGAAGAAGATCTTCACCGCTCGCTTCACGAGACATTGGTGTTTTAAGAATTTGGTTCAGTTGATCAATATCTTCAGATTTAGGATTAATCCACGTTTCTTTCAGACGTTGACGCTCTTTCTCCATGTTTTCTACTTTCTCATTGAATCGAGCCCAACGAGCGTCATCCACCAAGCCAAGTTCACGTGATTTTTCCGTCAAACGGATATCAGCGTTGTCTTCACGAAGGAGCAAACGGTATTCCGCGCGAGACGTAAACATACGGTAAGGTTCTTTGGTGCCCATCGTCGATAAGTCATCGATAAGAACGCCCATGTAAGCTTGATCGCGACGCGGGCTCCAGCCTTCTTTGCCTTGAGTAAACAAACTTGCATTGAGACCTGCCATCAAGCCTTGTGCAGCTGCTTCTTCGTAGCCAGTGGTACCGTTGATTTGACCCGCAAAGAATAGACCTTTAATAAACTTAGTTTCGTAAGTCAGCTTAAGGTCGCGAGGATCAAAGAAATCGTACTCAATCGCATAGCCAGGGCGAACGATATGAGCATTTTCAAAGCCCTTCATCGAACGAACAATTTGAACCTGTACATCAAACGGTAGACTGGTAGAGATACCATTCGGGTATAGCTCATGAGTCGTTAGACCCTCAGGTTCGATAAAAATTTGGTGACTGTTCTTATCAGCAAAACGCATCACTTTGTCTTCAATCGAAGGACAGTAGCGAGGGCCAATACCTTCAATCACACCCGCGTACATTGGGCTGCGATCTAGGTTAGCGCGAATAACGTCATGCGTATTTTCATTGGTATGCGTGATGTAACATGGAATTTGACGAGGCTGTTGAGTTCGGCTACCCATGAACGAGAAAACAGGCGTCGGGTTATCACCGTGCTGAACCTCAAGCTCAGAAAAATCAACGCTACGCGCATCGATACGAGGGGGTGTACCTGTTTTCAGGCGATCAACTCGGAATGGAAGATCACGAAGACGGTCAGCAAGTGCGATCGATGGTGGATCACCGGCTCGACCACCAGAAGAACTTTCCATACCAATATGGATCTTTCCGCCTAGGAAGGTGCCAACAGTCAGTACCACAGCATCAGCGCGGAACTTAAGGCCCATCTGCGTCACCACACCGACCACTTGATCTTGTTCAACGATCAAATCATCAACCGATTGTTGGAACAAAGTTAGGTTTGGTGTGTTTTCAAGAGCATTTCGAACAAAAGCTTTGTAAAGTGCGCGGTCAGCTTGTGCACGAGTCGCACGAACTGCAGGGCCTTTTGATGCGTTCAATGTTCTGAACTGAATACCTGCATGATCAATAGCTTGCGCCATTAATCCACCCATTGCATCGACCTCTTTAACCAAATGGCCCTTACCGATCCCGCCAATAGCTGGGTTGCAAGACATTTGTCCTAACGTATCGATATTATGAGTAAGTAATAACGTACTTTGACCAGTACGTGCAGATGCGAGTGCGGCTTCCGTTCCTGCATGGCCACCACCAACAACGATGACGTCAAATTTTTCGTGATAAAGCATGAACCAACCTCAGGTATTCAAATGTTTTCTAGACAGATAAAAAGGAGCGATATTCTACCTGTTTTCATAGCTTGAGAAAACGTTTTTGGAATTTTTCGAAAAAGCAGTTTTTAATTAATATAGATAAGATCTTTAAAGAGATCTTTTATTAGATCTATTATTAGGATCGAGGGTGTCTGTGGATAAGTCAAAAATGATCAACAAGATCATGGATCTTTTTTGGATCAAACTATGTGATCTAACTTTGATCATGATGAGGATTAGCTGGGATCAAAATGGCTACTTATTCACAGGGTGAAATTAGTCTAAAACTTGTTATTTGGATAACTATAGGTTAATCACCGTATATGTATGATCTTATCCACAGAAGAAATTGAAAATAAATGGATAGTTTTTAATTTTTTTGGAAAAAGTTATTCACAATCACGATATTCAGAGGCAAAAAAAGCGGCATAAGCCGCTTTTTGGGATATAGGAGAGTTTAAAACTGGTCACTATGATCGTTAAACCATGCTTCTGCAGCGTCTTCAGGTACCGGAGTTTCCAGTACATCGATGGTAAAACAGTCAGAAATAGGGTGGGCACCGAGCTCTTTCAGCAAGCTGTGGACTGATTTTCCCGCCAAACAGAAGGTATCGTAACTTGAATCCCCAAGCGCTACGACAGCAAAGCGAATCTGACTTAAATCTGGTGATTGCTGGGTCAATGCGTCGATAAACGGCTTAATATTATCTGGAAACTCGCCAGCACCATGAGTTGAAGTCACTAACAACCAGAAGCCTTGTTGGGGAATGTCATCGTATTCCGGCTGGTTATGAAGGGTTATCTCTTGACCTTGCTCTTCAAGAAGATCATTAAGGTGATCGCCAACGTACTCAGCACCACCTAAGGTACTGCCTGTAATAATGTGGATCATTAAACTGTCCTTACTAAAGAAAAGGCCAGCATAAGCCGGCCTTTAAAGATTATTTGCCAATACAGAATGAAGAGAAGATGCGACCTAATAAGTCATCTGAACTAAATTCACCCGTGATCTCATTAAGATGTTGCTGAGTGATTCGAAGCTCTTCTGCCAAGATCTCTCCGGCCATATAACCTTCAAGCTGTTGTTGGCCGATGTCCAAGTGCTCTGATGCACGTTCTAAGGCGTCTAAGTGACGACGACGTGCCATGAAACCGCCCTCATTCCCACCAGCAAATCCCATGCACTCTTTAAGGTGGCTGCGCAATGCGTCGACCCCTTCGCCTGTTTTCGCTGATAAGCGAATTAGAGTGGGATCGTTAACGTGGCAAATACCTAGTTCTTCACTGGTTTGATCCGCTTTATTTCGGATCACTGTCATACCGATATTATTTGGTAGTCGATCAACGAAATCTGGCCAGATATCTTGCGGGTCAGTTGCGTCTGTTGTGGTGCCATCGACCATAAATAAAACTCGGTCTGCCTGAGCAATTTCTTCCCAAGCTCGTTCAATACCAATTTTTTCTACTTCATCTGAAGCATCACGCAGGCCTGCGGTATCAATAATATGCAGTGGCATACCATCAATATGGATATGTTCACGCAGTACATCACGTGTGGTGCCTGCAATATCGGTCACAATTGCAGATTCTTTGCCTGATAATGCATTCAATAAGCTCGATTTCCCCGCATTTGGGCGCCCGGCTATCACCACCTTCATGCCTTCACGCATGATGGCACCTTGATTGGCTTCTTGGCGCACGGCTTCCAGATTGTCGATGATAGCCTGTAAGTCAGCACTTACTTTACCGTCGGCAAGAAAATCAATTTCTTCTTCAGGGAAATCGATAGCCGCTTCAACATAGATTCGTAGGTGTATCAGTGAATCAACCAGCGTGTTAATGCGTTTAGAGAACTCACCTTGTAGAGACTGTAGTGCCGATTTTGCCGCCTCTTCCGAACTTGCATCAATTAAATCAGCAATGGCTTCGGCTTGCGTTAAGTCCATCTTGTCGTTCAAGAAGGCACGCTCTGAGAACTCACCAGGACGTGCAGCACGCACGCCTGTGATAGTTAGGATGCGTTTGATTAGCATGTCCATAACCACTGGTCCGCCGTGACCTTGCAGCTCTAACACGTCTTCGCCAGTAAACGAATGTGGGTTAGGGAAGTAAAGCGCGATACCTTGGTCGAGTTCGATGCCATCCTGAGATTTAAACGGCAGGTACTCCGCATAGCGAGGCTTGAGTGTTTTGCCTGTTACTTCTAATGCAACCTGAGTGGCCAGTGGGCCGGAAACGCGGATAATACCTACGCCACCACGGCCAGGCGCGGTCGCTTGAGCAACAATCGTATCTGTAGTCATAGTTGTGCCTGCTAGCATGTGAAAGCCACAATGGGGCGTTCACGATTAATCAATTAGCTGAATTGTAATCAGCTAAAAACAAAAAGGCGACCTTTTGGTCGCCTTTCTTTATCTCTTTCTGTTATCGAACTTACTTAGAATGTAAGCCTTTCTTTTCCAGCGCGCGATAGATAAGCGTTTGCTGAATCAGAGTTACGATGTTCGATACTAGCCAGTAAAGAACCAGACCTGAAGGGAAGAACAGGAAGAAGAATGTGAACATAACCGGCATAAAGGTCATGATCTTCTGCTGCATCGGATCCGTTACAGTTGTCGGGCTCATCTTCTGGATTAGGAACATTGAAGCACCCATCAGAAGTGGCAAAATGTAGTATGGGTCTTGTGCTGAAAGGTCAGTAATCCAACCGAAGAACGGTGAATGACGCAGTTCAACTGACTCCATTAGTGCCCAGTATAGTGAAATGAAGATAGGCATTTGTAGAAGGATAGGTAAACAGCCACCCAGTGGGTTTACTTTTTCTTTCTTGTAAAGCTCCATCATTTCTTGGCTCATGCGTTGACGGTCGTCGCCAATACGCTCACGCATTGCAGTCAGCTTAGGCTGAAGCATACGCATTTTCGCCATAGACGTGTACTGAGCTTTCGTTAGTGGGTACATAGCACCACGAACGATGAACGTTAGACAGATGATTGCCAGACCCCAGTTCACAACGATGCCTTGAATGAACGAAAGCAGAGTATGAAGTGGTTTAGCAATGAACCATAACCAACCGTAGTCAACTACTAGGTCTAGGTTTGGTGCAACAGCAGCCATTTGGTCTTGAAGTTTAGGACCAACCCAAAGCGTTGCTTTAAAGCTTGCTTCGTCGCCAGTAGCAATGGTTTTGTTCGGCATGCGAACACCGATGTCGCCAAGGTTACCAATGACACGAGTGTAAAGGTTGCTGCCTGCTTCGTCGCGTGGAATCCATGCACTTGCAAAGTAGTGCTGAATCATCGCTGCCCAACCTTGACCATTTGCTAGGTTAAGAGACAGGTTGCGATCTTGCATGTCGTCGAAGCTGTATTTTTTATAGCGTGTATCTTCCGTAGAGTAAGCACCACCACGGTAAGTTGGCATTGTTAGGCTACCACCGTCGTCCATAACGTTCTGACGTAGGTGAGCGTACATGCCGAATGTCGCGTTGTTACCAGAGTTGTTTACTACATCGTATTCAACATCCATTGCGTAGCTACCACGCTTAAGGACGAATGTTTTCGTGTACTCAAGGCCGTTCGCTTGGTAAGTCATCGGGATGCGTAGTTCATCCTGACCATCAGCAAGTGTGAAGCTATCTGCTGAAACTGTGTAGCTAGGGCGGTTTGTGCTGCTTAGGTCGATACCTTGAGGACCCACTAGACCGCTTTGAGCGATAAATTGGTGACCTGGTTCGTTCTTAAGAAGAACAAAAGTATCTTCAGAATCGAACTCTGCAGAGTAATCATTTAGATTTGCTTTAACGACATCACCACCAACCGTATCAATTGACAGAGTCAGTACATCAGTTGTTACTGTGATAGTTTTTGCAGAAGCAACTTGGCCCGGAGCTGGGTCTAGATCATCTGCATAAGATGGCGCTGGTAGGGTGCTGCCAGATTGTGCCTGCTCAATCGCTTGTGGAGCCGGGTTCTTAGCTACATTCCATTGTTGGAAAAGTAGGAAAGAAACCAAAGCCAATGCGATTAACAGGATATTACGTTGAGAATCCATCGTTATTTATCTCTGTCTTGTTTTTGGACTGGTGGAACGGGGTCAAAGCCCCCTTCGTTCAAAGGATGGCATTTTAATAGACGTTTGCCTGATAACCAACACCCTTTTACAAAACCGTGAGCTTTCAACGCTTCTATCGCATATAAAGAGCAGGTTGGAGTAAATCGGCAGCGTGGGCCGATGAGTGGACTAATAAACCATCTATAAAAATAGATGGGTATTAGCGCTATCCACGCGAAGGGCGAGACAGGCGAAGCCATAATTTGTCGAGTAGCTTGAACATTTCTTCATTGCTTAAATCTTGCGCGCTCTTTTTAGCTATTACAACATAATCTTTGTTAGGAAGTTTGTGTTGAATGTTACGAAAGCTTTCACGAGTAAGACGCTTGAATCGGTTACGACCCACGGCGGTTTTAATCTGTTTTTTCGGAACGGCTAATCCAAGGCGAGGATTTGAAAGAGAGTTATTTCGGGCAATGATGGTGAAATGAGGGGAGCCAGCTCGATGAGCTTGCTTGAAGACATTCTGATAATGTTCGGGAGTTAACAAGCGTAACTCCCGACCGAAGGCTAGCTTATTCAAAATAATCAAAGATTACTTAGAAAGACGCTTACGGCCTTTTGCACGACGTGCATTGATTGTTGCGCGACCGTTCTTAGTAGCCATGCGAGCACGGAAACCGTGAGTACGCTTACGCTTTAGAACTGTAGGTTGAAAAGTGCGTTTCATTGTAATTACCTTACTGATCAGTAGTTTTAGGTTTTTGTTAAACCCGGCGTGGGCATTTTTTCTCTTCTTTATATAAGAAAGGAAAACCGACGCCTCTCAACAAAGAGGCGGAATTGTAATCACTGTCACAAAAAGTGTCAATGATTGGGTTAACTAAAATTCCGGTCGGGGGATTATACGTAGAATATCTAAAATCACAAGGATCCTTAGTCGATCCCAACCTTATTTAAGAATTTTTTTAATTTTGGATCCTGTGGATTACCAAAAATATCCTGTGGAGATCCCTGCTCGACAATGTGGCCATCGGCCATGAAGATAACTCGGTCTGCGACCTCTCTAGCGAACTGCATTTCATGGGTAACCACCAGCATAGTTTGATGCTGATTTGCTAATTTTTTCATGAGGTTAAGTGCTTCACCAACCCATTCAGGATCGAGCGCTGAAGTAGGCTCATCGAACAACAAAAGCTCTGGTTGAAGGGCCATTGCTCGGCCGATCCCAACGCGTTGTTGTTGACCTCCAGAAAGCGCAGCAGGGTAGCTATCTGCTTTTTCTCCTAGACCAATATCATCGAGTATTTGTTGCGCTTTTTCATGGGCTTGCTTCTTTTTCCAACCTCGAACGGTAATCAAACCTTCAGCAATATTCTGCTTTGCAGTTTGGTGAGCAAATAACGCATAGTTTTGGAATACAAAACCGGTCTTACGGCGCAGTGCCAGCACCTCTGCTTTGGTATGTTTCTTAGCATCAACCTTGATATCGTCAATCGAAATCGTACCTTGATCGGCTTGCTCGAGAAAATTTACGCAACGTAGCAGTGTGGACTTACCTGTTCCACTCGAACCTATGATGACAATTATCTCACCTTGTTTGATTTCAAGGTCGATCCCTTTCAATACTTCGGTGTCACCAAACTGCTTGTGGATATTTTGTAATTTGATCATCGTACATACGCCTTATTCAGTTTCACTTCGGCCCAAATTTGAATACGAGTGAGGATAACGACCACGCCCCAATAAATCAGCGCTACAGCTAAGAAAGCCTCGAAGAAGCGGAAACTTGAAGACGCTTCCATCTGAGCTTTGGCCATGATTTCGGCTACACCTAGGGTGAATGCAAGTGAAGTCGATTTGATCATGTCGATGAAGTAGTTCATCAATGAAGGCAATGCCACGCGAGTTGCTTGCGGTAAGACGACTCGTCGCATTGCTTGGCTAGTTGTCATGCCTACAGACAAACTGGCTTCCATTTGGCTGCGATCAATACCAATAATCGCGGCACGAATACTCTCTGCCATATAAGCGGCAAAGTGAAGGGTTAAACCAATCACGGCCGCGCCAAACGCATCGAGTCCAACCATCCACGGAAATACCTGCGGTAGGCCGTAGTATAGAAGGAACAACTGTACTAGCAGCGGAGTTCCGCGAAAGAAGCTAATATACAGCTGACTCAGTTGATCGAGCACTGGGATTTTGAATACACGAATATTTGCCAATATCAAAGACAGGATAAGAGCAAAGAACAAACCCCAGGTCGCCATCTCCATGGTTGTGCCAAGATACTTCAGCAGTATTGGCAGTAGCTCTAGCATGTAATTAAAGTCAAATCCCATAATCTATCTCGTATTTTTATTGGAAGTGTTGTTTGGAAATACTGTTATATCAGGCTTTTTAATCTGAACTCAAAAGCAAAAAGCCCACCGCTGTGTAAAGCAGTGGGCTTTGAATGGAGAAAGTGAGTAATTACTTATGAGTAATATCCGCACCAAACCATTTCTGAGAGATACTTTCTAACGTACCATCTTCGCGCATTGCTGCTAATGCTTTATTTACTTCTGCTTGCAATTTTTTACCGTTGTCGTTGTCAACGAAAGGCCAAGCGTTTTCAATTGTTTCGAATGGTTGTCCCGCTAGCTGTAATGGTAGACCTGTCTTCTTGATAAGTTCTAGTGCTGATAGGCGATCCATAACGAACGCATCTGCACGGCCAAGAGCGACATCATGCTCAATACCTGTATCGTAGGTTTTCACATTGATTTTGCCATCTTTGTCGTAGCTGCGCAGCAGTTGCTCAAAGTTTGAGCCAAGGTTTACCGCAACCGTCTTACCATCTAGGTCTTCGATTCCTTTGATGCTGTCATTACCTTTACGAACGGTAATTTGTGCGCCGTCTACTACGTAAGGGTCTGCGAAAAGATATTTCGCTTTACGCGCATCCGTCATTGTAATTTGGTTTGAAATGGTATCAATTCGACCCGTTTCAAGAAGACCAAACAGACCAGAGAAGTTTGCCGTTACGTATTCAACGTTGTAATCGTTACGCTTACCGATCTCATCCCATAAATCCACTTCAAAACCTTGTAGTTGGTCTTGTTTAACGAACGTAAACGGGAAATAGCGACCAGACATACCGACTTTAACTTCAGTCGCAGCTTGAACAGTAGCAGCAGAGAGTGCGATAGCCGCAATTGCAGCCTTAATCCAGTTATTCATTTGGTAACTCCTTATATTTATGGGATTGGATGTTACTGGGAAAATGCTCTCTAGAATAAATAACCAGATGTTATTAACCATAACCAGATTGAATTCCCATTTTGGGGATAACTAGTAAGGATCCGGGCATAAGTGGATCATTATGTGAGTAAATTAGGGGCAAGATGTGTGGATCCACCGATAAATTACAAATTTATTGTGAATAACTTGGATCTTATTCACTGGATCTGTGATCAATTGCTGGTGATCTGACTTATCAACAGGTAAAATTAGCAGTCATTTCATATTACTTAAATAGAGTGAGGGCACC